>JBGSJQ010000051.1:0-30781 GCA_041741775.1 Terrimicrobiaceae bacterium | reverse complement strand
TGCCGGAGGTGCCAGCTACCTTTCCCCGCGCATGAAGGCGCGCATGGCCGAGCTGGGACTTCGCGCGGCCGACCTTTCCGGGATTCCGGGGAGCGGAGCCGGGGGGAGGGTGACGATTGAGGACCTGGAGCGGTTTATGGCCGGCATCGAGCGTAACAAGACGACGCCCGCCTCGCCGATGCGCAAAGCCGTCGCGGATGCCATGATCCGGAGCTGGTCGCGCCCGCTGGCGACGGTCTTCCGTCCGATCAATCTCGACAACCTGCTTGCCCACAGGAAGAAGCATCCGGCTAAACCCGGGCCCGCTCTCTACACGCTGCGCGCCCTGGCCATTGCTCTGGGCGAGAACAGCGCTCCCGCCGGGCGCCTCATCGGCGAGCGCATCGTTCACCCCCCTTCGATCGACATCGGGTTCGCCGTCGAAGCCGAGGACGGGGTGATGGTTCCCGTGATCCGGAATGCCGACCAGTCGCCGCTGGATGATCTGGTTCCGCGGTATAACCGGCTCGTTGAGTTGGCCCGCCAACGCCGCCTTCCCGTCAGCGACACCGGGGGATCCATCGCCACCATCACGAATTACGGAACTTTTGGCCTGACCCTCGCCACGCCGATTCCACTTCCCGAGCAGACCCTGCTCATCGGCATGGGAGTCGGGCGCATGGTTCCATTCTGGAATCCGGCGATCGAGGAATTTATCCCTGTTGTCGAAGCGCAGTTCACCCTGAGCTTCGACCACCGCGTGCTGGATGGTGGAGCCGCCGGCCGGCTCCTCAAGCGCGTCGCCGAGCTTCTCGAGGATCCGGTCCAGCTTTAAGCCAGAAAGTCACAGAAGGGCCCGCGAATTTCGCGAACAGCGCCGATGCCGCGCTCGTGACGGAATGCGAAGGCTACCGGACGGGAGTCAGAAACGGGGCGATCACACACGAAAGCCCTAGCAGAGCCAAAATTGTGAAGGAGAGGAGGGAGAGAGCCATGCCTCAATCTACAACCAGTTTTTTTGGTTTTCAAGGGGGGGAATGGAGGGAGCCCGGGCTGAGGTCAAGCCAAGGGGGGGTGACGGGGTGACCCGTTCTTTGGGGTGCGACGAAATGTGGGTGAGGTTGGATGCAGATCTCTTGGATGGCTTCCCCGCTGCCCTCCGATCAGGGAGGGAGACTCTCTGGCCGCCAATCACTTCACCCAGTTTTGATCACCCCCGTTTCATGGCGCTCTCCGGGATTTCTGTTGCCGGGGTCGGCCCCATGTGAAAACTTCCGTGCGATGCTGTGCCCTTCGAGGGCGCATGGAAATTGTGAACACTTTAACTGAGGCCCATCCGTGACCCCCCCGCACCTGATCGAGTTGCTCTCGCCGGCTGGCGACTGGGATTGCCTTCGGGCGGCCGTCGCCAATGGGGCCGATGCCGTCTATTTCGGCATGCCGCGATTCAATGCGCGCATGCGGGCGGACAATTTCCGCGACGAGGAATTGCCGGATGTCGTGGCCTTCCTCCACAGCCACGGCGTGAAGGCGTATGTCGCGCTCAACGTTTTGATCTTCACGAACGAGTTGCCCGAGGCCGTCGCCGAGCTCCAGTCCCTGCACGCGGCCGGGGTTGATGCCGTGATTATCCAGGATGTCGGCCTGGCCGACCTTTCCCGACAAATGTTCCCCGGGCTGCGGGTTCATGCGTCGACACAAATGACGATCACTTCCCCCGAAGGCGTCGCGTTCGCGAAGTCGCTTGGCGTGAGCCAGGTCGTCCTCGCCCGCGAACTTTCTCTTCGGGAACTGGAAAAATTTCCATCCATCCTTCCGCTGGAGGTCTTCGTTCACGGAGCGCTCTGCGTGGCCTATTCCGGGCAATGCCTGACGAGCGAGGCCCTGGGGCGCCGGAGTGCCAATCGCGGCGAGTGTGCGCAGGCCTGCCGGATGCCCTACGAGCTCATGGTGGATGGCGCACTCCAGGATCTCGGGGACCGTCGCTACCTTCTGTCCCCGCAGGACCTCGCTGCGGTAAAGGAAATCCCCGACCTCGTCGCCCGCGGGGTTGTCAGCTTCAAAATCGAGGGTCGCCTGAAATCTCCGGAATACGTCGCCGCCGTCACGGCGGTTTACAGGAAGGCGCTTGACGCCGTCCGGGCCGACCGACCGGTCTCCTACAACGACTCCGACCGCTACCGGCTTGAGATGACGTTCTCGCGGGGCCTTTCTACGGGCTGGGTCCACGGGGTCAATCACCAGGAATTGGTCGGGGCCCGCTTCGGGAAAAAACGCGGGGCATTCCTGGGTCGTGTCGTCCGCTGTTCGGGGGACCACGTCGAGCTGGATGCCTTGGCCGTGCCGGTCAAACCCGGTGACGGGGTTGTCTTCGACACGGGCGGCGACACGGATCGCGAGCAGGGCGGACGCGTCTATCAGGTCCGCGATCACCGCCTCTCGTTCGAATATGGCAAGCTCGACGACCGCTTGATCCCGGCCGGCTCCCGCGTCTGGAAAACCAGCGACCCCGCGCTCGAACAAGAACTCAAAAATTCCTTCGCCGGAAAACTTCCCGCTCGTGACGCGAATATGGAAGGGCTGGATTTTTCTGTGAGCGGTTCGGCTGGAACCCCGATGGAGGTGACATGCCGGGGAATTCGCGTCGTCTCCGACGTCCTCCTGGAGTCTGCCCGATCCCGTCCGCTCACCACCGCATCCCTCGAGGCCCAGCTCGGGAAGCTTGGCGGCACGCCGTTCGTTGTGGGCGCTGTTGATAACCAACTCGCGGGAGACGTCATCCTTCCGGTCTCGGAAATCAACCGCCTCCGCCGGGAGATCGTCCGCTGCCTCACGGCCCACGATTCCGCTGCGAAAGCGCCGCTCGAAGCGCTCCTCCCGGCGTATGCCCCGCCCGCTTCCCCCACGGCCAACCTCTTCGTCCTCTGCCGTTCGGCGGAACAACTCGAGGCCGCACTGGAGTGCGGAATCCGCGGGATTGCCGCCGACTTCGAGGACATCCGGAAATACAAGGACGCCGTCGCAAGCGTGCGATCCCATGGCGACGCGGAAATTTTCCTCGCCACCCCCCGCATTCAAAAAGCGGGGGAGGAAGGGTTTTTCAAGCTCATCGAGAACGCCGCCCCGGATGGCGTTCTGATCCGCAATGTGGGGGGGATTTCGTATTTTTCCGGCAGCCCGCTGCGGTGCCTTGGAGACTTTTCGCTCAATGTCGCGAACCCCGCGACGGCGGCCGTCTTTCACCGACTCGGCATCGAGCGCCTGTCGATCTCGCACGACCTCAACGCCGACCAGATCCTTGCCCTCCTGCGCCACGCCCCGCCGGACTGGTTCGAACTCACCCTCCACTACCACATGCCGATGTTTCACATGGAGCACTGCGTGTTTGCCGCGTTTATGTCCGATGGCACGGATTACACGAATTGCGGACGGCCGTGCGAAAGCCACCGCGTTCACCTGCGCGACCGCGTCGGCATCGAGCACCCGCTGCGCGCCGACGTCGGCTGCCGGAACACCCTCTTCCACGCGACCCCACAATCCGGGGCTTCCCTCTTTCCCGACTTCTTCGCAGCCGGCCTCCGGAATTTCCGCATCGAGCTCCTCGAGGAATCCGCCGAACAGACGCGCGCCACCATCCAGACCTACCAGTCCCTCCTCGACGGCTCGGCCAACCCCTCCGACGTCTGGCGCACCCTCAAAGCCCGCAACCAAATCGGCGTCACCCGCGGAACTTACGAAAATTGACTGCAACCAAAAGAGGGACTGAGGTTTGCAAAATCAAACAAGGCAAAGGAATGTCTCTCCCAAAAGGTGATTGCCCCTCAAGCCTTCAAAATCCTGTATCTTCTTCCCTCTGTGACTCATTCCCATTTTCCCTTTGAGGGCAAAGCGCCCGGAGAACTCTGCCAGACGGTCTGCAAGTGGCCTGGCCCGTGCCGGAGAACCTGTCGCTCAGCCCGATGCCCCATCCCTGGATCCTCCACCCGTGCCGCTCTCGTAGGGGATCTTTTTTTCTGAGGAAAGCTTGACAGATTTTCGGCATAGTGTTCATATGAACACATGAGCCTGACAGACAAGCAACTTGCCGTGCTGGACTTCATCCGGGAACGCCGACGGGACGGGTTTGCGATGCCCACCGTGCGGGAGATCCAGGCGCGATTCGGGTTTTCGAGCCCGTTTGCCGCCACCCGCCACTTGATGGCCCTGGAGAAAAAGGGGTTTCTCAACCGCGCCGGCGGCCTCGCCCGCTCGATGGTCCTGAATGATCCAGCTCCTCCCCGCTGGCTGAATATCCCGCTTCTCGGCGCAATCCCCGCCGGCCTTCCCGTCGATGCCGTCGAGCAGTCCGACCGCTGCATCACCGTGGACCCCGATTCGATCCGGCTCCCGAAAAACTCGCGGACCTTCGCTCTCGAGGTGCGCGGCGACTCCATGGTGGGTGCCGGTATCCTGGACCGGGATGTCGTCATCCTCGAACTCTCCGAACCCCGCCACCGCGATATCGTGGCGGCGCTGATTGACGGGGAGACAACCCTCAAACGCTACCTGTTCCAGAGAGGTAAACCGTTCCTCCACGCCGAAAACCCGAAATACCCGGACCTCATCCCGGCCCGCGAACTCGTCATCCAAGGCGTCTTCCGCGCCCTCATCCGCATCAATCACAGCCGCTCATGAAAACCTCCGCGCGAAAACGAAAACCGCTCCCACCCGGCGAAGACCTCTGGGACTGGGCCGAGCGCCGCACCCCGCCAACCTCCACCATCCGCGAAGAAGAACCGCCCTCACGCCCGTCCTGGTATCGCGACGTCCTGCAAAAAATCTCCGGGCAGGGCTGACCCCGCCTGATTTTATCCTAGAAACCGAAATGAACCACGGAGAACACGGAGTTCACGGAGTGCAAACAAAAGAGGGGCTGGGGTTTGCGAAATCACGCAAGGCAAAGGGAGGTCTCATCCAAAAGATGATGAGGCATCAAGCCATCAAAATCCTGTATCTTCTTCCCTCTGTGCTCTCTGTGTCCTCTGTGGTTAATTCCCATTTTCCCTTTTATTAGTGAAAATTCGTGGTTCAGCTGCGGGATTTCGGCTTATCCGCGTCCATCCGTTGGATTCGCTGGCAAATTTCGTTTCCGCTCGCCCCGCCCGGAAACGGACATCCCTTCCTCGGGCAGCTTACCGGAGGCCCGTGATGATTTCAGGCAGCGGAAGCTCTTCCGGATCGGGCAGCAGAGGGTCGGGCAGGGTGAGGTCAGGTTCCGGCGGGTCCCCATCCTGTTCCCGGTTTCCGAACCGCAAATGCAGCACGGCATTGCGCAGAAAAACCGGCCGGCCGGTCTCCACCGCAGACCGTTTCAACGAGACGACAAGCGAATTTTCGCCGTCCAGCCAGAAGCGGGCGGGGATGAAGAGCGTGCCGGTCCGCCATCCGGCGATGATCAGGCGCCCGAGGCTGTCCGGAAGCAGAGCCGGATCATCGAGGCGGAACGACGGGAAATTCAGTGCGCCGGCCAGAAGGGAATTGACCCGCACTTCGATGGCGGCTTCCGGATCGAGCCCGAGCACATCAAGCCGGATCATGGTCCCTTCCACCAACCCATCGATTGGAACAATAAATTCCACTTCATCTTCAAGCGGCTGGACCGGGGCTGATAGCTCGGCCTCGACGACCGCCCCCCGGCGCAGGTCTCCGGTCAGGGGCTGCGGTCGAAGGCCGTCCACCTCCCTGCGCTCAAGGACCCGAAGGGCCTCGTCCACCAGCACCGGATCGCTGTCTCCACCTAGAATCGCCAGGAGATTTCCCCGCGCCGGACGCGCCGCCACACTCACCAGTCTGTCGAACCGCGCGTAATACGAGACCAGAAGTGTGCCGCCTTCCCGTGTGATCGATTGCGGCAGGAGGACCGTGCGCGCATTCAGCCCGAGCGCGGTTCCCGACTCACCAAGGCCCTGCGAGAGGACCGATGTTGTGCCATTGGCCGCCCGCCACTCCAGGGCCGGCCCACCATCCCCCCCGTCATGGAAGACGACCGTCACAGCAAAATATTCTGCCGCCGGGGCCTGCCAGAGGGCTGGCAGCGGGATCTCCACCGTGGCCGTCTCCTCCTGCACCACCGCAGGAAGCTGCATCCAACCCGGCAGCGGACTCATCTGAACCGACGGCTTCAGTTGCAGGAGAAACGGCGCAAAATTCCGCCCGGTCGCCAGAGACGCATCCTCCGCCGCCGACACCGCGCCGGAAAAACAGGTGAGAACGATGGCCCCCAAGGCCGGTAGTGATCGCGCATAACGCATGGCAGAGGATCAATCTATCCCAGAGGCTTCCGAATGAAAACCCCCGATTTTTCTCGCTGGCCGGTGCCTTAGCGCGTGTATTCCCGCGCCTTCTCGCGGTAGGCAAGCGCCTCGCCAAGGGTCACGTAGCCATCCTTGTCCGCATCCGCTGCATAGAAGTTGATCGTCATCGCATCCATCGTGACCTTTGCCGACTTCGCCTCATCAAGCGTGATCACCCCGTTGCCATTGCGGTCGATTTTTTTGAAGGACTCCGGCGAGCCTCCCGATGCCACAAATTCCTCCAGCGTGATCACCCCGTTCTTATTCGTGTCAAACATCCGGAAAGCCTCTTCGATCATCGAATACCCGAATTCCTGACGCGTCACCTTGCCGTCGTTATTCGTGTCGGCCTTCGCAAATTTTGCCTTGAAAGCAGCCGTGGAGGCAGCCTTCGGGCTGGTGCTCGCACAGCCGGCGAAAGCCAAAACGGACGCAAGGACGGGAAAAAGCAGGAGTTTCATAGGCTGGTTCAATACCCTCTCCCCTCCGCCCTCGTCAATCCTTCCTTCCCCCCCCAAGCCCGGACCTGATCAAAGGCCACACCAACCATGGAGGGACGACCTCCGTGTCGTCCGACTTGTGAGAGGAGATTCAACGGACCCGACAGAGCAGGTCCCTCCAAGCGGAAGACGCACCAGGCGAATGGCCACGCCGACCGATGGAGGGACGACCTCCGTGTCGTCCGACTTGTGAGAGGAGATTCAACGGACCCGACAGAGCAGGTCCCTCCAAGCAAAAAACGCACCAAGCGAACGGCCACGCCAACCAATGGAGGGACGACCTCCGTGTCGTCCGACTTGTGAGAGGAGTGCAACGGACCCGACTAGGACCGACAAGGAATGTTGCCGCGCTGACATGGCCGTGGTAAATTCTGACCATATGCGCCAAAAAGAGCTTGTTCTAGAGGCAATTCAAGAGCTTCCCGATGATGTCTCATTTGATCAAATTGCTGATCGTGTGGAGTTTATGGCGGCAATTCAAAAAGGTATTGATGACATCGACCGTGGCGACACCATCCCGCATGCAGAGATCAAGAAGCAATTGGCGACATGGCTCACCGAATAGTTTGGTCGCGAACGTCACAGCGGGATCTACGGAGCCTTGTAAAATATATTTCGAAGGATAGCCCGCAACGGGCTGAACATTTTGGCTGCAGACTTGTGGCCAGGGTTGAGATGCTTCAGGACCATCCCCGCATGGGGCGAATTGTTCCGGAGTTCAACCAGCAGGATTTGCACGAGGTCATCGTCTCTCCCTATCGGATCATCTACCGCGTCAAAGATGAGTCCAATTTGATCGAGATCATCCGTATATGGCATGGAGCCCGTGATACCCCGGAACTGAAATAAGGTTCAACGCCCATCATCGGACCCAACCATGGAGGGACGACCTCCGTGTCGTCCGCGTTTTGAGAGGAGATTCAACGGACCCGACAGAGCAGGTCCCTCCAAGCAGGAGACGCACCAGGCGAAGGGGAACACCAACCATGGAGGGACGACCTCCGTGTCGTCCGACTTGTGAGAGGAGATTCAACGGACCCGACAGAGCAGGTCCCTCCAAGCAGGAGACGCACCAGGCGAATGGCCACGCCGGCCGATGGAGGGACGACCTCCGTGTCGTCCGACTTGTGAGAGGAGATTCAACGGATCCGACAGAGCAGGTCCCTCCAAGCAAAAAACGCATCAGCGATGGCTGCCCCCCCCCCCGTCCCTTCCAAAATCACCACATCAGAAGATTCATGGTCCCTTGGTAAGGCCAATCTTGCGGATTTTCCACAAGGCCCGCCCGCACAGGGTTCGCCGAAACGTATTCCCATTTCTCGGAATAGTTCTCCGAGCGGCGCAATTGCGTGTCCCAGAAATCCCTTTGCCACAGCGGCGCATCCTCCCGGCGTGGCCAGTGACGCGCCGCGTGGGATTTCCAAAATCTGACCCATTCCCTGAGTGGTCTTGGTGGAAATTCCGCAGGGGCGCAGAAAAGATGCACGTGCTCGGGCATGATCACGTATCGCCCAACAGTCCAAGTCCCGCCCATACCCCAAGCCGAGCGAAGGACCTCATGCGCTTCGGGATTCGCCAGCACGGGCTTCCTCCCCGACGTGCAGACGGTCAGGAAGACCATCACGGGGGCGTTGTATCCCTCATGAGCTGGCCAGTGAGCCGGATGCCGACGCCCAATCTCATCCATCAAAAAGCCATGCGGAAAAACCCCGACCCGCGCAATCAAAAAAAACGCCCCGATCGACCCAATGGAGGGACGACCTCCGTGTCGTCCGACTTGTGAGAGGAGATTCATCGGACCCGACAGAGCAGGTCCCTCCAAGCAGGAGACGCACCAGGCGAAGGGCCACGCCGGCCGATGGAGGGACGACCTCCGTGTCGTCCGACTTGTGAGAGGAGATTCATCGGACCCGACAGAGCAGGTCCCTCCAAGCAGGAGACGCATCAGGCGAATGGCCACGCCGGCCGATGGAGGGACGACCTCCGTGTCGTCCGACTTTTGTGAGGAATGCATCAAACCCGACAGAGCAGTTCCCACCAGGCGGAAAAATAAACCGTCCAACTCCGTTGCATAAATGGTGCGATTTGCGGCGGAAAAAATATCATTTTGCGACAGACGAAATTCGTAACATACTCTTAATCAACATGAAGTGCGTTTTTCTGGTGCCGAAAACGCCACGCCGGCTCCTGAAAAAAATCACCTCAGACAGAAAATTTTTGTTGCACAGCCCCACTTCTCCAAGATAGATTCCCTTCAAAGCCATGAAACTTTTCCCTCCTTTTCTCGCTGCCAGCGCAGCCTTCGCGCTTGCGGCCTCAGCTTTCGGTCAAAATGCGACAACCACGCCGGTCGGGGCGGTGACGGTGACGATTCCGGCGGGGACTGGGGCGGCAAAAAAGACATCGCTGATCTCGCTCCCCTTGCTACAAACAGCCCAGCTGACAGGGCATTCTACTGGGACAATTTCAGCGTTAACTGCGAATTCTGTGTCAGATGCTACAGCCGGTTGGGCCAGCGGCGAGCTTTCAGCCTCGTCAACGCCGAAACTCTTACTGATCACAAGTGGTCTTGCTAAAGGATACATGTTCTTGCTCTCGACTACTGTTCCTAACACTGCTGATACCGTCACCCTAAGTGCTTCAGACCAAGCTGCCATAAATCTCCAGAATCTTGGAATAAGCGTCGGACCGAGCGGAGACACATATAGAATTTTGGAATGTGATACTCTCTCTTCATTACTCGGGACTCCTGCATCTACGGGCATTCAAGGTGGCACAACGTCCGCTCAATCCGATACGGTGATTTTGGTTGTGAACGGCATAGCTAGCACCTACTTCTATAAAACAGATGCGGTCCCTGCGAGGTGGACGAAGGTAACTTTTGGCAACCCCGATGCAAGCAATACGCCCGTTGCTCCTTACTACGGTATTCAGTATGGTCGCCTGCCTGCAAGCCAGGTTACTCTCTCAGTCACTGGCGATGTGCCCGTTGAGCCACGCACGGTGCTAATAAAGAACTCTGGAACAACTTTCTTGTCTCAATATTTCCCGACTGACACAACTCTTGTGAATACAGGGATAAGTTCGATATCAGGCTGGCTCTCAGGGGCTAATGCCACCGTTGCCGACACTGTTACTCTCACATCAAACGGTATCGCATCAAAATATTGGTTTGACGGTACAAATTGGCGAAAGTCTACCTTTGGAAACCCTGTTAGCGACTCTACTGTGATCGCAGCGGGCACTACATTGTATATCGTTAAAAAAGGAATTGCCACAGGATACACGCCGCTGACGCAAGAGCTCCCTTACGCTCTGAATTAGTTTAGCTTAAACAAATTTAATTATGAATCACGCTTACCATGAATAAACAATTCCTCACTTCAATTTTGGCCTTTCTCATCGGGTCTTCGGCATATAGCCAAATTCTGACATCATTCGGAACGAATAACTTCACTCCGGATCCGGGTTCTACTGCCCCTTTCACGCAATCGGCAACTAGTTTGACGTTTAATGGCACTCTTGCTCTAAGTGATTCCGTTTTTGGCGGGTTTGATACAACTTACGATTGGAGCTCATACTCAACACTTGGGGTCGAATTTAGTGTTTCCGGGACAAACCCTGATCTTCCAGCAAGCATTGATTTCTTTGATTCTGGCTTTGCAGTTGCTAACACTTATACGTTCACGACTGTGGGTGTCGGTGCGGTGCCATCTGTAGTGAGTTTGGTTCTTGATACTCCGGGAACTGGAAACATGAACGATATTATCGGGTTTGCCTTGAATTGGAATGGTGCTGGGAGCATTAATTCAACTTTCACGAATTTCGTAGCCGTCCCCGAGCCCGCCACATGGGCACTCCTCGCAGGCAGTCTAACGACAATAGTCATCCTGCGCCGCCGGCGCCGAGCCTGACACAATTTCCCCTCCGCAGTGGAAGAGGCCTTGGAGCGATCCGAGGCCTCTTCCTGTTTTTAGCGGAGGCGTTGCGGGACGGCGGAACCCGCCGCAGGGCCGCCCGTCTCTATCGCGCCGGGCCGTCAAATCGCCGGATCTTCAGCGGTAACCGGTGGAATGGAAAATTCTGACATTTCCAAACCCCCCCGCCTGGGGGGACCTGCTCCGTCAGGTCCGATGAATTCCCTTCGGAAAAGTCGGACGACACGGAGGTCATCCCTCCAACGCTGGTGCGCCCCCGCCTGGAGGGACCTGCTCTGTCGGGTCCGATGAATCTCCTCTCTCAAGGAAAAGGGGTCAGTTCTTCCATCTTTACATCTTAGGGAGTTGGGGCAGAATCTTGGAATACCAAGAAAAGTGCGGATTGAGTATGAAGGGGGGCCATTTGCCAAATGATTTCCTCGTTTTGAACCCAAGACAGGCCTCAAAGCCTGTGCTCAGGATAGAAATGTCCAAAGGCCCCCGAGGACAGCCACGAGAATGGAAGGAGCTTGAGGATTGAAACGGGTGGGTGCGCTGCCGGCGATGCGTTTGAAGGTGCGGTTGAATTGCGAAATGCTTTGGAAACCGCTCGCAAAGGCAATTTCTGTGATGGGTTGCCGCCGGTTCTTCAGAAGTCCAAGCGCATGCTCCACGCGGACTCGCGCGAGGTATTCGGAAAGTGTCAGGCCGGTTGAGTGGTGGAAAACACGGGAGAGGTGCGCCGGGCTGACACCGCACTCGTGGGCGACATCCTTCATACAACAGGACCCGGTAAGGCCGTGAGCACGGATATACCGGCACGCCCTGTGCGCCAAGGCCGGCAGGGCTTTTTGTTCCTTGCCAAATTGACGCAAGACAAGGAGCCCAAAATGCTTGGTCATCAGGGCGACAAGGCGGGTCATGGCTCCGACGCCTTCCCGTGATATCACCGGACTCGCCTCCAGCAGACGGCGATGCTCAGCAGAAGACAGGTTCACCCCGGACTTGGAAAGAAGGTGCTCAAGTCGCCTGTGCTCTTCCCTGCCGATCGGACCGTAGCGAAATCCCTCGAACACAAAGAAACCGACCGTCTGAGCGCTGATCTGGAGGGGAATGGATACTTCATTGAGGCCTGCGTCGCAGGAGCAGGCTGCCGGGTCTACCTTCACACGGTCCAAAAGCCGCTGCCGCGTGCGATTACAAAACCGCTTTCCCTCAGGGCTTCGCTGCACCATCCCGCACAACACTCCCAAAGGATGATCCGAGGAAACCGGAAACCCAAATTTATCCAGCAGGCGCAGGTTCAAACCGGTCAGCGTGCGGAAATCGGCGATAAAACTCGCGACCTCAGGCAGACAGTGTAACCGCTTCAGCAGGGCACGATGCAAGATCCTCGGCATGCTGAAGATTTTAGAGAAGAGGCAGAACTTGACAGCAAAAAATGCGCAGAACTATCAGCAGATGCGTAGCGGGCCATCTCCGTGGCAGGTAGGTTTTCGCGCAAGAAAAGTTGCCTGCAATCAGATCTGCGGCCTTTTTTGATCAAAGCACGACCAAACCAACAGAGAAATCCCACGTCATGAGCACCAGAGTTGCAGTCAACGCCGGCTTCCGGCTTCCCACCGAAGTTCAAGCGATTTTTGAGGCCGCCCCCTCGGTGAGGATTGCCTCTTCATCGGCCGAACTGGCGGATTTGGCGGTGCGGGACGCTGTGCATGGGTGGCATGAGGTCGCCTATGAGGTTCCGGGCAAGGGGCGGGTTGTCGAGGCCATGGTGTGCATGGCAAAGAACGGAGTTTGCGCCAATTACACCGAGGCCTATATGCGCCGCCGGGATCCGGACTGCATGGTGATCGGCGACACACGCCCGACCGACAAGCCGACCTATGAACAACGATTTGGCACGCCGTTTCAGGACATGCGCCAGCGCACGTTCGACTGGTTGAAAACGCAGCCCCTGGCAGCTTTCCCTTTTTACGCAGGCATGCCTGGCAAGGGCGTCCATGCCATGGTCATCGCGCCCGACAATGCGGGCTTTTTCGCACTCGGGCTGGCCTTACTCCAAGGGATCATCCCTCGCGACGAGTTGCCGGAGGACTTTTTCCCACGTGCGGTGATCTACGTCGCTCCGCCGTTTCGTCACACCGATTTTAGCGGGCAGCAAGTCGTGGTGCACAACCGTCTGGAGGGCAGCCACGAGTTGTTCAGCTACAACCTGTATCCGGGGCCCAGCGCCAAGAAAGGCATCTACGGAGTCTTGCTCAACCTCGGCGAGGAGGAACACTGGCTCACGATGCACTGCTCGACCGTCCGCGTGGTCACCCCCTACGACAACAGGATTGTCATCTCCCATGAGGGCGCAAGCGGCGGAGGAAAGAGCGAGATGCTGGAGGAGCCTCATCGCGAGGCGGGTGGCTCGTTGCTCATCGGACGCAATCTTGAAACCGGGGAAAAACGCACGCTGACGCTTCCGCAGACATGCCAACTCCAACCGGTCACCGACGACATGGCGCTGTGCCATCCGTCGCTGGAGAAGGGCCGGGGCAAGCTGACCTTGATGGACGCCGAGAATGCATGGTTCGTGCGGTGCAACCATCTCACGCATTACGGCATCGACCCGAATCTCGAGCGGCTCTCGATCCACCCGCCCGAGCCGCTGCTTTTTCTCAACATCGAGGGCCAGCCCGGCGCGACCTGCCTTTTATGGGAACATACGATGGATGCCCCCGGAAAGCCGTGCCCGAACCCGCGCCTGATCGTTCCGCGTCGGACGATTCCCAACGTGGTGAATGGTGCGGTGGATGTGGACGTGCGCAGCTTCGGGGTTCGCACGCCTCCCTGCACCGCAGAACATCCGACCTACGGAATCCTGGGTCTGTTTCACCTTCTGCCGCCGGCTCTGGCATGGCTCTGGCGTCTTGTTGCCCCGCGCGGCCATGCAAACCCGAGTATTGTTGAAACCGAAGGCATGTCGTCGGAAGGAGTCGGGTCATATTGGCCGTTTGCCACAGGGAGACGCGTGGACCAGGCGAATCTCCAACTCAGCCAGATCCTGGAAACGCCGAGCGTCCGCTACATCCTGGTGCCGAACCAGCATATCGGAGTCTGGGAGGTGGGTTTCATGCCGCAATGGATCACCCGCGAGTATCTGGCCAGGCGCGGAGGAGCACGCTTCACGGAGTCCAGCATGTCGCCCTCCCGTTGCCCGCTGCTCGGCTTCACACCGTCCTCAATCATTGTCGAGGGCCGGACGATCGGAAAATGGTTTTTCGAGGTGGAGCAACAACCCGAGGTTGGCGAAGCGGCCTACGACCGCGGGGCTGAGATCCTTGCGGAATTCTTCCATCAGGAGATTTCACAATTTTTGGTGCCCGATCTCCTGCCAAAGGGACGCGAGATTATCGAGTGCTGCCTGGATGGTGGAACTCTGGAGGACTACGTGCGTCTCATCGACTCCCCTCTCCTGGAAAGAGAGGACTGATTACTCCGTAAAAAGGGTCAGTTCTTCCATCTTTACATCTGATGGGGCTGGGGCAGGATGGAGGCATGCCAAGAAAAGCGCGGATGGAGTATGAGGGGGCCATTTGCCAAATGATCGCTTGTTTTGTGGCAAAAACGGAAGTTGTTGGAATTTAGACCTTTGCGCTGGGCCGAACTGGGGTTCCCCAAGGTTCCCTTTCCTATTTTGGCTCTGAAATGACGCCCAAAGGCGTGCTCACCTTCCCGTCCGGGCGGTGAGCGAGGCAATCCTCCGCTGTCAAATTTCTCACCGTGTCCGGACAAAACTGGATATCGAGGGCAGAAAGATCGAAGTCCATTTTCACATCTAGCTATTTATAGCGTCTTCTAGCAAAAAGCTTGTAGATATGGTTAGAAGTTACTAGAAACTCGCAAGCATTATGGATCCCATTAAAAATCCCTTTTCCCCCGGAGCAGGTTCGCCGCCGCCGGAACTCGTTGGTCGTGCGGGAATCCTCGAACAGGCGCGCATTCTGCTCGGGCGGGTCAAAGAAAAGCGCCCCGAGAAAAGTATTTTACTCACCGGTCTGCGAGGTGTCGGCAAGACGGTATTGCTCAATGAAATTGAACGGCTCGCCATCAAGACAGGCTATCGCACCGTTGCGGTGGAGGCCCATGAAGATAAATCCCTCGCCGCATTGCTTGTGCCGCCACTGCGCAAGCTGCTGTTTGAGCTGGATCGTGTAGCCGGTGCGGGAGACAAGGCAAAACGAGGACTTGCCGTGCTCAAGGGTTTCATGAACGGCGTCAAAGTATCCCTCGGCGACATCGAGGTCGGCCTGGACATTGACCCGGAAAAAGGAGCGGCGGACAGCGGCGATCTGGAAAGCGACTTGCCCAATCTTTTTGTGGCCGTCGCGGAAGCTGCCGAGGAACGCAAGGTTCCCGTGGCACTGCTCATTGATGAGCTTCAGTATTTCAGCCACAAGGAGCTCAGCGCTCTCATCATGGCCATGCACAAAATGCAGCAACGCCAGTTGCCCATGGTCCTGCTTGGCGCGGGCCTGCCCATACTGCCAGGTCTGGCTGGCGAGTCGAAATCCTATGCGGAACGGCTGTTCAGCTTTCCGGACATCGGCGCTCTCTCAGAACCCGATGCGATCAAAGCGTTACAGGATCCGACCAAAGACGCGGGTGTGGATTTTGAAATTGCTGCGTTGAAGAAAATCTCCCGGCTGACGAAGGGCTATCCCTATTTTCTTCAGGAATGGGGTTATCAATCATGGAATCGCGCTGAGGCATCACCGATCACCCTGCAAGCGGTCAATGACGCATCTGCGACGGTCGTTCAACGATTGGATGAAAACTTTTTCCGCGTCCGCTTCGACAGGCTCACTCCGGGTGAAAGGCGTTTTCTGCGGGCCATGGCAGGACTCGGGTCCGGGGCACGGCGCAGCAGCGATATCGCGGAAGCGCTTGGCGTGAAAATCAACAGCCTCGGGCCAACCCGTGCGAATCTTATCCAGAAAGGCATGATTTACAGCCCGGCCTACGGCGACATGGCATTTACTGTGCCGCTTTTCGATGAGTTCATGCTCCGGGCAATGCCGGATCTGAGCTGACTGCATAAAAGGGGTAAAAGGGGTCAGTTCTTCCATATTTACATCTGATGGGGCTGGGGCAGAATCCTAGCATGCCAAGAAAAGCGCGGATGGAGTATGAGGGGGCCATTTACCATGTGATGGACCGGGGCGACCGATTGGAGGAGATCTACCGGGACGAGAGGGATCGGGAGATTTTTCTCAAGACACTGGGGGAAGTGAGCGTGAGATGTGGGTGGCGCGTTCATGCCTATGTTCTGATGGACAATCACTATCACCTGCTGCTTGAGACGCCAGAAGCCAACCTATCGCGAGGGATGAGGCTGCTGCAGGGCATCTACACGATCCGACACAATGCGCGTCACCGTTTGCGCGGGCATCTCTTTCAGGGGCGATACAAGGCCATCGTGGTGGATGGGGAAGATGCGACGTATTTTCGCACGGTGGGAGACTACATCCATTTGAACCCGGTGAGGGGAGGGCTCCTTGGGGAGGAGGTGAAGCTTGTGAGCTATCCGTGGAGTAGTTTTCCGGCCCACGTGAGCCCGCCACACAAGAGAGCGCCCTGGCTCAAAAGCGAATGGGTCTTGGCTGGGGTGGGAGAAGCAGACACGGCGCGCGGGCGAAGAGGCTATCGAGAGGCGATGGAGACGCGTGCAGAGGAGGAGCGCGACGGGGGAGCCATAGAAGAAGGAATGTTGAAGGCACTGAGGAGGGGGTGGTGTTTTGGGTCGGAAGTGTTTCGAGAAGCGCTCCTGAAAGGGCTGGGGAGCCCGGTGCGTCAGGAAGAGGGAAATAGCAGGACCGGCATCCCTGGAAGCCACAACGAACAGGAGGCTCAAAGGCTGATTGGCGAGGGACTCAGGGCATTGGGAATTGATCAAAAGGATTTGGCTCAACTGCCCAAGGGAAGTGCAGGGAAAATTGCCATCGCCTCGGTGGTGAAACAGCGAACAGTGGTGACAAATGCCTGGATTGCAAAAGAGTTGCACATGGGAGCAGCGACGCGCGTGAGTTCCTATTGCAATGCACATCACCTGCGGGCAGATGTCAGAAAGCTGATGAAAAAGATCGGAATGTAAAGATGGAAGAACTGACCCCTTTTGTGGTCATCTGGCAGTTGCGCATCAAGGTTGATGGAAAAAGTAAAATGGAGCGGGCAGACGTCAGAAAGCTGATGAAAAAGATCGGAATGTAAAGATGGAAGAACTGACCCCTTTTCTTTGTTCTTGAAAAAGATCGGAATGTAAAGGTGGAAGAACTGACCCCTTTTGTGCACCCTTTTGTGGGCTGAATTGCTCTGGATCAGTTGCCAATGCCGCTCGGGTCAAGGCGCGAACTGGCGGGTGCCTACTACGCGCCACTTGTAATACTTGCCCAAGGGGTCACTGTCGATTTTTGCGAGATTGGTTGGGTAATCTGGGATGTTTGTGTCGTTCGGGTTAATGTAGCGTTCGATCGTGGTGGAGCCGCGGTATTCCCCTGTTATTTTGTCGCCCGCCTCGTCCCAGACACCTGCTGCTGTGGCCTTGGTCTTTTTCAAGGCCTGCACCCGGTAGTGGACGGTGTAGGTGTTGGATTTTGTGGTGAGCAAGGGATACAAATACGAGTAGGGGCGTTCCCGCAGGTTGTCCCCGGTGAGGGACTTAGCATCGCCACTATACCACCAGTTTTTTACGGCTGCATCACGATTGGATCCGGAATCGGCACGGGTTACCAGCGCAGTAGCAGGGGCATCGGTATCGGACCCACTGGGCTGCCTGGCAGGATAGAGATAGATACCGCATATTTCCGAGGCGGAGCGGAAGACATCGTTATTATCAAAACGCTCCTCGAATGCCTTGAGCGTTTGCCCGGCATGGATTGGGTAGCGGAAGTAGTTGTAGCCGGAACTGCTGGCCGCTGAGTTTAAGGTGCCACTGGCCCAGTTGCCAGGGTTTCCAGGATAAGTTCCCCACTGCCCGCGATACCATTCAATCCAAGACTCCGGAACCGCGAGGATTCTTGCCGACCGCAAAACTCCGCGCAGAGCAGTATCGCGCTTGATATAGTTGAAGGGCGCGATGCGATAATTCATATTCACCTTGCCGCTTGTGGCAAAGGGCTCGCTGATCGCGTAAGGTTCGACAACTGGCATCCAGAAGAGGTCGAGGAGATTGTAATCGCGGGGACCTCCCAGCGTGAGGGAACGGTGGTTCGCGCCCTGCGAACTTGAATTTGGATTTGGGTTGAAAAGCAATGTTTGCCAAGGCTGGGCAGTGCCTCCAGTGGTCCCGGAATTTACGCCAGTCGGCAGGGAGCCGAACGAAACCGCAGAGGCAATTTGACGATTTGGAGAAAACAGAGTCGCTCCGATTGCTTCATTTGCACCCCATCCATTCCAGTAGGGGGTGGGCGTCGAATTATTGCCTTCGTCGGCCTTGTTGATATAGGGACCGTCAGGAATTCCAGGAATCCCGTTATCGAAGTCGCCGCCTTGGTTCCACTGGACAAGGAATGTCGCGTTTGTCAAATCTACCTGCGAATTCAGGTCGGGTGCGTTTACTGCGGGATTTCGGTCGTTGACTGGCGAGCCTCCTAGCAAGGAGCCTCCTTGGTTGGCCGAAATCCAGTAGTTGCCAGCGGCTGTCGTCAACTTGGGAAGTATCGCCCCTCGCCAGCCGTAGCCGGCACCGGTTCGGAAGCTGTGCGCCGCGCGGATGGAGGTGTTGTCGTATGCGGCATTCTTTGCAAACATTGTCCTCGGGACATTCTTCATCGCACCGATGAGTCGTGTATCGCTATAGACCGCCTCGATTGAGCGGATGGTATCGGCTGTCTGTTTCCAGTTCCTGTCGGCGGGAGGGGTGTTGGCCCCTGCGGCAAAAAACAGGACAGACATGCCCTCGTTGTAAACGGCCTTTTCAAGACGATTCGCAAGGGTATTATCCAGTGCTCCAGAACTAGTGTTGAAAGCCAGTTGGGTTTGGTTTGCTGGAGGATAAGGATCCCCGGCTGCTTGGACGAATGCTGGTGAAAGCGTAGCTTGGCTCGGAGGGGCGGCCGAAAGCAGGGGCGTCGGGAATGTAGCGTTAGGAAAAGGGATCGTAAGCGTCTGCACGACCTGATCTGCGTAGCTGAGCAACTCTACAGTAATGTCTCCACCAGTAAAAGGAAACGTTGCGCCGCTGACGACAATCGGGGCTCCATTAAAAGGAAAGACTCTTGTGACATCTGGATCGCTGAGCCTCTTTCCCCCGAGCATATTTCCAACTCCGAAGGTGTATCCCTGCTCACGAGCCTGACTGCCAGCCTGGCCAGTGATAGTCTGAGTGGCATCGGCAGGCAGTCCAAGATTTGGCCCTGCTGTGAAATTGTTCAATCCGGTGACGCGGATTTTGAATCTTTCTATTCTTCCCACATAGCCCTGTGCGGGCTGCACAAGATCCAGAACAAAATAGGCCTGCATCTGGGTCTGTCCGGGAGTCAGCACAGGACCATCGTAGATGGAATTGGCCTTTTGAAATGGGTTGGCGGCCAGGGCGGTAGTATAGGCAAGATCCGTTGGTGCCGGGACAACACTTGGCTCTCCGGTGAAACGCAAACTTTTGTGTGTTTTCCCCCCAAAAGTGGGATAGAGGTTTGGATTTGTGAATCCAGGAACAGGAATGGTGAACGGCCACAATTTAGTTACTCCTCCCGTGAGAATGAAAGGATGCATCGGGTTGAGGTATTTGTCATGAATAGCCTGCTCGGCAGACGTAAAATTTGGAGACCCACGGAAAAAGTTTTGTCGCTCTGTAGGAAGACCAGCATCCAATAGTGCTCCAAAATCCTTGGTAGGATCTTCCAAAAGCGCACGGAACTCGTCTCTTTCCGTACCTGGATTTACTGGAAGATCGATGAGCGGCGGCTGATTGGCATTCAGTGCGACGAACACAATAGCCGCGCTTTTGACGGTTGGAAACCGTCCGAATCCCTTGGTGCCATTGCTCGGATGGAGAATAGGAACGACTTGACCCGAACCAGATGTTAAACTCATTCCGGATGTCGGAGGGGTGGCGTAGGCATATTGGTAGCGGTTTGAAGATGGCCCAGAGGAATCGAGCAGGTTGACGCAGCTCCGGATGTAATCGAAGATTTCCGTGGTTATTTGACTGACCGTTGCTGACCCGTATTTGGAAGAGAAAGATCCAGTGGGCGAGGCTCCAGGCACGTCGCGCCCCATCAGGTTCACAAGGTAGTTGTAATTTTGCAGATTGCGGGAGCTGAAGTCGGCAGTGGGACTATTGGGGTCTGAACGGGTAAAGTGGTAGGGGTTCGCCGACCCACCGCTTTGCAGGCTGCTGCAAAACGCAATCAACTCATCCTTTGCCGTGCGTCTTGCCGAGCTTGTGTTCAGGGGCCAAACAGCAACTTTTGGGGTATCGAACTGAGTGACCTCGGGTGCTTTGCTGGACGTTGTGAGGAAAAACCGGCTTTGCTCCACGAAGGTTTGGTCTATCCCGGGAAAAATCGAACGATCAGGCTTGATGAGTGCCTCGTCGATGGAGGAGAAGAGACGATCTTGGTCCAAACTCGATTTGGCGATCCCAGTATTGGTTGATACATTGGTAGTTCCTTGATTTGATCCGCCTTGCACAACCCTGGGGATGAGGTTGTAGATATTTTGATAGTAGTTCAGCGCATAACTCGGCAGCACGTGGGTAGTATTTTCAATGGGACTGCGCGGTGTCAGGAGCGGGTCGAGTGTGGATGTGGCTGTCGGCAGCCCAAATTTCTTCCAAAATACGGGGGCAAGAGAGACGGTGGCAGGGTGCCCTGGGTAGCGTTGGAACTCATTTTGCGCCGGTTGGGTGAGGGCCATCGTAATGTCTGGCGTGGTTAAGTTCGTAGTAGGACTATCCCAGTAAGTTCCCTCGCTCGCCGTATTGAGGTTCAGCTTGCAGGATTCGTCATCCGTCCAGAAGGCGATGCGGCCGACGATGGGGTTGGTGGCCGTAGCTCCGGCAATGCTGGGTTTTTTTCCATCGCTGCCTGTGGGGGGAGCCAGGGTGCCGTCTTGGAGCACGTAGAGCCACTTGACCGGCATGGGGATGGCGGTGGCGGAGGTTCCGGCGGGCTGGGTGGTGGAGTCGATCGAGAATCCTTCGACATTGCCGATGGCTCCGGGGTCGAGGATGGGGAAGTTGGCTGTGCCGTTGGCGGTGACCGGGGCGTTGAGGTCGGTCCAGACCGCCGTGTCAGCGGCCCAGGTAGCCGGTGGGATGTCCGAGGTGGTGAGGTTGGCCGTTGAGGTGGCGATGAGGTTGTCCGAGGAGTAGAGCTTGTAGGCTTGGGCGAGGTTGCCGGATGTGTTGAACGAGCGGATCATCCCGGGTTGGGACGCCCAAGCGATGGCGCTGCCCTGGGAGGTGGCGTTGTGGATCTGTCCCTGGACGAGGTTCACGGCCAGATCGCCGAGCTGGCGGGTGCTCGCGCTGGCGGCGTAGGAGGCGCTGGCATTGCGCTCGAGGCTGGTGCGGTTCAGGAAGGTGACTGCAAGGCCAAGAATGATGACGAGCAGTCCGAGGACGATAATGAGGGCGACGCCACGGCGGCGTGCGGGGGAGTGGATTGGATTTCTCATGGACGGTGGATGGTTACCCGGCCGGTGACCGGATTTACGCGCACGGCGTAGAAGTTTGCTGCGGGGATGTCGGTGTCCCGGGCGAGTTGGACGGTGAGGAAGTTATTGTTGGTGGAAACGATGGAGGGCAGGGAGCCGCTGGAGCGGATTTTGAAGCCTTTGTAGTCGCAGCTGCCGAGAGCCCCGAAGTTGGTGTTCCCGGAGATGTTTGTCAGAAGTGGGGAGATTGTGGTGTTCGAGGAAATAAGAACGCCCTCCGGCAACTTGGCGATTCTTCCAATGGGGGTGGAAGTTGTTCCCGTGGGGTCCACAATCCAGAGCTGCACGGCCCGGTAGCCGGGAGAGATCGGGTCGGTCACATCAATGATTCGCACCTCGACGTCGCGATTTTTAGAGATGGCCTCCTGCCGGGCCAGGATCATTTGGTCGCCGAGAAGTTGTCCGGCCCGGTTGATGCCGCCGGCCTGGTTGATGCTCCCGATGGAGGGAAGTGTAACGGCTGCCATGATGGCGAAGATGGCTATGACAACGAGCAGTTCAATAAGGGAAAAGGCGTCGCTGTAGAGACGGTGTGACATGGCAAGCGGTCGGTTCATTGCATCTTGGATTCGCGGATAGGGACCATGGCGGTGAAGATCCGGTAGTTAATGTTAGCGGCACCCAGACGGCCTTCGAGGGTGACAATGTCTTGGTCGAACTGCGTCTTGCTGGAGGTGGTGAACAGCCCGTTGAAGGCGTTAGTGATCGTGCTCGGCGGGTTCGCACCGGTGCAGATTCGCGCCGCCGAGGCTTCGTCGATCGCCACAAGGGTGATCTGGACCACCGGCGGCATCTGGTTGGCGGTCTCTGGCTGGGGGTTGGAGGTGGCGTTGAGCCGGGAGTCATAAGAATAAGTCGATGAAAGGGTTGTTCCGGCTGGGTCATCGGCTAGCGCCTTGCGCGGCCAGGCAGCCATGTAGATGATGTTCTCTGCCACCGGCACGGCCGAGGTATCCACTCCAGTGGCCCATGCGGCACCTGTCGTTGAGTCATAGACTCCGAGATCTTCCGTAGGCTGGATGGCCTCCATCAGTCGGTAGCGATATTTTGCGGCCGCAGTTGGAAACGGAGACGGCAAGGCGTCTTCGTTCCCATAGGAAATAAAATAACCCACGGCGTTGAGAAGGTTTTCCAAGCCGCCCAGCGTGGTTGGTGTGTCGGTCTGCCCTGCAGGAGCCTGAAAGTAAATCGCCTGCCCGGTGCCTGTATTCCCGGCAAGCGGGCTGGTGCCCGCTTGGCCCACAAGGAAATGAAGCTCGGATTTGCGCAAGTATTTCGTCGGATTTCCGGAGGAATCGTATTGGTAGTCCCAATAGCTGTTCAGCGTCGCCTGGCTCAGCCTCTGGGTCATCAGATCGAACGCGGCCCTCGCGCTCTGGAACGCCCCGATCTTGTCCGATGCCCGGCGAGTGACAGTGCTCGTTTGGGAAATCGTCGTCAGCACGAAACCCAGCATCATTACCAGCACGGCACTGGCCACGAGCACCTCGAGGATGGTGAAGGCCCGGTGACCGGACGGAGAGGGGCGATTTTCTGGTAGAGGGATCGTTCGCACTGTTACCTACTTTCCTGAGTTGGCCACCTGCAAGGTGTAGAAGTTGGTTTTTCCTTCGGCGGCGGGATTTGGTTTCGCGACCATCGTGATTTTCAGAGTGGTCAGAGAGTTGGCAAGGTTGATGCTGTTCGTGCTGCCGGGATATGCTGGGGTGTTGGTCGTTACGGACACCGTGTAGTAGGACTGTGAAGCAGTTGCGGCAGGCAGTCCCTCATCATCAAAATACATGTCGTTGGTGGCCAGATTTGTGAAACTGGTGGTAACCGCCTGTGCGCCAATGGAGCGCACGATCTGTGCCTCCACCGTCTGGTTCATTGCTTGCCGCAGTGTGTTCAGACCCGTTGGAAGCAGACCAAGGATTGCCACCACCGCAAAACTCAGCAATCCCAGCGCCAAGACGACCTCGACAAGGGAGAAGGCAGAACAAGGATGAAGGACGAAGGATGAAGAAGGGGACTTTGCGCGATGAGGCGTTTGGGGCGACTGGGAACCAAGCGCACAGCAAGCGGCAAGCGTGAATTTTTTCATTTTCCGTAGATGGTTGGGGAGCCGATGCGGCCCTCGATCAACGAAAAGGCGGTGTGGCTGGATGGGGGGTGGGAACGGGGCATGGGAGTGAACTCGTGTATTCACAATGGATCTACGTCATGATTTCATTTTTGCAATAGAAATGAAGTTTAACAGGTTTAACCCGAAATCAGCGATAGCTCGGGGCGATCTGTCGCAATCTACTGGACGCGAAGGAAGGTAGAGCCGGGGATCGGTGTGCCGCGGGAATGTGGAGTTTGCAGAATCCGCGCACCGTTGCCTGCATGCCAAGGATCCAATGGAAGAGATCGAGATTGTGAGGGCATTGGTTGAGCAGAAGTCTTCCGCCTTCGCCGGTCCAGGCGGAGGGCAAGCAGGTTGATACGGTTTTCGCGTGATTCCTTGGAAGTCTTCGGTTTTGATGGGGGGAAGATATGGCTAGCACATTTGGAACAGTTTTTCGGATTTCGACCTGGGGGGAGTCGCACGGAGGGGGCGTGGGGGTGGTGATTGACGGGTGTCCGCCGCGGTTGCCGCTCGCGGAGGCGGACATCCAGCCGGAGCTGGATCGTCGGCGTCCGGGGCAGAGCGATATTGTGACGCCGCGCAAGGAGGAGGATACGTGCACGATTCTTTCGGGGGTATTTCGTGGGGTGACGCTGGGGACGCCGATCTCGATCATGGTGCGGAACACGGATGCGCGGCCTGAGGCGTATCGGGAGATGGAGACGCATTACCGGCCTTCGCACGCGGACTTCACGTATCAGGAGAAATACGGGGTTCGGAATTGGGAAGGCGGCGGGAGGTCGTCGGCGAGGGAGACGATTGGCCGTGTGGCGGCTGGGGCGGTGGCGCGGAAAGTTCTGCGGGCGCTGTATCCGGGGATCGAGATTTTGGCGTGGGTTTCGTCGATTCACGACATCGGGTCGGCGGTGGACCCGGGCAAGGTGAGTCTGGAGGAGGTCGAGGCGAATGCGGTGCGGTGTCCGGATGCGGAGGCGGCGGCGAAGATGATCGAGCGGATCAAGGAGGTGCGCGGGGAGGGGGACAGCGTGGGCGGCGTGATCGAGGCCGTGGTGCGGGGATGCCCGGTGGGGCTGGGGGAGCCGGTCTTTGACAGGCTGGAGGCCGATCTGGCCAAGGCGATGCTGAGCCTTCCGGCGACAAAGGGATTTGAGGTGGGGTCCGGGTTTGCGGGTGCCCGCCAGCGGGGGTCCGAGCACAATGATCCGTATCGGATGGAGGAGGGGCGTGTGCGGACGACGGCGAACCGGTCGGGCGGCGTCCAGGGCGGGATTTCCAACGGGGAGCCGGTGGGGTGGCGGGTGGCGTTCAAGCCGACCGCAACGATTTCGCGCAGCCAGGAGACGGTGACGGTGGGCGGAGAGGATTCGACGCTGGCCGCGCGTGGGCGTCATGATCCGTGCGTGCTGCCGCGTGCGGTGCCGATGGTGGAGGCCATGGCGGCGCTGGTGCTGTGCGACCATGCGCTGAGGCAGCGGGCGCTGGATGCTTTGCCGTGATGAATTTTGCGTCGCCGTTCTGGCAGGGAATGCTTTTCCTGGCAGCCGCGATCTTCCTTGTGTGGGAGGTTTGGGGCGGATGGCGTCGCGGGGTTGTGCGCAGCGGGATCCACTTCTGTGCGTTTGTGTTCTCGGGGGTTCTTGGGATCATGGCCGGGCAGGCGACGGCATTTGTTGTCGATAAGATTTTTGCGGGATACGGGCTTTTTGCCGGGCTGCTGGTGGGGTCGGTGGTGACGCTGGTCGTGCTGGGGTTGTCGCTGTTTCTCGGTGCGATCCTTTTCAAGCGGACCGAGCACCAATCCTCCGGGATGGTGAGGTTGCTCTACGGGCTTGGCGGGGCCTTTTTTGGATTCCTGACCGGGCTGGCGTTGATTTGGGGCGGCATCACGATCATCCGGACGTTCGGGGTGGCCGCCGAGATGGCGATGGGGAAGCGTTCGCCGGAGTCCGCGCCGGGGATCGTCAAGGGGATCCTCACTCTCAAGGAGTCGCTGGAGCTCGGGCCGGCTGGAAACGTCGTCAAGTCGGTGGATGTGCTGCCGCCCGAGACTTATGACCTGCTGGAGCGGATCGGAAAGCTGGCCTCGGATCCGGATGCGATGATGCGGTTCATGGATTCGCCGCAGGTGCAGGAGATCATGCAGAACCCGCGGATGGCGGCGTTGATCCAGAATCCGGCGGTAGTGAGAGCTGCCGAGCAAAGAAATGTGGTGGAGCTGATGCGGAGCCCTGCGCTGCTTGAGGCGGCGCAGGATCCTGCGCTTCAAAAGCAGGTCTCTGAGTTTGACTTGCAAAAAGCGCTCGATTACGCCTTTGCGACTCCGCAGAATCCGCCCAAGCCAGCCAAAAAACCATGACCGAATACATTGCCACCATAGGCCTCGAGGTTCACGTTCAGCTCAAGACCCGCAGCAAGATGTTCTGTTCCTGCGCCGTCGAGTATGGCGCCGAGCCGAACACGAACGTCTGCCCGGTCTGTCTGGGACTGCCCGGCGCGTTGCCGGTGATGAACGAGGAGGCCCTGCGCCTGACCGCGCTGGCGGGGCTGATGCTTGGCTGCGGGATCGGGCCGGTCTGCAAGTTCGACCGGAAGAACTATTTTTATCCGGACATGCCGAAGAACTACCAGATCAGCCAATACGATGTGCCGTTTTGTCTGGGCGGGGCGGTTCCGCTGCACGATCTGGCGTATCCGAAAGATGCCCAGAAGACGATTGAGACGAAGGACAAGAAGATCCGGCTGGTGAGGATCCATCTGGAGGAGGACGTGGCGAAGAGCTTTCACATGGAGACGGCGACGGGGATTGATTTCAACCGCGCGGGGACGCCGCTTCTGGAGATTGTGAGCGAGCCGGATATCGCCTCGCCGGAGGAGGCGTTTGCCTACCTGACCGTCCTCCAGCAGCTCATGATCTACGGCGGGATCAGCGACGCCGACATGGAGAAGGGCCAGCTCCGCTGCGACGTGAACGTGTCGGTGCGCCCGGTGGGCACGGAAAAGTTCGGGACGAAGATCGAGCTCAAGAACCTGAATTCGATCTCGGGGGTGCGCCGGAGCTTGGCGTATGAGATCCCGCGTCAGATCGAATTTCTGCGCGGGGGAGGGGTCCTGGACCAGGAGACCCGGCGGTGGGATGACGTGCGCGGAGAGACGACGCTGATGCGCATCAAGGAGAGCGCGCACGATTACCGGTATTTTCCTGATCCCGATCTTCTGCCCGTCCGGACCGGGGGGCTGGTCGAGGCCGCGCGCGAGCGCCTGCCCGAGCTGCCGTGGGACAAGCGGGCCCGGTTTGTGGCTGACTATGGGGTCAGCGATTACGATGCGGCCATCCTGGCCAATGACCTGGACCTCTCGGCCTATTTCGAGTCGGCGGCGCGGGGGGCCAAGAAGCCGAAGAACGTGGCGAACTGGATCCTCAACGACTTGCAAAGTGCGCTGTCGAGTGCCTCGCTTCGCATCAGCGACTGCCCGCTGCCGCCCGAAGCGCTTGATGAACTGGTCAATCTCATCGACGCGGGCACGATCAACTCGAGGCAGGGTAAAGAGGTCTTTGCGGAGATGTTCTCCGGCGGCAAAACGGCTGCGGTGATCGTCGAGGAAAAAGGGTTGAAGCAGGTGAGCGACACAGGGGCAATTGAAGCCCTCGCCGATGAGGTCATCGCGGCTCATCCCGGCCCCGTCGCCGATTACAAATCGGGAAAGACATCCGCCCTGAACTTCCTCAAGGGCCAGGTCATGAAGCTCTCGAAAGGCAAGGCGAATCCCGCCATGGCGGGAGACATCCTCGAGAAAAAGCTGCAGTAAGCCGGTGGCAGGGTTGCTCCTCAGCCACAGAGGCTTTGGCCAGGGCCGGCCTGCCTGCCGGGCGCGTCTCCGTTTCCTGCCTATCGAAAAACAATCGATTCAGGCCATCTCTGTAAAATAAACAGACTCAGAACATCGGCAGGATGCCGATGGCACGTGGCATTGGCTTCCGGCCAATGATCCAAACAAAACCAAGAGTTGGTATAAGGCACGGGCAGGATGCCCCTGCCACGATTTGCAACTTCCAGAGATGCGCCGATGTGCCTGCGGAATTGCGAATAGCCATCGACCCGTCGCCCGGTGTAGTTCTTTGCGATGCTTTTTCCGGATTCGATGGGTTTGATGGCTTGTTCGCTGCGCTCTCGCGCAGGCGGGGGCCTGCGGACGGTCCGTCGCTTGCCGGGCCGGGGGCCATTTCCCGCGCGCTTCGGGTCACTGAGCGGGGACGCAAGGGGGAGCTTGGCCGATGCTTGAAGCCTGGACAGCCTGGATGGACCAGGGGATGCTCTGGATTGAGGCGAGCGGATGGGTGGGGTGGATCTGGTTCATTGTTCTCTACGCATTGTCCTGCGTGCTTTTTCTCCCGGGATCCGTGCTCAGTTTTGGTGCGGGAGCGGTTTACGGGTTCTGGGCTGGAACGCTGCTTGTCTCGCTGGGGTCGGTGGCGGGAGCTCTTGCGAATTTTGTCTCCACGCGCTACCTGCTCCGTGGCTGGATGACGCGGAAATTTGCGTCGAGCCGGAAGTTCCGTGCGCTCGACCACGCCACGATGAAAGATGGCATGAAGTTGGTGATCCTGACCAGGCTCTCGCCGATCCTGCCGCACAGCTTGGTGAGTTGCGCCTTCGGGCTCTCAAGGATTTCGTTGTGGCGATACCTTGTTGCGTCGTGGATCGGGTTTCTTCCGCTCAGCGCGGCCTACGCGTATGGCGGGGCGGTTGTCGGGCGTGCCGCGAAAGGCGGCCTGCATCAGGGCCCCTGGGCCTGGCTGGCCTACACGGTTGAGCTGGCGATCACGGTCCTGATCTCGATTTGGATCACGCATATCGCGCACAAGGCCCTCAAATCCTACGCGCCCGAGGTGGCGGAGACGATTTCTGATGAGGCAGAGATGGAGCCTGAGAAACAACCGGGCGCCTCGTGACATGAAGCGCCCATTTGTTTTGGCCCATTTTGCGATGACGGCAGACGGGAAGATCAGCACGCGTGCGTTTACTCCGGCGCAATTTACCTCCGCCGCCGACAAGCGCCGGCTGCAGGAGGCCCGTGCGGAGTGCGATGCTGTCCTGGCAGGGAGGGGGACGGTTTCGAAAGACACGATGAGCATGGGGCTTTCGGCGGGGGACCTCCGCAGGAAGCGCGTAGCGGCGGGCCGACCGCCGGTGCCTTTGCGGGTGCTGGTTTCCAATGCGGGCGACCTTGACGTGAAGTGGAAGGTGTTCGGGTATCAGGAGTCCCCGCTCGTGGTCTTTACGAGTGAACGGATGCCGGCACGGATGCGCTCCGCCGTTGCGCGGAAGGCGGAGCTATTTATTTTTGAGGGGCGCTCGGTCGATCTGGAGGCGGTGCTGCAAATTTTGCGCCGGGATTTCGGGGTGAAGCGGTTGGTCTGCGAGGGGGGAGGAACCCTGCTGCGGTCGATGGTCGGGCGGGACTTGGTCGATGGGATCCGGCTGACGATTGCGCCCATCATTTTCGGAGGAAAAGGGGCGCCGACGCTGACGGGGTTGCCGGGCGGGTTTTTGGATCCGCTTCGGCCATTCCGGATTTTGCGCCAGCAGAGGGTTGGAGGGGAGTATTGTCTGGAGCTGCGGCGGGTCAGGTCGGCCTGATGACACCCTCCAGGGGTGCGCGGGCACACCTTGCCCCATCCTTCTGCGTAAGTTGTTGTTGATGAGGGGGGGAGCGGGTAGAGGGAATCGAACCCTCATGGCCTGCTTGGAAGGCAGGAACTTTACCATTAAGCTATACCCGCGAAAGGAGGTGTATTGTAGCTTGTTTGGCAGGGTGGTCAATCCGGATTTCAGGTCGGCAGCGGCAAATTTTTTAGTGGAAGAATTCCTTGCGAAAATGTTTTACCCAGATCGGCAAGATCCTTGGCATCATTGCCACCCATCGATTTACAACCTCTGGTTGCAGGTTTTGGATTACTTCGATGCCTTTCTGGTCGGACTCACCGCCACCCCGGACAACTACGGATTCTTCAAGAACAACGTCGTCAGCGATTACAGCCACGAAATAGCTGTCGCCGACGGCGTGAGGGAGGTATTGACGCTTTCGCGCAACCGTGCAATCGTGCAGCACGAAACATGAATGTCACATTAAAACTTCCGGACGATCTCTGCCGCAAAGCCCGCCATTGCGCCGTGGATGAATCGAAGTCCCTGTCTGCATGGGTGGCTGGTCTGATCGAGCGGGCACTGGAAAAGCCGGAGCCCAGGGTGCGACCCCAGAGTCTGGCAGAAGCGATGATGGTTCCCGGAATGCCCGATTCCTTCTACGAAAAGGATTTTCCTCTGCCTGACCGCAGGGAAGTAAACCACCGCGAGTTTTCCTTCGAACCGGACGAAGATTAATGCCCATCCTCCTCGACACCGTCGTGCTATCGGAATTGCGCCGATCGGAAAATCGGATGCATCCGGGAGTGCGGACCTGGCAGCGGGGAGTCGGCGATTCGTTCATCAGCGTCATCACGCTCCATGAACTCCGCTTTGGCATCAGAAAGGTGGAGCCCCGCGACCCGGTCTTCGCCACCCAACTCACAGCTTGGTATGCCCTGATCCTTGCCCAACCGGACCGCTTCCGCATCCTCCCCGTGGACCGCGCTATCGCCGAACTCGCCGCCGACTTCCGCGCCGCGCACAACACCCCGTTCGAGGATTCCCTCATTGCCGCCACCGCAAAAGTTCACGGCCTGACCGTCGTAACCCGAAATGTTGACGACTTCACCCCGACCGGTGTCCCGGTCCTCAACCCTTGGGAAAAAACAGGGAAATGAGGGCAAAGGATGAATGTGAACAGTATTGGGCCTAGCGGAGGGAATCCAACGCTTGTGCCAATTTACAAATAGATTCTCTGGAGTGAACTGCCGATATCGTAATGCGCAGTCTGGCCGTGCCCTTGGCGACGGTGGGAAAACGGATGGCGGGGACCAGGAAGCCTTTCCCCAGAAGGCCTGAAGCGGCAGACATTGCACTAGATTCATCGCCTATAATGATCGGGATAATCGCGCTGTTGGGATGCGGAAGTTCGCGCGCGAGCGATGGGTTCGCGGCGAGGGAGCGAATGTTGCTCCAGAGGGAGGCGAGGCGTTCGGCACCTTCGGGGCCGGCGAGAAGGTCAAAGGCCTTCGCGGCGGCGGCAGCGACCGGGGCCGGGGGAGCGGTCGAGTAGATGAAGCTGCGGGCGCGGTTGACGAGAAACGCGCGG
>JBGSJQ010000050.1:0-23066 GCA_041741775.1 Terrimicrobiaceae bacterium | reverse complement strand
ACGCCGTTCACCATCGTCCGGACATGGCCGACCTGCTGGTAGCGGCCGGCCAGAGTGTCGATGGCCTCAATGGCGGAATGATCGACAACCTTGGCCCGGCGGAATTCGATCACGATTTCCGCCGGATCCTCGCGCGGGGTGAACAGCGCCTGGAAATTGGCCGTGGAGGCGAAAAAGAGGGAGCCTTCCAATTCGTAAACCTTCCATCCCCGGCTATCCAAAAACGTTGTGACCTGAATCTGTTTCGCATGCTGCCATGCGAAAACGAGCGCCGCAATCACGACTCCCAGAACCACCGCAATCGCCAGGTCGGTAAATACGGTCACCACGGTAACCAAAACGACGATGATGGCATCGGAGCGCGGGATTTTGCGCAGGGCTTCCAGGCTGGCCCACTCAAAAGTTTTTTCGGCCACAACGAACATGACTCCGATCAGGGCTGCGAGCGGAATACGTTCAATCAGGGAGGACCCAAAAAGAATGTAGGAGAGGAGAAAAAGCGACATCGAAAGTCCGGAGAGTCGGCGCGTCGCTCCGTTGTTCACATTGATCATGCTCTGCCCGATCATCGCGCATCCGCCCATGCCACCGAAAAGCCGGTGACGACGTTTGCGGCTCCCTGGGCCATGCACTCGCGGTTTGGACGGCCGCGGGTGTCGGTCATGTCATCGATGAGGTTCAGGGTCAGGAGGGATTCAATCAATCCGATCGCGGCCAAAATCAGGGCATACGGGAAGATGATCGCGAGGGTGTTCCAGTCCAGCGGGACCGACGGAATCTGGAAAGCCGGCAGCCCGCCGGCAATCGAACCCAGATCACCAACGGTTCTCGTCTCCCAGCCAAATGCTGCGACCAAAGCAGAGACAATCAGGATGCCGGCCAGTGTGGAAGGAATCGCTTTCGTGAGCTTCGGGAAGAGGTAAATGATTGCCACGGTGAGCGCGACGAGCCCGAGCATCAGGAGCAAAGGCCCCGCCGGCATCCACTGCATCACCCCTTCGGCATCGGGCGTTTTGAAATGCCCGAACTGCGCCAGAAAAATGACGATCGCCAGGCCATTGACAAATCCCAGCATGACCGGGTGTGGCACCATGCGGATGAGTTTTCCCAAGCGGAAGGCGGCAAAAAGGAGCTGGAGAAGCCCCATCAGGACAACTGTGGCGAAGAGGTATTGGGCACCGTGCTGTGCCACGAGAGCGGCCATGACGACAGCCAGCGCCCCGGCCGCCCCGGATACCATGCCGGGCCGACCGCCCAGGGCCGAGGTCATCAACCCGACGATGAAGGCCGCATAAAGGCCGGTTAGGGGGGAAACATGCGCCACCAAGGCAAAGGCGATCGCCTCAGGAACCATGGCCAGCGAAACCGTCAGGCCGCTGAGCAGGTTGGTTTTGACTTCAGACAAGGAATACATCCCAAGGGTTTAACCTGAAGTTCCCCCGGCGTGACATTGAAAAGAAGAATATTTCGACCGTCAGCCGTTCGGGGTCTGGATCAACGGGTTCCGCAGCTTTCAGATGTGAGCCCTTCGCGATAAACCGGTAGATTTCCCCGGCAAGTGGGATCCGGAGAGCCAACACCCATGCCTGGATGCATTCCTTCAACGCGCGGCGCTCAATGGCGAATCTCCGGCGTTCCGCACAGACGTTTGGAAAGATCCACCGGGTCTCCCAGGCGCACTTCCGCCGGGTTGATCTGATACGACCAGACATCAAACTGCGTCAGGTCTGCCTGCCCATAAATCGTTGTGAAGGCGCAGTTGACGGCGTCGTATCCGGCGCAAATGCGGATGCGGCCGGTGCGCGGCTGCACGAAGCGGGCATCAAAAGCCTGCCAGCTCCCGCCGAGATACACCTCACAGTAGGCGTGAAAATCCTCCGGCGTTCCGGGGGAGATCACCCCGATATCGGGGACATAACCACTGACGTAGCGGGTGGGGAGGTTGAACGTGCGGCACAGGGCGACCATCACGTGAGCGAGATCCCGGCAGACCCCATATCCCCTTTGAATAATATCATACGCCGACAAATTCTGGCTTCCCGAGAGGGTGCGGTATTCGATATTCCGGTTCGCCCACTCGCAAATGCCCCGCACGCGCGCGAGGCCGTTGGGCAGATGCCCAAAATGATCCCAGGCAAAATTCAGGAGCTTGTCCGAGTCACAATACCGGGTGGGGAGGGTATAGCGCAGAACAGAAGCGGGCAGCTGGTGCGGGGGGATCGGTTCGCCCTGCCAGGCAAAATCCTCACTCACCCCAGGCACCATCACGATGGCGTCATACCTCAGAACGTTGCGGCCCGGCTTCATCACGAGCCGGTAAACGATATTCAGATGGTCATCTTCGAATTCCGTGGCCGCCAGCCCGGGCTCGAACCGGATGCTTTCCTCGCGAATCGACTGGAAGGCGTCCTGTCTTGGCTTGAACGTGACCAAGGCCGGGGCGCTGGTGCCTGTCTCGTAGACCAACTCGCATCCCACCCGGACGGCAAGGTTGAGCTCGGGCGGCGATTTGAGAGTTGGGCTGTTCATGCGTCAGATTCGATGCAAAGATCCCAAGGATCGAATGCGCCTCACCATCCGGCCACCGAGCGCCAGGCACAACACTTAATCCAAAAATCTTTTTGCACGCGAATTCCGCCCGACGCATGACCGCAGACTCCCTCACGGCCTACTGTAAAGACCATCTCCCCGAGACGCTGGAAACGCTCCGGCAGATGGTGGACATCAACAGCTTCACCGAAAACGCGGCCGGGGTGAACCATCTCGGCGAACTCACGGCCCGGCTGTTTGCGCCACTTGGATTTGCGCCTGCCTTCGTTCCACACCCGAGGCCAGGTTATGGCAGCCACCTTGTTCTCAAGCGCCCGGCGCTCGCTTCCGCTCCCACCGTCGCGCTGATTTCCCACCTCGACACCGTCTTCCCGGAGGAAGAGGAGCGGCAAAATGCGTTTGCGTGGAGGCCGGAAGGCACAAGGATCTACGGGCCCGGAACGAATGACATCAAGGGCGGCACCGCGCTGATCCACCTCACCCTTTCCGCCATCCGTCATGCAGATCCGGAGGTCTTTACACAGACCAACTGGGTCGTCCTACTCAATGCTTGCGAGGAAACAGACTCCACCCACTTCGGGGAGCTCTGCCGCGCCGAACTTCCGCACGACACCCTCGCTGGCCTCCTCTTTGAAGCGGACGGTGCGGATGATGACAGCTTCGCGCTGGTTGCAGCGCGCAAAGGCCGCGCCACGTTTCGGGTCGATGTTGAGGGTCGGGGTGCTCATGCGGGCAGCCAGCACCACCGGGGAGCCAATGCCGTCCTCCAACTCGCCCATACGCTCCCCCGCATGGCCGCCCTCACCAACTACGACGCCGGACTCAGCGTGAATATTGGCTCGGTGCATGGCGGCACGGTAACCAACCGCGTGCCTCATTGCGCCGTTGCGCATCTTGAAATGCGGGCGTTTTCGCCGGGGGTTTTCCAGCGCGCCCGGGCTGCCATTCTTGCCAATCAGGGCGACGGCGAGATTCGCAGCCAGGACGGGCATCCCTGCCGCATCACCGTTACTGTCGAGTCTGAAAACGCACCCTGGCCAACCAACCCCGCCACGGAACGCCTTCTTGCGCTCTGGCAACAAACCGGCCGGGACCTCGGCTGGTCTGTCCAACGCCAGGAACGCGGTGGACTCAGCGACGCCAACGTGCTTTGGAATACGTTCCCGACGCTGGACGGGCTCGGCCCCCGAGGGGACAATTCCCACTGCTCCGAACACGCGCCCGCCGCCGGCAAAGTCCAGGAATGGGTGGACGCCACCTCATTCGTCCCCAAAGCCATCCTGAACGCCAGCGCCATCATCCGGCTACTGCGACGGGATCCCACCCCCTGAAACGCAGGGAACTACGGTTCGGCAGTCAACGGACTGTTGCCAAGAAGGAGGTGCAAAAAGCGGGTTTCAAAGGCGCAACGACCAATAAAGGCGGGGCAGCCGGGCATGACCACAAACTTTTTGATTGCCGTCTTGGAACGGACCTGCAAGAGTTTCGGCTTCTTGAGCCGCTCTGACACCCAGAACGATTCTTTTGCTGTTGGGATTTCCGGTGGAACTTCTGACGCGGCTTTTCGTCTTTCCATCCCACGCGTCCGCACAGGCAGGCGCTTTGCACTGCTGCCGTCCTAAACTCCAACCATGCATCGACCATCCCCAATTGAAACCTCCGAAGAGCAGGGCCTTTTTTTTCCGGCTCCCACCCGGAACCGCCGGAACACTGCCGAGAGCCTTGTGAAAAACTTCGTTCTGGATACGAACGTTCTCCTTCACGATCCGCACTGCCTGAACCGGTTTGAAAACAACCATGTGTTCATCCCGGTCGAGGTCCTCTCCGAGCTGGACCGCTTCAAGAACGAGCAGACCGAGCGCGGGGCCAATGCCCGCACGGTGCACCGCTTCCTCACCCAGGTCTTCGGGCACGATGCCAAAAGCGTAACGCAAGGGGCCAAGACGAGCGGCGGCGGCTCCGTCCGGATCCTCATCCACGACCAGCTCGACAAGGCAAAACCCTGCCCGATCATGCGCCGGTTCCTGAAAATCTTCCCCGACCAGGAACGGGCCGACCACCGGATCATCGGGGCCTGTCTCGCGCTGCAGGAGACGGGAAAAGCCCCGACGATCCTTGTGACGAAGGATCTCAACATGCAGCTCAAGGCGATGGCGATCGGGATGACCTGTCAGGATTATTTGAATGACAAGGTGTCGGTGAAGGACGCTGAGGGCTACGACATGCGTTCGGTCGAGGTCGAGGCCCACGAGCTTCAGAGATTTGGCAGTGCACGGGAGATCGTGCTGGAGCCCTCCCGCACCGGACGTCTGGAGCTCAACGAATACATCCTCCTCACCGCTGGCGAGCACAAGCTTCTGCCCGGCCGCCACGTGGGCGGAGGCCGGATCATCCGCCTGAACATCCCGCCCAGCCTCCAGATGCCGAAGGGCATCGAGCTGCGTCCGGCCAACCCCGGCCAGCAATGTTTCCTGGACGCCCTGCTCGATCCGGACATCTCGCTGATCACTTGCTATGGACAGGCGGGAACGGGCAAAACCCTCATGGCGGTGGCCGCAGGGCTCTTTCTCACTGGCCAAAAGGATTTCAACGGGATGACCGTGAGCCGTCCGGTGGTGGCGATGGGAGACACCCTTGGCTTCCTGCCCGGCACGCTGAACGAAAAAATGCACCCCTGGCTGCAATCGATCTACGACGCCTTTGAGGTCCTTCTCCCCCTCCACCCGCCGCGTCCCGAGGGCAAGGTCCGCCACGCCTCGGAGCGGAAAAAGACGAACGACCACCATCACCACCAGCCCGAACAGCACACCGCCGGGGGCCCGGTCCACCATGCCGTCGTGAAACCCTACGAGCAGCTCATTGATCGCGGCCTCCTGGAGATCGAAGCCCTCTGCTATATCCGCGGCCGCTCGATCCCGAACCGCTTCTTCGTCCTCGACGAGGCCCAGCAACTCACCCCGCTGGAAGCCAAAACCGTCGTCACCCGCATGTCGAAAGGCTCGAAGCTCGTCATGGTCGGCGACCCCGCCCAGATCGACAACCCCTACGTGGACAGCCGCTCAAACGGCCTCGTTTACACCCGCAACCGCCTTCGCGGACAAAGCATCACGGCCCACATCTCGCTCACCAAGGGCGAACGCAGCGCCCTCGCGGAAATGGGTGCGCATATGATGTAGGCGGTCGCTTCGGGACCCCCCGCCGCAGGACAACAGCCGATGGCTGCCCATCCCGGGCGCGTGGAATGGCGTATTTTTATCGCAGGGAAAAAGCTGGCACGGAAATCGCTTTCTTTTCGAGTATTACGAGTTAGAAAGTTCTTCACACCTTATGCCAAAGCCCACCCATCGACGAGAGCCGGTTTCGCGGATCAGCATTTCCCTGCCGCCCGAAGTATCGAGGGGGTTGGATGAGCTGGTGGAGGCGCGGGGGTTTGAGAGCCGCTCGCAGGCGGTGGCCTCGATCATCAACGAGAGTTTGCTGGAGCACCAGAAGGCCGCGCCGGAGGGGATCATGGCGGGGACGATCACGTTGTTCTACAATCAGGGTCGCAAGAACATCCTCGGCGAGCTGGCTTCTCTGAAGCGGCGGTTTATCGACGAGGTCATTGGCTCGCTGCAGGTCCAGCTCGAGAACAACCATGTGATGGATGTGATTCTCGTCCAGGGCCCGGTGGAGATCCTTCAAAAAATCACAAACCGGCTCGTGGCCTGCAAGGGGGTGAAGGTGGGCAAGCTGACGCTGACCAGCTCGATCATCCCGCCCCTGCATCCGCTCCGAAAGAACATATGAACCCACTCTTCGAAGAAATCCTGCCTGCCGGGGCGATGTGGTCGATGCGGATCCCGCGTTCGAGGCGGATCCGTCTCACGACCATGGAGCCCGGCGCCAATGTCTCCGCCTTGCTCTACAATGCTGAAAACCCGCTGGACCGGCTGAATGTGCCGGACACCCTCAAAGCCCTTCACACCGCGAAGCTCACGCGCGGACATGTCCTGATGAGCGACATGGGCAACGCGCTGGCCTCGATTGTCGAGGACTCGCTTGGCTGGCACGACCCGCTTGGCGGACACTCCACCGCGGCCATGGTCAAAGAGGCGTTCGGGTCGAAATCCTACCAGTCCGCAGGGAATGATTTCCACCGCAACGCCCGGGACAACTTTCTGGTCGAGCTCGCGAAACACGGCCTCGGGTTGGCCGACATCGTGGCCAACATCAACTTCTTCAGCAAGGTCGTGGCGGACGACGACGGGCGTCTCGCCCATGTTCCCGACCACTGCCCGGCCGGGGCCTCGATCACGCTGCGGACAGAGATCCCGGTCCTCCTCGTTATGGCCAACTGCCCGCATCCCATGCATCCGCCGGGGGACTATCCCCGGGTCTCCGTGCGCCTCGAAATCCTCCCGTCGGACCCGCCGGCTGACGACGACTTTTGCCGAATGCTCCGCCCCGAGTGTGCCCGCGCCCTGGACTTGTCTGCCCGCCACCTGATCTGAATCGATTCCCATGAGCACGCTCAACTACCAGGAAAGCCCACTTCAAAAAGAGACCGCCATTTTCTCGCAGGTCATCCCGGCGGGGGAGGGGTGGATGCACGAGGTCAAAGCGGGACAGACGCTTCGCATCGTTGATCTCGAGGGCAACCAGGCGGCGGATACGTTTTTTTTCAGCGCCGACGATCTGAAGGAACGCTACAGCGCACAGGACACGATTCGGGGTCAGGGCGGGATCTACCTGACAACCGGCACGCGGCTGATGTCGAACCACGTCCGCCCAATGCTCACAATCACGGCCGACACATGTGGTCGCCACGATACCCTCGGCGGGGCCTGTGCCGCGGAGAGCAACATGGTCCGCTACGCGCTGGATAAGCGGTTCATGCACAACTGCCGCGACACGTTCCTGCTCCAAATCGCGCTGTCCGGCCTCCCGCTCACCAAGCGCGACCTTGCCCACAATATCAACTTCTTCATGAACGTGCCGGTGACTCCCGAAGGCGGGCTGAAATTTGACGACGGCGTTTCCGAGCCGGGGAAATACGTGGAGATGCAGGCGGACATGAACGTCTGGTGTTTGATCTCGAATTGCCCCCAGCTCAACAACCCGTGTAACGCATATAACCCGACACCCATCGAGGTGCTGATTTGGGAGTAACCCGGCATGGCAAAAATCCTCATCGCCAACCGGGGAGCGATCGCCTGCCGGATCGCCCGAACTGTTCGCAAACTCGGCCTGGGTTCGGTGGCAGTATATTCTGAGGCCGATGAGGACTCCCTCCATGTGCGCGCGGCCGATGAGGCCGTGGCCCTCGGGGCGTCGGCTCCGGCTACGAGCTACCTCGACGCCGCAAAGATCCTGAATGCGGCCAAGGCGACCGAGGCCGGCGTGATTCATCCGGGCTACGGATTTCTGAGTGAGAATGCGGCCTTTGCGGAGGCCTGCGAGCGCGAGGGCGTTGCCTTTGCTGGGCCGACGCCGACACAGATCCGGAAGTTCGGGCTGAAAAACACCGCTCGCGACGTGGCGAAGGACTGCGGCGTGCCACTGCTCCCGGGGACGGATCTTTTGGAGAGCCTCGAGGAGGCCGAGGCGGCTGCGGAGGCGATCGGATTCCCGGTGATGCTCAAGAGCACGGCCGGAGGCGGGGGAATCGGGATGCAGGTTTGCCGCCACGAGGGCGATCTCCGCGGGGCTTACGAGAGCGTGCGGCGGCTCGGAGAGGCAAACTTCCGCGACGGCGGGATGTTTTTGGAGAAATTCGTCGAGCGGGCGCGGCACGTCGAGGTCCAGATTTTCGGGGATGGCGCGGGTCGGGTCGTGGCCCTGGGCGAGCGCGATTGCTCAGCCCAGCGACGGAACCAGAAAGTGCTCGAAGAGACCCCCGCGCCCGGACTTTCACCGGAGGTGCGCGAAGCACTCTGCAAGGCGGCGGTGTCACTCGGACAAGCGGTGTCCTACCGCTCGGCGGGAACGGTCGAATTCCTCTACGATGCGACGTCAGGGAAATTCTATTTTCTGGAAGTCAACACCCGGCTCCAAGTCGAGCACGGCGTCACAGAGGAGGTGTTCGGGGTGGACCTCGTCGAGTGGATGATCCGGCTCGCGCTCGGGGATTCCTCGTTCCTGGACGATGCGCCGCGCGTTCCCGAAGGGGCCTCAATCGAGGCGCGGATCTACGCCGAGATGCCCGCGCGAAATTTCCAACCCAGCACGGGAACGATCACCCGGGCCAGCTTTCCGGATTTTCTGCGCGTGGAGACCTGGGTCGAGACCGGCAGTGAGGTTTCCGGGTATTACGATCCCATGCTGGCGAAGGTCATCGCGACCGGGGCTCATCGGGCGGAGGCGCTGGCTCGCCTGAACAAGGGCCTCGCGGCCTGCGAAATCTACGGCGTCGAAACCAACATCGAATACCTCCGCCGGATCCTCGACTCGGAGACGTTCCAGCAGGGGGGCGTCACGACTTCCTGGCTCAATACTTTTGCGTTTCAACCCGCGGCGATCGATGTGCTCGACGGCGGCCTCGAAACCCTCGTGGTGGATTGGCCCGGGCGGACTGGCTACTGGTCGGTCGGCGTTCCGCCCTCGGGCCCGTTTGATGACCGCAGCTTCCGGCTCGCCAACCGTCTGCTGGGTAACTCCGAAGATTGCGCGGGGCTGGAAATCACCGTGCGCGGACCGACGTTGAAGTTGGCATCGCCCGCGTGGCTGTGCCTGACAGGTGCCGATATGCAGGCGACGCTCGACGGCGTTCCTGTCCCGCCAGGGCGGCCATTCCTTGCATCCACCGGGCAAACCCTCCGCATGGGCGAGGCCAATAACCTTGGCCTCCGCGCCTATCTCTGCGTCAAGGGCGGCCTCGATGAAGCGGAATACCTTGGCAGCCGGACGACGTTCCGGCTCGGACAATTCGGTGGGCATGCCGGCCGACCGCTCCGGGCGGGCGATGCGCTTCGCTTATTTGAGGGCAGCGCGGAAGCCCCCGTGACGCTCACGGAAGATCTGCCGCCGCTGGCGAACGACTGGACGATCGGCGTCTCCTACGGCCCGCATGGCGCCCCCGATTTTTTTACTCCCGAAGACATCAATACGTTCTTTGCGACCAAATGGGAGGTTCACTACAACTCTTCGCGAACCGGCGTCCGGCTCATCGGCCCGAAGCCGGCCTGGGCCAGGCCGGATGGCGGCGAGGCCGGACTGCATCCGTCAAACATCCACGACAATGCCTACCAGGTCGGCGCGATTGATTTCACGGGCGACATGCCGATCATTCTCGGGCCGGACGGACCAAGCCTCGGCGGATTTGTCTGCCCGGCCACAATCCTCCAGTCTGAATTCTGGAAAGTCGGCCAGCTTCGTCCGGGTGACAAAATCACGTTCCATCCGATCTCTCTAGGTCGCTCACCTCTGGTCGCCGACGATGGGATTGAGAGCATCCCGGCATTCCGCGAACCGATTTTCGAGGACCCGGACGCCGACCCGATCTACCGCCGCCAGGGCGACACGGGGATCTTGGTCGAATTTGGAGAGATGGTCCTCGACCTCCACCTTCGTTTCCGGGTGCAGGCGCTCTACGAGGCGCTGATCTCACAGGCCGTTGACGGGCTCCTCGACCTCACGCCGGGCATCCGCTCGCTCCAAGTTCGCTACGATCCGTCCCGCATCTCCCACCGCGATGTCCTCGACCTGCTGCGGCGCACTCAAGCCTCGCTCCCGTCGATCTCGGATATGGTCGTTCCAACCCGAATCGTCCACCTGCCGCTCTCCTGGGATGACGAATCGACACGGATCGCCATCGAAAAATACACCCAGTCCGTGCGCAAGGATGCCCCGTGGTGCCCGAGCAACATCGAGTTCATCCGCCGCATCAACGGGCTCGCTTCGGTGGAGGACGTGCGCCATATCGTTTTCTCCGCCAGCTACCTGGTCATGGGCCTTGGCGATGTCTATCTCGGCGCCCCGGTCGCAACGCCTCTCGATCCGCGGCACCGTCTGGTCACAACAAAATACAACCCCGCGCGCACCTGGACGCCGGAAAATGCCGTCGGCATCGGCGGGGCCTACATGTGCATTTACGGAATGGAGGGCCCTGGCGGATACCAATTCGTCGGCCGCACGGTTGCGGTCTGGAACCGCTATCGCACGACAAAAAGTTTTGCCGATGGATGCCCCTGGCTGCTCCGGTTTTTTGACCAGATCCGATTCTATCCGGTGTCGCACGAGGAGCTTCTCCACATGCGGCACGAGATCCTTTCCGGGCGCTTCGAGCCCCGCATCGAAGAAGCCGAGTTCCGTCTGGCGGACTACGACGCCTTTCTTTCTGCCGAGGCAGACTCGATCGCAGACTTTCGCGCGACACAGCGGCGCGCGTTTGCGGAGGAACGGGAACGCTGGAAATCGGCCGGCCTCGATGCCGTTTTTGAGGAACCCGTCGCCGCGCCCGAGCCATCTCCGGTGCCCGACGGATGCCTGCCGGTGGTCAGCCCCACGGCGGGCGCCCTCTGGAAAATCCTTGTTGCCGAGGGCCAGCAGGTCACGGCCGGTGAGACGGTCGCCATTGTCGAGAGCATGAAAATGGAGCTGGTCTGCGCGGCACCGGCGGATGGCGCGGTCGAGTGCCTGCTCGCCAAGGAAGGACAACCGCTCAGCCACGGCCAAAACATCCTCGCGCTTCGCCCGACCCAATGAAAATTTGCGCCCTTCTCGCCGCCTACCGCTCCGGGGAAGCATCCCCGCGGTCGGTCATTGCCGCCATCCTGCCATACCTCGACGCCGACCCGGCCATTTGGATCAGTCGGTTTTCTGACGAGGAACTTCTTGCAAGGGCAGATGACTTGGCCGCCTCGGATCCGGCCAGCCTCCCGCTTTTTGGGGTGCCTTTTGCCGTCAAGGATAACATCGACGTGGCCGGCCTGCCGACGACGGCGGCCTGCCCGGCCTTTTCCTTCGAACCAACGGCAGACGCCCCGGTTGTCCGTGCCCTCCGCGCGGCGGGAGCGATCTGCATCGGCAAGACGAACCTCGATCAATTCGCCACCGGCCTTGTCGGCGTCCGCTCGCCCTATGGCGTCCCGGCCAACCCGTTCGGGGCCGACTTCATCCCCGGTGGATCCAGCTCCGGATCGGCGGTAGCCGTCGCGAAGGACTTCGTCGCCTTTTCGTTGGGAACCGATACCGCCGGCTCCGGGCGCGTGCCCGCCGCGTTCAACAACCTTTACGGATGGAAACCCACACGCGGTCTGCTCAGCACGCGCGGCGTCGTGCCGGCCTGCCGCTCGCTCGATTGCGTCTCGGTCTTCGCCAACTCGGCCGAGGACCTGGAAACGGTCTCCCGCATCGTCGCATCCTTCGATCCCGAAGACCCGTTCGCCCGCGACCTTCCGCTCCTGCCGCCGCATCCCCTCCTACGCATCGGGATCCCAAAGGAATCCCAACTCGAGTTTTTTGGAGACGCGGCCTATGCGCAGCTTTGGACAGAGGCCATCCGCTCGCTCGAGGCGCGAGCGCTTCAGCTCGTCGAGGTAGATATCGCGCCTTTTCTTGACGCCGCGCGCCTCCTTTACGAGGGCCCCTGGGTGGCCGAGCGCTTCCTCGCCACGAAAGACTTCCTCGCCACGGACGTGATGCATCCGATCACCCGATCCATCATCGAAAAAGGCCGCGAAGGCTCAGCCGCCGATGCCTTTGCCGCCCAATACCGCCTTGCCGACCTCAAACGCCAATCGGAGCCGGTCTGGGAATCCATCGACGCCCTCTGCCTGCCCACCGCCGGAACGATCTACAAGCTGGCCGAAGTCGAAGCGGATCCCATCGGAACGAACTCAAGGCTCGGCTACTACACGAATTTCCTCAACCTCCTCGACCTCTGTGGTCTGGCCGTGCCCGCCGGATTCCGCCCGGACGGCCTGCCGTTTGGCATCACGTTCGTCGCCCCCGCGTTTGAGGACAAATCCCTCCTGGCCCTCGCGGGTGCTTCTCCGGATGCTGCCGGGACGATCGACATCGCGGTCTGCGGTGCCCACATGGGCGGACTTCCTCTCAACCACCAGCTCACCAGCCGGAGGGGAGTATTCGTTCGCTCAGCCCGCACCGCTCCATCCTACCGGATGTTTGCCCTCGACGAAAAACGCCCCGGCCTCGTTCGCGTCGCCGAAGGCGGCGCCTCCCTCGAGCTCGAAATCTGGCGCCTCCCCGAATCCGAAGCCGGTTCCTTTCTGGCCAACATCCCGTCACCGCTCGGCCTTGGTCGCGTCTTTCTGGCTGATGGCTCGGAAACTTGCGGATTCCTCTGCGAGGCCATCTCCGCCACCGACAAACCCGACATCACCTCCCACGGCGGATGGCGCGCGTGGCTCAATGTGCGGGGCTGAGAGGCCTCGTTTGCCTGATGCAGGGGCGATCAATCCCGTCCCACAGGATTTCTGGACAGACAGGACAGAATGGAATAGCCTGCAACAATGGTCGCGCATCAACTCCAGAAAGCTAAGCAGCAGTTTTCGGCCGTTGCCGAGAAAGCGGCGAAAGGGGCCCCTCAACTCGTGACGAAGCATGGGAGACCGTTTGTTGTCATAGTGAGTGCCGATGATTGGCGCAAAACGCGGGAGGCCGAGCCAGGGATGTGGGACGTGTTGCGATCCTGCCCTGCCGACCTGAGCGAACTCGCCCTGACCCGCAACAAGGATCTTCCGCGCAGGGTCGCGCTTTGAATTACCTGATCGACACCAATGTCCTGAGCGAGGCCACAAGGCCTCAGCCAGACGCCCAAGCGGCGGCATGGGTTCAAGGCCGGCCCGCCGCCACACTGTTCATTAGCGTCGTTTCCGTTGCAGAAATTCGGAAGGGCATTTTGTTGCTGCCCGAGGGCAGGAAGCGGGCAAAGCTGGAGAGCTGGCTGAAAGCCGGACTGCTTCCCGCGTTTACGGGCCGCGTGATTCCCCTCGGCGAAGCGGAGATGAACGAGTGGGCCGCGCTGCAGGCCGAGGCCGAAAAAGGTGGTCGCAGGGTGCCCGTCGTGGACAGCCTCATCGCAGCGACCGCGCGGTGCCATGGTCTCACGCTTGCAACGAGGAATCTCCGTGACTTCCTCCATTGCGGGGTTCCTGTCATCGATCCCTGGGCGGCCACTGCGCGATAGTCTTCATCTCTCACTAAACAAAACGAACCACCACCATGAAAGCCCACGGCAAGCACATCCGAACCATCTGGCTGCACCCCGAAAATCCGCAGGTCGTGCAAATCATCGACCAATGCGCCCTTCCGCATTTTTGGAAAATCGAGGACTTGTCCACTTGCGAGGAGGCGGAGGTGGCCATCCGGGACATGAAGGTGCGCGGGGCGGGCCTGATCGGCGCGACAGCAGGTTTCGGGATGTATCTCGCCGCCTTGGAAATGCGCAAGCGGGGATTGCCGCGGGACTATTTGATGGAGGCTGGTCAGAGGCTCAAAGCCACGCGGCCGACAGCCGTCAACCTCGCTTGGGCGGTGGACAGGCAGGTGGGCGCGGCCGGAAAAATCGAGTCCGCCGACGCGCTCGTCGCAGCCGCCCTCGAAACAGCGTCTGCCATCGCCGATGAAGATGCGGAAGCCTGCCGCCAGATCGGCCTGCACGGCTTGGAAATCCTGCGGAAAATCTCAGAAAGAAAGGGCGGGGCTCCTGTAAACATCCTCACCCACTGCAACGCGGGCTGGCTCGCGTTCGTGGACTACGGCTCGGCCACCGCGCCCATTTATGCCGCTCATGACGCGGGAGTCCCCGTCCATGTCTGGGTCGATGAGACGCGCCCGCGCAATCAGGGGGCCAAGCTCACCGCGTGGGAGCTTGGTCAGCACGGCGTGCCGCACACGCTGATCGCCGACAATGCCGGAGGCCACCTCATGCAGCACGGGATGGTCGATGCCGTGATCGTTGGGACCGACCGGACCACCCGCACCGGAGATGTCGCAAACAAGATTGGAACCTACCTCAAGGCGCTGGCCGCCAAAGACAATGGCATCCCGTTTTACGTCGCGCTCCCTTCGTCTTCGTTTGATTGGGAAATGCGTGATGGCCTCGCCGAAATCCCGATCGAACAGCGGGGGGGCGAAGAGTTGCTCACCATGGACGGCCTGTGCGGCGGCGAGCATTGCACGGTGCGGATCGCGCCTGATAGCACCCCCGCGGCAAACTACGGCTTTGATGTCACGCCAGCCCGGCTCGTGACCGCGCTGATAACTGAACGCGGGATCTGTGAAGCCAATGAGGCATCCATACTGAAATGCTGCCAGGCTCCCGAAACCGCCCTAAACAAAGAGGTCGGAAGCCACTACAGCTGAGCGAAGGCGAAGGCTCTCCGGGTGCCCGTAGCGGTCGATGAGGCATTCCAGGCTGGCACGGACGAGCTCGCCCATCGTGTCACAGGTCTCAAAGCGGCGGTCTTTGTAGTGGTCGGACAGCTCGGCACGCAGGTGGTGGACGTTGCGTTCGGGAGCCAGATCCTCCACAACCATGCGGTCCAGCAGACTGCTGAGCCGGTCGTGGATGGTCTGCATGCGCCGGACAATGAGAGCCTGCTCCTCGCGCTGATACTGCATCGCGGTCTGCTCGTTGAGGTGCTTCATGCAGTAGAGGACCAAGGGGCGGTTGTCCTTGAAAAACTGCGGCAGGTAGAACCGCTTCCGCTCGTTGTGGCTCTGCTGGTCGAAATCCATCGCCCGGATCCTGATCTGCACCTCCTCGACATCCGGGGTCATATCCATCACGAAATTGCACGCCCGCATGTCGCCAAGCAGCCGGACAAAACACCGCTCGTTGAATTTCACGAGCTCCTTCGCGAGGCGGATGATTTTGACCTGGGGATTGTAGAGCCAGTCTTTGATGAAGAGATCGCCGGGAATCCCCGCGACGTGTTCCTCGACGAGCGTGGCCCCGCATGTGAGGTAATGCATGCGGTAGGGCGAGAGCAGGTGCTCCAGCTCCAGCCCGTAGATCCGCGAGGCGTCGGCGCGCTTGATGTAAAAGTAGTCCTGGTTGTCGTTGTAGGAATTGACGATGCGAATCCGGAACGGCTGCGTGTTGCCAAAGGAGCAATAGTCCACGCGGTCCACGTAAAGATGCTCCAGGGCCGAGCGGTCGCCTCCGCTCTTGAGCAGCGCATAAATTTCCTTAAGGGCCTGAAAAATCCGTGGCATCTCAAACGAGTGGTAGCCCACCGTCTGCCAAAGCGTGTCTCGCCCGCTCTTGTCCAGGAGGGGCCCGCTGACCGTAAAGTAAAAAAGGTCGGCGTAGGTGAGGGGCAGTGGAATCTCGCGGTTGTAGCGCCCCAGATACTCCCGGAGCCCGGGCTGCACCGGATAGATGGGCTTTTTATAAATCGTCGGCATTGTTTACTGCGGGGGGGCTCCTCCGACCCTGCGGCCGGCAAACGCACCCCACCTCGACAGACTGCGGCCAAGTTTGCCAAAGTCGAGCCGCTTCGCCAGACGGTTCATCGGCTGTTCGAGTAGATGATAGCTCGGGACGGCCACCGCCACGCTCAGCCCCACGAGAATAACGGCCCGCAGCAGGGGGCTCTCTGGAAGCATCCGAAGGGCTGGAGCCGCTGCATAGGCGACCAGGGTGTGAAAGACAAAGATCCCGAAACTAACCCGGCCCAGAAAAACGAGCGGCCGGAAGAGAAAGATCCGGCTCAACATGCCCGTGGAGTTCGCTACCAGGCAAAGGAGGAGCCAGAGGAAGAAGACGGCCTGAAATGTTTCCACGGCGGCCGTTCCGAGGTGGGTGTCCGGCAGAAACCGAAGGAACCGGGAAACGACCAGACTGACCACGGCACCGGCGGCGATGAGCCGGGAGATCCTTGGCCGGAAGATCACTTCCGCATATCCCTCGCGAACCAGCCAGGCGGCCAGGCCGCCGGTGGCAAACGCATCCAGCGAGCCCGGCAGCAGAAGCCACCGCGCGTATTCCGAGCTCCCATAAAGAATACAGACCAGACGAAAGATGCCTGCCGCCGCGATGGCGACCAGCATGGTCCGGACAAAATAGGCCCTCGGAACAAAGAGGATGAGCGTCGAGAGGAGGTAAAATTGCTCCTGCAGTGAGAGCGACCAAAGGTGGGACACGCTGCCAATCCACTCCCGCTGGAAAATCACCAGGAAGTTCGTCAGGAACGCCAGATGCCACGGCCACGTCGTCGAGCATTCCTCCATGCCAAGAAAACCGCCGATGACCAACAGCAGGATGACCGCCGGCAGGATGCGGAAGATCCTCCGCGCATGAAATCCCAGCGCCAGCGGCAGCATCGGAGATCCCTCCGCCGCCCGGCCTTGGATTTTCCACAGGGACTGGGTGATGAAATACCCGCTCAGCATGAAAAAAACCACGGGTCCGATGGGCCCCCAGTCCAAGGCCCCGTGCGGATGGACACCAAAATGGTGAAAGACGACCGCCAGGATGGCCAGTCCTCGCAGTCCATCGACTTGCGGCAAATACCCCCCGCCGCCATTGGCCCCGGGCGGTTTCATGTCACAGGACCCGCCAGGGTGAGAACAGCAAAATGCTGACCAGCACGAGGATCGGAAGGAGGATCGGAATCGCGTAGCGAAGCATGTATCCGAAGAACGAAGGCGTGTGCACCCGGGCGTGGTCGGCGATCGATTTGACCATCAGGTTCGGCCCATTGCCGATATATGTCATCGCCCCGAAAAAGACGGCCCCAAGCGAGATGGCGAGGATCTCCCTCGGAAACTCCGCAACGTCCTTCAGCACGTCCGACGGATTGTCGATGTTCAGGTGGTGCAGGCCCAGCTCCGCCGAAAGGAACGTCAGATATGTCGGGGCATTATCCAGGAAGGCCGAGAGAAAGCCTGTCGCAAAATAGAATTGCATCGGTGTCTGGATCCCGATGTCCCCGGCGTGGCGGCCCAGGAAATCCAGCGCCGGCACCATTGTGGCAAAAATGCCAAGGAAGAGCCAGGCCACCTCTTTGATCGGCGCAAAATTGAAGTCGTTCGACTCATGGACCTGCTGGGGAGTGAAATAATACGATCCGGCTGCGGCCAGCACCATGATCAGCTCGGGAACGAGGAACGGCAGAGACTTGTTGTAGAGGACGGCAGCCAGAATGATGGCGATGAAGACCATGTTGTGCATGCCGTCGAACTTCCACGTCTCGTGGGCGGTCTGCTTCTCCATGACCTCGCGGGGGGCCTTGCGGATGTTGATGCTGTCCGCCACGTAGAAGATCAGCAGCAGGGCGCCGACAACGACCAGCCACGCCGGCCAGGCATGCTCAAGCGGCCACCAGAACGGAACTCCCTTCAAATATCCCAGGAACAGCGGCGGATCTCCGATCGGGGTCAGGCTCCCCGAAACGTTGCTCACGATAAAGATGAAGATCACGATGTGGAACGCGGTGATGCGGTATTTATTCATCCGGATCCACGGCCGGATGAGAAGCATGGAGGCTCCCGTCGTGCCGATCACGTTGGCAATGATCGCCCCGATGAGCAGGAAGAGCACGTTGCCGAGCGGCTTCGCCTCCCCTTTGACATTGATGTGGATTCCCCCCGCCGCCACGAAGAGCGAGCCGATCAGAGCGATGAAGCTCACATACTCGTGAGCGACGTGAGAGTAGCGCTCCGGGTGGTTCAGCGTGTAAAAGTAATACCCGAAGGTGATGGCTCCCAAGCCGACAGCGACCTTGGGGTAATGATGATGCCACCAGCTCCCAAAAAGCAGCGGACCAACCGCAATGAGCAGCAGAAGAGCGGCAAACGGCAGGATCATCCAGGGATTGACCTCGTAGGCCGCCCCGGCCCCGGACGCGAGTAGAGTTTGCATGGCGCTTTTTAATGGACAGGTTGGGGGGACTCATCAAGAACAAAGGCCCGCATGTCTGACATTCTTTCCACATTTCTTCGGACCGCAACCGCGGCCGCCTGCCTCGGCCTGTTCGCCTCCTGCGCATCGGTCAGCGTCAAGGATGTCGCCCGCCTGGAGCCGAACCCCCCGAACCGCCTTCCCAAGAAGGTGTTCGTGGCACCGTTTACCTTCTCCCCCGGCGAAACCCGGGTGGACCGCTCGGGGGCGGATCTGGAAAATTTCAAGTTCAACCTTCGGGAAATGATGACGCGGAATCTCGTTCGTCGCCTTCCGAAATATGTGGCCCCCGCCGAGGCCGTGGCGGAAACCGCACCGCTTCCCCGCGGGAATTACTGGCTGATCCGGGGAAATTTTGACCGGGTTTACCAAGGCAGCCGGCTGCTGCGCTCGGTGATCGGCCTCGGCGCCGGAGCCACCCGCATGGATACCACGGTCGTCCTCTACGACCTCTCAGGCCGCGAGCCCCGACCGTTCTTAAAAATCACCACCACCGGCGGATCAAACATTTCTCCCGGGATCGGCGGCGTGGCGACGTTCTTTATCTCGGGCCCCACCGCACTCACCTCGCTTTTCAATGTTGTGGACGGCGTGCGCTCGGGGATCACGTTTGACACGATCCGCACCACTCGGGAGGTCAATGCCGCCATGTCCGAGTATCTCTACCAGAGGGGGGCCATCCCCTACAATAAGGCGGCCGGCCCCAAACGCCTTGGCCAATTTCCCAACCGGATCGGGCCCCCGGACCGCGCCAAGTTGCGCGGATCTGTCACGGTTCAGCCGTATACTCCTGAAGAGTAGGAAGAGGCTGCGTTTGCCCTTTCGCCAGAGGCCGGGGCACCCGTGCATGGGCAAGGTGGCGGTAGCGGGCATCTCGTCGAGTATTTCCCTCCCTTCATCGAGTTGACTTGGACAGGCCATCGGGAGCTCTGGAAAGTGGAGGCCACATCGTTTCCTTCCATGAAAAAGTCTCTTCTGACAGCGCTCGTTCACGGTCTGGCCATCTTTTCCGCCGCCTCGGTCTCTGCGGCCACCCCAACGGCCGAACTCCAGGTCCAAAGCCAGTGGACCGGCGGGTTCACGGCAAACATCCGGGTGACCAGCCCCGCCGCGCTCAGCGGATGGGAGCTCGCGTTTGATCTTAACCGACCGATTGCGTCGTCATGGAATGCTGTCGCCGCGTCTCAGGCCGGGGCACGGTGGACATTCCGGAATGAGTCGTGGAACGGCTCGGTGCCGGCGGGCGGATCCTTCACCATCGGGATCCAGGGCTCAGGCGAGGCCAGTGGAGCCGCGCTTTCCAATGTCCTGCTCAATGGCATTCCCGTTTCAGCCTCGGCTGCCGCACCGCCGCCGGCCAGCGGAGGGAGTCCGGCCGCTTCGCGCATCGTTCTGGAGGCGGACGACTCAGGCGAGGTGCTGCAATTGGTCCTGCCACCGGGCAACTCAGCACACCAAATTGTCACCACAGGAAATTTCTCCGTGGTCTCGAACAATCCATCCGTTGCCACGGCCTCCATCAACGGTCAAACCCTCACGGTGAGCGCAAAGAAACCCGGCCGCGCCTCGCTGCGGATTTCGGGCGGAGCCGACCTCGTGCGGGTCGTTGGGGTGCGGGTCAATAACCCGGATGGCACCGCGCCGGGGCTGCCGGACTACCTTGCGATCGGCTCGGTGAGTGAGGACTCAGCTGCCGACCTGGCATTCTGGTCCGACTTTGCAAATCCCGCCACGAACAAGCGGGTCGACATCCGCTACATTTATCTCAACGGCGGGGCGTCGAACAGCATCGGGGACGGATGGAATTGGCGTCAGCTCAACGACGGGCAGCGTGCCACCCGGTTTGTCGAGGAGAGCCTCAAGCTCGGAATGACCCCGTTCTTCGTCTGGTATAATATCCCGGACAGCGGCGAAAGCTACTACACGGACAAGCAGCACATCGAGTCCAGGTCGTATCTCGAGGGCTATTTCCAGGACCTCCGCCATGCGCTGGAAATCACACGTCAGGCCGCGGCCGGCGAAATCGTGGGGTGGGTGCTGGAGCCCGATTTCCTTGGCTACTTTGCTCAGAACAACCCGGCGGCACCCTCGGAAATTCCTGCGCAAACCGAGGCCGCCTACACCAGCGGCGTGCTTGACCGCTCCGTCGATCCGGCGTTCCCCAATTCGCTCGCCGGCCTCGTCCAGGCAATCAATTACACCTTCCACAAATACCAGCCTGAAGCCCGCTTCGGATGGCAGTTCAACTTGTGGGCTTCGCCGGCCGGCGGGTTCACCGGTGCCGGGATCACCGGCAAGGGGGTCGTCCGCCTGACCGATACCCTCGGGCTCGAGAAGGGCCGCAACGCGATCTACAGGGAGGCCAAGGCGATTGCCGATTACTACGTCTCGGCCGGGATCCTCAGCCACGGTGCCGGTTTTGTCAGCATCGACAAATACGGCCTCGACGCGGGCTTCGAAGGGAAAAATGCGGACCCTGCCCAATCGACGTGGTTCTGGAATGCCGTTCACTGGACGAACTACCTCGTCTTCGTCAATGCCCTCCATGACACGACCGGCCTCCCGGTCACGCTCTGGCAGATCCCTGCCGGGCGCATCAACGACTCACTCTCAACCAGCCCCTACACCAACGCCAGGTTCCCCTCGCTTCCCAATACCACCCGGCAATATGAGGACTCGGCCTCCACATATTTCTTTGGGGATACGTTCTCCACCACACCCGTTCGTTCAGCGTATTTCCTGCAAGGCGACACCGGGGTCTCCCGCATTTCAGCCAGCGGCGGCGGAGTCGCCTGGTCAGAGCACCTCTCCCTCGCAAGGGACGCTGGAGTTACCGTCGCCCTCTTCGGCCCCGGTGTCGGCGACAGCACTGAAAATGTCGGCCCCGATGAAAATTATTTTTGGATCAGCAAAGTTCAGGACTACTACAATAACCCGGTTCCTGTGGCGGGAACCCCTTCGGGCATCCCTTTGCCTGACGCTGGCGGTGCCAGCAGCGGAACCGGCAGCGGGGTCGCGACGCCATCCGCCTCGTTCAAATTCGAAGTCACCAGCAACTGGGGCTCCGGATACACCGCCGCCGTGAGCATCACGAATACCGGGTCGAGCGCGATCACGGGCTGGACCCTCAGCTTCGACTTGGATGTTCCCGTGACCAGCTTCTGGAGCGCCAAGGGCGGTCAAAAATCCGGCTCGACCCTCACGTTTTCCAATGAGTCCTGGAACGGCGTCATCGCCCCCGGAGCCACCGTCTCGTTCGGTCTCCAAACCTCCTCCAGTGCCGATCTGACAGCGGCAAACTTCGTTCTCAACGGCAGCGGGGCAACGCCGACGCCAACCCCAACCCCAACCCCGACACCGACACCGACACCGACACCGACACCGACACCGACACCGACACCGACACCGACACCGACACCGACACCGACACCAACACCAACACCAACACCAACACCAACACCAACGCCAACGCCAACGCCAACGCCAACGCCAACGCCAACGCCAACGCCGACACCGACACCGACACCGACACCGGGTCCAACAACTCCGCTCAACCGCCACCTGATCGGGTATTTCCCAAGCTGGTCGGAGGCCTATTTCTCCTACACAAAATGGAATGGCACCTCGATGACCGATGCCGAACTCCTTGCGGCGAGCAAGCTGGCCCAGGTTGGCCAGACGGGTTACACGCATGTGTGCCTTGCCTTTGCCCAGCCGAACTTCCGATGGTCCGGTCTGAGTGCCAACACTTGGAGCGGCACCGGCTTGAGCTTCTCGGCGATGCCACAGGACATCGTCCGCGCGATCGCCTTGATCCAAAGTGCCGGGAAGAAAGTGATCCTCTCCGTGGGCGGAGCGACCTACGGAGATTGGTCGGCCCTTGCCGCAGAGGCTGGCAGGGCCATGGGAGCCTCCACGTCGCCCACCAAGACGGCTCTGGCACAAATCCTGGTTGATTTGAAACTCGACGGCCTCGACGTGGACTACGAATTGGACGGGGCGGATACGTCCAACGTCGCCAAATACGCCAACGCAACGCAAGCCCTGCGCGAAGCCGTCGATGCCGCCACGGCCAGTGACAGCCGCCCCCGCATCCTCGCCCTCGCCGCCTGGTCCACCGGAGCCGATTACACGGCCCAGATCCCCAACCCGCGCAATGCCAGCCAGATTTCCTACTGGGGAGGCTCTGCCGGACGGGAACGCCGCCTGCTGACCTCAACCGTCAGCTCCGGTCCCCTTGCAGGCAAATCAATCGCCAGCCTCCTCGACATCCTCAGCGTGATGGCCTACGACGCCGGAAGTCAGCACTTCGACCCCGTGGTGGCCTACGACCAATACCGGGCTCTTGTTCCCGCCAGCACGGTGGTCTGCCTCGGCTTGGAAATCCCCAACGAAAGCTGGGGAGGCGCAACGCTCGTCGTCAATAACTCGGACGCCTCCGCACCGGGAACCATCGTCGTCCAGGACCAATATGGCGTCACAAAGAACGCTCCCTACTCCGTTGAGCGCAACGCCTCCCATGTGCTCTCCGACCCCACAAACCCGAATGACGGCCTGATGGTGTGGGAAATCTTGAAAACTTCCAGCACGACAAACGCGACACCAACAACGATCGCCAGTCGCGCAGCGGCCCTCTTTGGCCAACCGACACCGACACCGACAC
>JBGSJQ010000049.1:0-4642 GCA_041741775.1 Terrimicrobiaceae bacterium | reverse complement strand
GTGCCGCCTTGGGCTGGGTCTCTTCGGAGGCGGGCGTTTCGTTAGTAGGATTCTCTTCGGCCATGATCAGTTTTTGTTATTAGACTTTACCGGCTTTGGCATCCTTGTTGCGTTGGACGCCGACGGTTTTGCGCGGACCCTTGCGGGTGCGGGCGTTGGTGGAGGTGCGCTGTCCGCGGACCGGGAGGCTGCGGCGGTGGCGGATGCCCCGGTAGCAGTTGATGGCCTGGAGGCGCTTGAGGTTGCCCTGGAGCTCGCGGCGAAGGTCGCCTTCGATCGGGATTTTGTTGGCATTGATCGCGTGGATGATCGCGGTCAGCTGTTCCGGCGAGAGGTCTTTCGCCCTGGCGTTCGGGTCGATGTTCGCCTGTTCGAGGACTTTTTTCGTGTTGCTCGGTCCCATTCCGTAAATATACGGCAGGGAGGCTTCGATGCGTTTATCGCCGGGGATATCAACTCCAAGTAAGCGTGGCATAGGATAGGTAGGTTTGTGTTGGGAGCTGGTCAGCCCTGTTTTTGTTTGTGGCGCGGGTTTTTGCAGACCACACGGACGACGTTTTTACGGCGCACGACCTTGCAGGACTCGCACATTCTTTTGACGGAGGCTCGGACTTTCATTTTCTTCTTCTGTAGTTATTTGGTGACGACGATTCGTTTTTGTGGCGGTAGGTAATGCGGCCTTTGGTCAGGTCGTAGGGGGACATTTCCACCATGACCCGATCCCCGGGGAGGATGCGAATGAAGTGCAGACGCATCTTTCCGGAGATGTGAGCGAGGATGCGGTGCCCGTTTGCCAGTTCGATTCGGAACATGGTATTCGGGAGCAGCTCGACAACTTTGCCTTCTACTTCAATAGCGTCTTTCTTGGCCATGTCAATACTTCCGGCAGGTTGTCGGTGATCAGCACCGTATGCTCGAAATGGGCGGAGGGGAGGCCGTCGTCGGTGACGGCGGTCCACTTGTCGGCGAGAACGCGGACCTTCGATTTTCCCATATTGATCATGGGTTCGATGGCGAGGGTCATTCCGGGCTTGAGTTTCGGGCCGGAGTTGCGTTTTCCGAAATTGGGGACCTGGGGGTCTTCGTGGAGCTGGCGTCCGACGCCATGGCCGACGAACTCGCGCACGACGCTGTAGCCGTGGCTGGCCGCCTGGGATTCGACGTAGTGGGAGATGTCGCCGACGCGGTTGCCCGGGCGGGCGAGTTCCACAGCGCCCCGGAGGATTTCTTCTGTGGCGGCCAGCAGCTGTTCGGTGGCAGGGTCCACGATTCCGACAGGCACGGAGGTGGCGGTGTCACCGATCCAACCATCACGGATGATGCCGACATCCATTTTGACGACATCACCGTAGGCGATGCGGCGGGAACCGCCAATCCCGTGAACAACCTCCTCATTGAGGCTGATGCAGATATGGCCCGGGAATTTATGGTAGCCGAGGAAGGCGCTGCGGACGCCGGCTTCAGACATGAGCTGGGAGGCGGCATGGTCGATTTCGCCGGTGGTGACGCCCGGGGCCACGCGGGTGGAAAGCTCCTGAAGGATTTCTGCCGCCGTTTCCCCCGCCCGGCGCATTTTCTCAATTTCGTGAGGTCGCTTGATGACGATCATGCGGCCTCCTTGATGTCGTTGTAGAGGACCTGATAGACCTCATCGCGGCCCGGGAGGACGTCGATTGTTTTGAGGAGGCCGGCAGACTCGTAGTGATCGGCAACCGGGCTGGTGAGAGCGTGATATTGTTCGAGACGATGGTCGAGGGCTTCCTCGGTATCATCGGACCGGCGGGCGAGTTTCCCCTGGCACTGCGGGCAAGGGGTTTCGACCGATATTTTGTGAAAGGACTCGTTGAAAACGGCCCCGCAGGCGGAGCAGGTCAGGCGGCCGAGCATGCGGCGGCGGACTTCGTCATCCGGCAGGTCGAGCAGGTAAACGATCTGGAGGTCGAGCGATTGATCTGCGAGGAACGCATCAAAAGCGACGGCTTGGCCGACGGTGCGGGGGAACCCGTCGAGGAGGAAGCGGGTTTTGTCATCGAGCCACTGCGAGACGACGCGGAGGGCGAGGTCATCAGGGAAGAGAAGGCCTTTGCTGGTATAGGAATCCGCTTCCATGCCGATCGGACTTCCCTTGGCGCGTTCGGCTCGGAGCATGGCACCGGTCGATCCATGCGGGAGCCCGAACGTCGCCCCGAGGAGGGCAGCTTGCGTGCCCTTGCCGGAGGCGGGCGGGCCGAGCAGAACAATGCGGTTCTTCAATGTTCAGAGGCGCGCACTACTGGTGCGCCGCGAGATAGATCGTCACTCCGGCGATAACGAGAATGCCGAGCGCGGCATACATGAGGACGAGCGTTTGGTCGTTGAGCAGGTTTCCAGAGCCCATGCGGGGGCGCTGGTCTCGGGCCCCACGGATCCGGCCCTTGCGGAGGAATCCGTCGTAATGGCGCTGGAGAAGGTGGGTTTCGACCTGCCGCATGGTATCCAGAACAACACCGACGATAATGAGTAGACCGGTTCCACCGAAGAACTGGGATGTCATGTAAGGAACATTGAGCCCCTGGGTCAGCATCTGGGGAAGGACGGCGATGATAGTCAGAAAAGCAGCCCCGGCAAAGGTCAGACGGGTCATCGTGTAGTCGAGGAAATCCGCTGTCGGCTTGCCCGGACGCACTCCCGGAATGAACCCGCCGTATTTCTTCAGATCATCAGCGATCTGGACCGGCTGGAACTGGGTGGCGACCCAGAAGTAACTGAAAAAGAAAATCATCACGGCGTAGAGCGCGTAATGCAGCCAGCCATAGGTGAGGAGGTTCGAGAGCTCTTGCGCCCAGCGCTGCCCGGGGAAGGCCATATTGAAGATGGTCGAAGGAAAGAGAAGAATGGCTTGGGCAAAAATGATCGGCATGACGCCGGCGTAATTGATCTTCAGCGGCATGTATTGGGTCTGGCCGCCATAGACCTTACGGCCGACCACACGCTTTGCGTATTGGATGCTGACTTTCCGCTGCGCCTGGGTGACGGCAATGACTGCCGCGATGACGATAATCAGGAAGGCGACCATGAGCACGAGGACGACCGGGCTGACGGCGGTCTGGGCGCTGGTTGCGGAGGGAACGAAGGTGCGCCAGGCCTGGATGAGGCCGGCGGGAAGCTGGGCAAGGATACCGATCGTGATGATCAGGGATACGCCGTTCCCGATTCCGCGCTCGGTGATCTGATCACCGATCCACATGAGGAACATGGTTCCGGCGGTCATCGTAATGATCGTGGTGAGCTGAAAGCCAAAGCCCGGCAGGGGAACGAGGGCCATGCCGAGATGGTTGATCGTGTCCATGATCCCCGGCAGGAAAGGGTTCGCCTGCGGGCTCTCGAACGAGCGGGCCAGGAGGTAGCCCTGAAACACGCAAAGCCCGATCGTGGCATACCGGGTGTATTGCATGATCTTCTGGCGGCCGTTGTCCTCCCGGGAAAGTTTCCCGAGTTGGGGAACAACCGCCGTGAGCAGCTGTATCATGATCGACGCGCTGATGAACGGCATGACGCCGAGAGAGAAGATCGCGCAGTTGGCGAGAGCCCCGCCGCTGAAGAGATTGAAGAGAGCCGCCACGCCTCCGGCCGAAGCCGCATCCGCGCGATCCAAAAACCACTGGCGGAGGACCTGCGCATTCACGCCCGGGGTCGTGATCGCCGATCCGGCGCGCACGACAACGATCATCGCCAGCGTGAACAGCACACGGGTGCGCAGTTCCGGAATCTTGAAGATGTTGGCGAAGGCGGCGATCATGCAGCCTTACTTGGAAACTTCCGCTTTGGGGATCTCGACCGATCCTCCGGCTTTCTCGATTTTCTCGCGGGCCGTGGCGCTCACCTCGTCAACGAGAACATGGAGGGCTTTGGTGATCTCACCACGGCCGAGGATTTTGACGCCATCGAAGCGGCCTTTGACGAGACCGGCTTTGCGGAGCGAGTCCTCGGTCACCGAGTCACCGGCGGCGAACGTCTTTTCGAGTGAATCGAGATTCACGACTCCATAGACGGTCTTGAATGCGGCGTTGTTGAACCCACGCTTGGGCAAACGGCGGTAGATCGGCATCTGGCCGCCTTCGAAACCGGGGCGGATGCTTCCGCCCGAGCGGGCTTTCTGGCCCTTATGGCCTTTCCCCGAGGTTTTTCCTTTTCCGGAGCTTTCGCCGATGCCGAGGCGTTTACGGCGGTGCTTGGCACCGGGGTTGGGTTTGAGGTCGTGAAGTCTCATGAGATCAGGCCGCAACCGGCTCGGCTGCGGGCTTGGGTTTGATGGTTTTACCGCGGAGGCGGAAAATATCCTCCTTATGGCGGAGCTGGGTGAGCGCGGCGAGCGTCGCGTGGACGACGTTCGCATGGTTGCTGGAACCGAGGGACTTGGCGAGGACGTCGCGGATGCCGACCGCTTCGATGACGGCACGGACGCCGCCGCCCGCGATGACACCGGTTCCCGGAGATGCGGGACGAAGGAGGACACGGCCTCCGCCGAATTCCCCGAGCACCTCGTGCGGGATCGTGTTCTCATGCACGGCGATTTTGACCATGTGCTTCCTCGACGCGTCGGTGGCCTTGCGAATCGCTTCGCTGACTTCGTTCGCCTTGCCGAATCCGACTCCGACTTTGC
>JBGSJQ010000048.1:0-7649 GCA_041741775.1 Terrimicrobiaceae bacterium | reverse complement strand
ACTGCAGCGCCAGCCGCCACTCCCTCCGGGCCTGTCATGGTCGCCCGGGCGGAAAGCCTGTCCACGAAGCGCGCCGAGTTTGTTTTTAACAACGATGCCGGCGGCATCGAGGAGGTCGTTCTCCTCCTGCACCTTGGCGAGAACCGTCAGAGCGTGTCCCTGAACCGCGATCGCGGGATGCCGGTGGGGGCGCTGGGATTCGTTCCCGGCGATGTCCTCGGCGGGTTTGCCATGGCGGCAAACAAGGAGAAGGGCGAGGTGCTGTTTTCGAAGAGTACTGCCGACGGGCTCGAGATCACGAAGCGTTTTACGCTGCCCGCTGCCGGGGACGACACGAAAATCTACACGGTCGCGCTTGAAGTCGCATTCACCAACCCCGGGACCCAGCCCGTGCAGGTCCCGCCGTTCTTTGTCGGCACAGGGGGTGCCGCTCCGATCCACGTCAAAGACCTGCCGATGTATACGCGGTTCGACTGGTCGCACGGGGGAAAAATGGAGACCATCGACGTGAACTGGTTCTCGGCGAGCTCCGTCCCCATCCTGGGTATTCCGCTGCGCGGTGAGCGGCCGCTTTATCAGGAGACAAAGCCGGACGTCCAGTGGGCGGCGGTGGCGAGCCAGTATTTCTGCACGATCGTTTCCTCGAAGGAGGCGGCCTCATCGGTTTGGGCGCGTCGCTTCGACACCAAAAAGCAGGACAACATGCCGGTCTTCGGGATCCAGGGAGCTCTCGGCCTCGACGGGTTCTCTCTTGAACCCGGTGCGACGGTGACCCGCCAGTTTGAGATTTACGCCGGGCCCAAAGAGCTCTCCACCCTCCGCGCCCTGGGCGGCAACCGGGATGCCGTCCTGAATTTCGGAATGTTCGGCTTTGTGAGCGAGTTTTTGCTGTGGGCGATGAATGCGCTCCACGGGTGGCTCGGTAGCTACGCGGCCGCGATCATCGTCCTCACGCTTTGCATCAAATCCGCTCTGTGGCCCGTCCAGAACAAGGCGACCAACGAGATGCGCAAGATGGCGGCCCTCTCGCCGAAGATGACCGAACTGCGGGAGAAGTTCAAAGACGACCCGCAGAAGATGAATGAGGAGGTCATGAAGCTCTACCGCGAGTATGGGGTGAACCCACTCAGCGGCTGCTTCCCGATGCTCATCCAGATCCCGATTTTCTTCGGGTTCTACTCGATGCTGGGGTCGGCCATCGAGCTCCGCAATAGCTCGTTTTTCTGGATCCACGACCTCTCCCAGCCGGACACGATCGGCCACCTCCTCGGCTTTCCGATCAATCTCCTGCCAATTATCATGGCCATCACAATGGTCTGGCAGATGGTGATCACCCCGAAGACCGGAGACGCAACCCAGCAGCGGATCATGTATTTCATGCCGATCATCTTCCTGGTGTTTGCCTACAATTACGCCAGCGGTCTCGCACTTTATTGGACAACGCAGAATATCTTTTCTATCGTCCAGCTTTACCTGACGCGAAACAAGCCACTGCCGACGCTGGAAAAGAAGAGCGTGATCGCCAAGCGGGAGGCCGGGGCCAAAAAGCAGAAGAAGAAAAGACCATGAACCAGACGCCCACGGAAGTTCTCGATACGATCCTCGGATACCTCGGCTTTGTTGTCGAAATCCAGGAGCAGGTGCGCGACAGCCACCCTGTCCTCCAAATCCTCACCCACGAGCCCGAACGCCTGATCGGCCAACGCGACGTCGTGATCGATGACCTCCAGTATCTGGTGAACCGTGTGCTGGCGAGCCAGAACCCTCCCGGTCCCCGGGTTGTGGTCGATGTCGAACACCACCGGGCCATGCGCGACGACGCGCTCGTCGAGAAGGTCCGCCACCTCGCGCTGGCTGTCCGCTCGACCGGTCGCCCGATCCAGACCGACCCTCTCAATTCCTACGACCGCCGGATCGTTCACAATGCGTTCAAGGACGATCCTGAGATCACGACGTGGAGTCCGCAGGACGACGCGCGCGTGAAGCGGATCACGCTCCGGATGCGCCAGCGCTGATAGGCGGGCTTTTTAGCGGCGGCGGATACGGTAGCGTCCGTCGCCGACGCTGAGCACCTCGATGCGGACCGGTGTGAGGCCCGCCTTGTGGAAGCCCAGGGTCTTGGCCACTCCGGTCGTCACGTCGAGGGTCCGGTTCCCGATGAAAGGCCCGCGATCATTGACCCGCACCACCGTGGAACGGCCGTTCTTGAGGTTGGTGACCTTGATTTTGCAGGGCAGCGGGAGGGTCTTATGGGCGGCTGAGCGGGACCAGGAGTATTGCTTTTCGCCGATGGCAGTGCGCCCGGGAAAAAAGACGAGCGTGCTCTCGTCGTAGTGGGAGGCGACACCCTCCTCCACGTATCCCACCGCCTCCCTCGGGCTCATCGGCGTGTAGTGCACCCCGCGCACTGTGTAGGGCTTGTATTTGTAGCCTTTGTAGGTAGTTCCGCAGCCGCTCAAGAGCAGGCCGCACAGCGAATAGAAGAGGAGGCTTCTCATGGCACTCATCAGCGAGTATTGCCGCATCGGAGAGCGGTGGAAACCTCAAAGTTTCCCGCTTTTTGTGTAAAGTAAGATAAGGATAAGGGGGCTTCCATATTGCCATCGGCAGGATTTGAGGCAGGATATCGCAATGCCATCGAAGTCGCGGGTTCAAATCAGAAAGCTCATAACAAACCTTAGTTTGTAAATAAAGAAGACCCCTTCACCGATGGTGGGGCGAAGCGGAGGTCAGAATGGGGTTCTGGAAGCGGTGGGGGTTCCTCCGCAAACCGGTATGGTGCAGGGGCGGGAGTTTCGCATGCCGCTTCCACGCCGTGCGCCTTGAAAATCCCCCTCCACCCCCATCAATACAGCATCCGCCCTTTCAAACTGCGGAACTTTGGCTAAATCTGGGACGTCCGGGCTGGCCGGGGAACCGCGAACTCATCTTCGCCATCGAACGCTTTTCTCGAGGATCTGTAGGGAAATCCCCCGTTGAGACCCTCTTTGATCTGATGCGTTTCGATGTAGAATTCTCGCTGTCCGCAATGAAAATATAGAAGAGAAAACGACACGAATATCAGGATTTGGTGTCATAGTGGGATCTTGGCGGGGTCTGGGATTTGCCTAGCATCGGAGTGTTCATGTGGTGCGCAATGTCTCCAAGTTTTTCAATGGCACGCAGGACTTTCTCATCCAGTCTGAGCGCACAGTTGAGTCGGATAAAGTGGCGGAACTCCCCTTCGACTGAAAAGATCGGTCCCGGGCAAACGCTGATGCTGTCCTGGATGGCGGCATCCCGCAATTTCATGGAATCGATGCGCCACGGCAATTCCACCCACAAAAAATATCCCCCTGAAGGACGACTGAGCCCCGTCCCTTGCGGGAAAGATCTGGCGATGGCGTTCGAAACCCGGCAGATCTGGGTTTCGAGGGTTTTTCGCAAGGCCCGCAAATGCCGGTCGAATCCCCCGGAGCGCAAGTAGTCGGCAGCGGCGAGTGCGGTGACATGCGGAGTCGTGATGGACGTGATCCACCTCAATCGGCGGACATTCTCGGCATGCCGACCAGCGATGGACCAGCCCACGCGCAGGGCCGGGGAAAGTGACTTCGAGAGGGAGCCGCAAAGAATAACATCTTCTGATCGGTGCATCGCTTTCAAAGGGCGCGGTTGAGGCTGAGCGAACCCCAACTCGCCATAGATGTCGTCTTCGATCACCGGAACTTTGCGTTTGCGTGCAATGTCCACGACGGCCTGGCGACGTTCGTTGGAGAGATTTGCCCCGTGTGGGTTGCCGAAGCTGGGAATCAGCATGCAGGCAGCGACCTGATGGGTTTTGAGCGCCTTTTCAAATGCGTGCAGATCAAGGCCCTCGTCACATGTGGCTGGGACGCCCAGGGCCCTCATGCCAAGACTTTCGATCATTTGCAGCAAACCAAAATACGTCGGCGTTTCCACGAGCACGGTGTCGCCCGGTTTTGCCACGGCCCGAAGTGAAAGATTGAGGGCGTCCATGCATCCGTTGGTGATCACAATTTCGTCGGGTGAGACTTCGCCGCCCGAGCGGGCGAGCCTCAAGGCAATCTCCCGTCGCAGCGAGAGATCCGTGTCGGACATGGAGTATCCCCCAAATTGTGTGGAATGGAGCCGTGCGGCCCGGGCGACACAGCGGGCGACTTCGGCAGTGGGTAGCAGGGCCGCATCGGGTGTGCCTGCGCCAAGTGCGATGGTTACCGGCTTTTGTATGTCGCGAAAAACCTTGGCCACGTCGTCGGAGAGGCGTGGTTCCCTAGGCTGAGTGGGAACTTCAGGCGATTGCGGCAGTGGCAGACGCGACAGTGACTGCACAAAAAACCCGGAACGGGGCCGAGCCTGCACCAGTGACTTGGATTCAAGATTCGAGAGCGCCTGCATAGCTGTAATTTTGCTCACTCCCTCCCGACGGCAGATCTCTCGAACCGAGGGCACGCGGTCGCCGGGGCGTAGCGTGCCCTTCTGGATAAGCGCCTCGATTTTAGATTCAACGCGCTCATAGGCCAATGGAGCGATGACAGACATTGATGCATCCTACCAAAGACAGGATGGAAAGAACAGGCACAGATTATGAGAATATTAATAGGGACAGAATGGATGTTTGTGATCTGTCCCGGCTAAGAAAGCAGCCTTCTGAGCCTGCCTGGATTCCTTGTTCGATGAAACGATGTGGGCATGTTGCATCGTATTCTCAATTTACTGAAACCACAAAAACCAGAAGACGTGATTCGTCTGCCGCTTGTGTTAGACCCGGCCACCGCCGCGCATGCATCCGGTGTTCGTCATCGGTTGGTGATCGGTGGCAAAGTGATCGATTTGAGTCACGAAGCCACCCGCCGGATGAAAGGCCCTCGGTCGTGAATTGGCAGTGGGAGGAATTTCGTCAGACGGGTCGCGATTACGGGCAGGCAGATGAAGTCGCCCACTATGACCGTAGCCATGCAGACTTCAGGGACCTGACTAAAGAGGCCGAAATCTCGTTGGACCTGATCGATGCCGGCCCCCAAATAACATTGCTCGATATAGGATGCGGGACTGGACGGTTCGCAATCGCGGCTGCGGCAAGATGTCGGGCGGTGATCGGGATTGACGTCTCCGAAGCAATGCTCTCAGAGGCGAGGTGGAATGCGAAGACGCTTGGACAAACGAATGTGCGGTTCGAGCACGCAGGCTTCCTGACCTACGAGCACGCCGATTTTCCGCCGGACGCCATCACAACGACGTTTGCACTGCACCATTTGCCAGACTACTGGCAGGCGGTGGCCTTGCGCCGAATCTACGCCATGCTCGCTCCGGGTGGGCGTTTCCTGCTTCGTGATGTGGTGATTCCTGACTGCCCTCGGTTGACCGAGCCTGTCGAAGCATTCATTTCGAAGCAATACAAAGCCGGAGGCGATTTCCTGCGTGAGGATGCCGAAGGGCATTTCCGGGAAGAGTTCTCGACCTTCGACTGGGTTGTCGAGGGAATGCTCGCCCGTGCGGGTTTCACCATCTTGGAACGCCGAATCGATTCCCATGTCATCGCTACCTATCTGTGCAAAAAGGCAGCGCAATGGCACTGAAAGCACCCCGCCTTACACCCGCTCATCCGCGGTGTTCGGCGGATTGAACGCGGAGGGTGAGAATGGCGGCGAGGATCATGCTGGCTCCGCCGGAGATGACGACGTAGAGCGAGTCAATGGCGGGGAAGTGGATCAGGACTTCACCGAGGCCGAGGGCGATGGTGATTTGTGGAAGGACGATGAAGAAGTTGAAAACGCCCATATAGAAGCCCATTTTTTCGGCGGGGAGGCAATTGGCAAGCATGGCGTAGGGCATGGAGAGGATCGAGGCCCAGCCGATGCCGACCCCGACCATCGAGAGAAGGAGGAGGTCTTTCTGCGAGATCGTGGCGACGGACATGAGGCCAAGGCCACCAATGATAAGGCAGGCGATGTGGATTGCCTTGGCTGAGAATTTGCTCGAGAGCCCGAGAAGAATGAACGAGAAGACGAAGCAGACGGCGTTGTATACGGAGAAGCAGACTCCGGTCCACTGGCCGGCCTGGGCGACAAGGTCGGAATAGTCCGGGGTGTCCTTCACGGCGCCGAAGACGTGTTTGGCAATGGCCGGTGAGAAGTAGATCCACATGCAGAAGAGCCCGACCCATGTGAAAAACTGAACCCATGCAAGCTGGCGCATGGTGGCGGGCATGGTTTTGAGGCCGTGGAAAAACTCGCGGAAGAAGCCTCCCATGCCTCCCCCCTCGGCCTTCATCCGGCGGAAGGCTTCCATGTCGCCGGGTGGGTATTCTGTTGTTGTGAAGATGGTCCAGAGCACGGCGACGAGGAACACGCCGGCCCCCATGTAAAACGAGTAGTGCACGGCTGGTGGGATTTGGCCCTCCGGCGCGGTGCCGGGCACCCCAAATTTCTCTGTCAGCAGATAGGGCATGGCCGACGCCAGCACGGCACCGAGGCCGATGAAAAGGCTTTGCACGGCGAACCCCTGCTTGCGCTGATCCTCCGGAAGCATGTCCGCTACAAAGGCGCGGAAGGGCTCCATGCTCACGTTGACCGACCCATCCAGCAGCCAGAGGAGGCCGGCGGCCATCCAGAGCGCCGAGGAATTCGGCATGAGCACCAGCGCGATCGAGGCGAGAATGGCGCCGCCCAAAAAATACGGACGCCGACGACCGAGCCGGCCCCACGTGCGATCGCTCAGATACCCGATGATTGGCTGCACGATCAGCCCGGTCATGGGCGCAGCCAGCCAGAGCAGAGGCAACTGCGACTCTTCGGCTCCCAGCATCTGGTAAATCGATGACATGTTTGCCATCTGCAGCCCAAACCCGAACTGGATTCCGAAAAACCCGAAGCTCATATTCCAGATCGCCCAGAAGTTTAATCGCGGCTTTTTGTTCATGGGAGGGGATCTCCAGCCTTTCAGAAACTGGCGGCGTTGGCGATACGAATCCCGCCACTCCCAAAAAAATCAGCTTCGGAGTCCGGGGAAAAGTGGACGCCAGCTCCTCCGGAGAGAGGCTCCGCTCCCCCTCGCGGGGTCCAGACTCGCCTCGTCGATATCGATGGCCGCCGATCTGCGCTCACAGGGATACACAGTCACCGGGGGGGATTTGAATGTCGGTTCGCCCTGGGAGATCATCGCGCGGCCGTTGGCCCGCCAAGATCGCCTGGCGAAAGGGCATTCAGCCACGCAAATGCGAGTCGCTCACATGAGGCTTGGGCGCCTTCAGCTTCGAGTTGTCAATCCCCTTGATCTGCCGGGAGAGCATGACGCTGTTGGTGACGAGCTCTTTGAGAGTGCGCTTCAGGTAGCGACTCTTTTTGAACTGAGCAACATTGTTCTCCATGTCTTCGGCAATCCAACCGCGACTCCAGCCGACAAAGTTGAACGGCGGGAAGGTGAAGCCGAGGTCGGTGAAAAATGTGCTCAATTGCCCGACCACGGCTTGGATGTTGTCCTGCCCGCCGGTGACAATGAACGAGGCAACTTTCGACTGGATCAGCACCCGATCGTTGAGGGTGATTTGGTTCTGCACACAGTTGAGTCGCTCAGCCATCTTGTAGTAGAGCGACGAGGCATTGCCCCAGCGAATGGGCGTTGCCAGGACCACCACATCGGCCCACAAGACC
>JBGSJQ010000047.1:0-16939 GCA_041741775.1 Terrimicrobiaceae bacterium | reverse complement strand
GCTCCAGGAGCGCGTTGCGCCCGCCCGCCTGCTCCAGCCTGTCCATCAACTCGCCGGCATCCGCACTCAGGATCTCGGCGGCAGCACTCGGAGTCGGAGCCCGCACGTCGGCCGCAAAGTCAGCCATCGTGAAATCGATTTCGTGCCCGACGGCACTCACCACGGGCACCTTGCTCTCGGCAATCGCGCGGGCCACGACCTCCTCGTTGAACTCCCACAAGTCCTCGAGGCTTCCACCCCCGCGAGTCACAACAATCACATCCACCGGGTCGAGTCCTTCAGGCTCGTTGAAAAACCTGACCGCTTCAGCAATTTCCGCAGCGGCCCCGTGCCCCTGCACCCGGACCGGAAAGATGACGACCTCAATCCCGCGCTGGCGCCGCCCGAGCACGTTGAGGAAATCCCGGATCGCAGCGCCGGTCGGCGAAGTCACGACCCCGATGCGACGTGGAAATTTCGGCAGGGTCTGTTTTTTTTCCATCGCAAAGAGCCCCTCATCGGCCAGCCGCCGCTTCAGCTCCTCGAACTTCGCCTGGAGCGCCCCCACCCCGCGCTCCTGGACCCGCCTCACGATGATCTGGTAGTTACCACGCGCCTCGTAAACCGTGATCTGCCCGAACACCTGAACCTGAACCCCGTCCGCAAATTTCATCGAGCGCAACTGAGCCGCCTGACCCGCGAAGAGCACACAAGCGAGCTGCGAGGTCGCATCTTTCAGCGTGAAATACACGTGCCCCGACGCCTGCCTGCGGACATTGGAGACCTCGCCTTCCACCCAGACCTCCCCTACCCCACCTTCCAAAAGCTCCCGAATCTTCCGGGTCAGGGCCGCCACGCTGAGCACCTCGGGACCCGCCTCACGATCCGTCCGCTCCGCCTCCTTCCGTGCCGGAGCCGCCGTGCGACTCTCCGTCTTCTTCGACGGCGCCTCCCCCGGCCCGCTCTTCAGGTCAAAATCCAACTGCATGGCCCGACTATGCCCCACGGCCCGCCTCCCCGCCATCCGATTTTGGGAAGAAGGAGGATTTTCGGCCGCGCGGATCCGCTGTTATTGGGTGAAATCAAAGAACTCGAGGCGCTGGTGAGCGAGCGGCCGGCTGGTCGAAGGACCGGCCACAAAGAGGACGTGGCGGCAGGGGATTTCGACCGACTCCAAGAGCTCTTCGGTGAATCCGAACCAGTCAGCCGGTTCCTCGTTGGAGCGGATGGCATGGATCCCGCGTGAAATCGCGAGGCTTTGAACGACATCCGGGTGCGAGGCCACCGCCAGGATCCAGACCGCCGGGCGGCTTCGCGCGATCAGGCGCGCGGTCAGGCCGGTGCGCGTGGGCACCACCAGCGCGTCATAAGAAAAATCTCCGAAAGCGCGCTCGGCGAGGCGTGCCATCCGATCAAACGGCGAAGCAGCACCCGGCTCGCTGCGCAATTCCTCCGAGGCGAACTGCGGCGCCCGCGCCTCGGTGTAGGCGGCAATCGAGGCGAGCATCTTGACGGACTCCTCCGGAAATCGCCCGGCAGCGGATTCCCCGCTCAGCATGACGGCGTCCGTGCCGTCCAGGATGGCATTCGCCACATCCGTCGCCTCGGCCCGGGTCGGCAGGCGGCTGGAGATCATGGACTCGAGCATCTGGGTCGCGGTGATGACGGGCTTTCCTGCGAGCCTGGCCTTTGCAATCAGCTGCTTCTGGAGAATCGCGATCTCCTCGATCGGCACCTCGACCCCCAGGTCACCCCGGGCCACCATGATGCCGTCCGCCGTCTCAATGATCTCGTCGAGGTGGGACAGGGCGTCGCTCCGCTCGATTTTGGCAATGATAAATGGCGGCGGGCCGAACTCCGCAGCGGCCTCCCTCACAGCATCAATATCCGCCGCGCCCTCGACAAACGACTGGCTGATCGCATCGACGCCCCGGCTCATCGCAAATTCCAGGCATTTCCGGTCATGGTCGGTGAACGCTCGGATGCCGAGGGCGATCCCCGGCAGGTTCAGCCCCTTGCGCGTGCTGAGCTCACCACCCACCGCCACGCGGCAGCGAACCTCCGTCCCCTCCTCCACCCGCTCGACCAGGACCTGCACGAGGCCGTCATTCAGGAACAGACGGTCGCCAGGTTTGACCACACGGGGGAGAGGCTCGAAGCTCACGGAGGCCATTCGCGCGTCTCCAACCACTTCGCGGGTGGTCAGCGTGAATTCGTCGCCGGCTTGCAAGCTGACCGGCCCGGGCTCGATCCGGCCGATCCGCATCTTCGGCCCCGGAAGGTCCGCCATGATCGCCACAGTGCGCTTGAGGCGTGAGGCCTCGCGGCGAATCGTCGCGATGACCTCGCCGTGGCCCTCAAAATCCCCGTGCGAGAAGTTCAGCCGCGCCACGTTCATCCCCGCAAGAATCAGGCGGGAAATCATCTCCGGCGACGAGGACGCCGGGCCAATCGTGGCAACAATTTTAGTCTTATGATCGGGTAGTTTCATAAATTTGTCTGCTGCGCATCAGCCGACCCCGGAGGCAGGGATTTGTGTGTTTCCGGTCCGTGGCCGGCAGGGCTTCAGGAAACGGGAGAGGGATCGGGGCGACCGGTTTTGTGGCCCTTGCCGGCCGAAACCCCGTCGAACGGGTTGACGTCGGCCCCCTGGAGCCGGACGGCTGGTTTTTTACCGAAATTGAAGGAAATATTTGCCCAGGTGTCTCCCGGCTGGGCATCCCGCCCGAGGGTGGCGCTGGGCTCGTAGCCGCAGTGGACCATGCAATTCTCGCAGCGGCTGTCGCGGGCCTTGCCTTTCACGACGCCGTATTTCTCCCAGGGTGTCTTCTCGAGGAGGTCCTTGTAGGAAGCGTGATGGGCGTCCGTCATGAGGTAGCAGGGGCCCTTCCACCCCCGGACGTTCCGCGTCGGGATCGCCCAGGCCGAACACGTCAGGTCGCGCTGCCCCGCCAGAAAGTCGAGGTAGATCGGGGTCCCGAAGAGCGTGTATTTTTCACCCCAGGCCCGGATGTCGCGGAACTTCTCCTTGGTCATCTGGCGGGTGAGGAAGAAATTTTCCGGCTGGAGGTTCAGGCGCTTGCGCATGTCCTCCTTGGCGGCATCGTAATCATATCCGGGGGAAATCGTGTGGCCATCGATGCCGAGCCAGGAGAGGTAGTCGAACATGCGCTCGAGCTCGGCCATATCGGTCTCCTTGTAAACCGTCGTGTTCGTCGCGACCTGGTACCCCAAGATTTTTGCCATGCGCATCGCAGCGATGCATTCCTTGAAAACCCCCTCGCGCTCGACGATCAGGTCATGGCTGCGCTCCAGCCCGTCGAGGTGAACATTCCAATACATCGAACCCGACGGTGCGATCGCGTTGGTGGGGGGATTTTTTCCGCTGCGGATTTCCTCGGCCTGAGCAGCCGAGATGAGTTCCTCAGAAACGAGCACCTCCAGCTGGCGCGAAACTTCCACGGGAGATTTCGCATAGGCCCCACTGAGATAGTCACGCATTTTTTTGCGCATGAACATCCCGTTTGTGCAGATATAGACGATGCGTTTTTGGGCGAGGAGCCCGGCGACCAAGTCCTCGATGTGGGGATAAATGAGCGGTTCGCCCCCGCAGATCGACACCATCGGGGCCTCGCATTCGACTGCCGCCCCCAGGCAATCCTCAAGCGACATCACGTCTTTGAGCGACGTGGAATATTCACGGATGCGCCCGCACCCGGTGCAGGTCAGGTTGCAGGTGTGGAGCGGTTCCAACTGGAGCACCGTGGCAAACTTCTCAACCCTCCGGACCTTTTTCCCGATAATGTAGCCGGCAATCCGTGCCGTGAGCGCGAGTGGAAACCTCATGAGTCACGCACTAGATGCCCCGCAGCTCCCCGTGTCAAGCCCCCCCCACCCGGATTGCGGCACACACAAGCCTCAGCGGTAATCCTGCAATCCTTCAAGAAGAAATCCACCGCAGGCCGAGGGCCAGCCAGAGCGGCATGGTGATGAGCCCGACAAGGGACGTCGCAAGGACGGTCCGGATGGCGGTAGGAACGTCGCCGTGATGGAGGCGGGCCAGGACAATGGGAAAAACAGCGGAGGGCATGGCGGCCTGGACGACGAGCACGGCCCGCAGCGCGGGATCGGCGGGAACGAGAAACGCCACGGCCAACAGAAGGGCCGGGAGGACCCCCATGCGCAGCAGGATGCTCAACCCGGTGGCTTTCCATCCTGTCCGCAATGCATGCGGGGTCACGTAGTCGGCGAGTAGCGCTCCGCTGAGCAGCAACCCGAGCGGCACGGCACACATGCCCAGCATGTGCCATGCGGTATCGACAGATGCCGGGACCCAGCGCTCCGCGCCGAAGAGGTTAAAAAGGATCCCCAGCAGCACCGCGATGATCGGCGGGTTCCGCAGAGGCTCCCACCAACGCCGCCCCGCCTGCCTGCCCGAAATGGCCGTCACGACAAGCGTCCACATCGCCAACTCCACACCGAGGTTGAACGAGAACAGCACACCGACAACATCCCGGTCGAAAAGCGCCTGGCAAAGCGGCAGGGGAATGTATCCGTAATTTTGCAGGCCGGTCGTGCCCGCGAATGTTCGCCGCACCGCCTCCCCCTGCAGAAAGAAGCGGGCCGCCAGCGCGGAGACACCGACCCCAATGGCAATCGATGCGAAGCCCGCCAGTGGCGGCAGCACCAGGTTCGCCGGCCGCGTCAGCGCCTCGTTTCCAATGATGACGTCCAGCGCGAGGCACGGGATGAACAGCTTGATCATCACACCCAGCAGCGACTGGTCCGCCTCTGCCGTCAGGATCCGTCCCCGGCGCATGGCGTAGCCGGCCCCGATGATCAGGAAGACCGGAAGGACAATCTGCAAAAGCCGCCAGGTTTCCCCCATATCAGCGTCCGAAAACGAGGTTGCAAATCGTGACCGAGGCAGCAACGCCCGCAAGGTCGGCGCACAGTCCGGCGGGGACGGCGTGGCGTGTGCGCTTGGCCGCAACTGAACCAAAATAGACCGCTATCACGTAGAACGTCGTCTCCGTGCTGCCCATGATGCTCGCCCCCATCCGCGCAACGAGGCTGTCGGGGCCGTTCGCCTGGACCAGTTCGGCAAAGAGGCCGTTGGCCCCGCTGCCGCTGAGCGGACGCATCAGGACGAGCGGAAGAAGGTCGGGGGGGAAATAGATGGCCGAGAGCAGGGGTTGGAGGGCCTTCGTGATCAGGTCAATTCCCCCGGCAGCCCGGAACATGGCCACCGCCACAATGATGGCGACCAGGTAGGGAATGATCCGCACCGCCACCTGAAACCCCTCCTTGGCCCCCTCCACAAACTCCTCGTAGACCGGCACCCGGCAGAGCGCCGCGTAGAGCGGAAAAAACCCGATCAAGAAGGGAATCGCCAGGTAGGAAACCGCGTCCACCGCCACCACCAGCCCCCCCCGACCCGCCTGGCCGGGCCCCATCGCAAACTGGATCGCAAACCAGACGAACGACACAAAGAACGCCGCCAGCAAAAATGTCCCCATCGCCGAGGGCCGCGAGGTCGGAGCGGGCTCCTCCCACTCCTCAGCCGACTTGCCGAACGCGACCGCATCCCCAGCGGGCGGCAGGGCAAACATCGGCAGCCTCTCAAGGAATTTTACTGCAGCAATCCCGGCAATCGTCGAGCAGCAGGTCGCGAAAAATGCTGTCCCGATGATCTGCGTCGGGGCCTTCGATCCGGCAGCCGCGAGGATCGCGATCACCGTGGCAGGGATCAATTGCACCGAGCTGGTGTTGATCGCAAGAAAGGTGCACATCGCATTTGTCGCGGTCCCGGGCCGCGGGTTCAGTTTTTCGAGATCCTGCATCGCCCGAAGCCCAAGCGGGGTCGCCGCATTGCTCAGCCCCAGCATGTTTGCCGCGGTGTTCATCACGATGGCCCCCATCGCCGGATGCGTCGCCGGAACATCGGGGAAAAGCCAGCGCAGGACCGGACGCAGCACCTTAGCAAGGATCAAGATCAGCCCCGATTTTTCCGCCAGTTTCATGAGCCCGAGCCACAGCGCCATCACGCCGGCCAGGGGCAGCGCAATCGTCATCACGGCCACCTTGCACGCTTCAAAGGCCGCGCCGGTCACGTCCATCAGCTTCCCGGAAAACCCTCCCATCAGGATCGCCAGCACAACCAAACCCAGCCAGATGTAATTCAGCATCGGCCGAGCATGCGGGGGAAACCACGGGAAATCAACCGCCGGTCCGCGCCGGACCACGGAAAAAATTGTGACCCCGGCACCCTACACAAAAAACTTGGCGAGTCGGAGGCGGACGTCCTCGCGGAACCGGTCCACCGCCCCAAGCACAAAATCGGCGGGATCCGGAGCCCCGTCACGGATGAGCGGGGTGAGTTCCATGGCGAAGCAAAGCTGCGAAGCGGCGTCGGTGGCATGGGAGTGGAAGAACGTGGCGTTGGCCGCCCGGCGGCCCGCAATCGCGAGATCGTAGCGCTTCCCTCCGGCAATCTGCGAGTCGAAGATGCCGTTCAGCGCGGCGGCCAAGTGGTCGTGCCCGCTGACGTCGAGGGCCACTTTTTCGGCGTCCGCAAGCCAGTCCAGATCCCGCCAGACCTCGCAGCCGAGGACCTGTTTCGGGCGGATCTCCGGCTCCATGCGACGGATGGCAGCCAGGACAGCCGCCGTTACTCCGATATGCGAGTCGTGCTTGTCGGCAAGGTTGTGCGTGTAAACGATACGGGGCTGCGCGGCGCGAAGGATTCCCTCAAGATCAGATTCCAGTTCGGCGCGATCCCCCGCGAGCCGGCTGCTCGGGTAGCCCAGCTGCGCCATGGCGGCATAGCGTCCCACCACGGCAGCCGCGTTCTGCTCCTGGACCCGGAAGTTGCGCATCTCGTCATCCGTGCAGTTCCGGTAGCGGCCGGTGCGCGAGCTCCCGGCCCCGTCGGTGCAGGTTACCCCGCCAAACCAGTTCTCTTCGGCGTGGTCGAAGCAGGCCACGATTCCGTGGAACGCCATAAACTCAAGATCGTCATGGTGGGCCCCGATTCCCAGATGCGTCACGCGCCTCCAGGCCTCCCCTTCCTGCAGTCCGTCCGGGATAAACTGCGTGGAAGAAGAATTATGAAACGTCATGGCGGGATCATGAGGAATCGGCCGGACCCGGGCAAGATTTGTCCTGCGGCAGGCTTGGAAATTCGAGGAGCGATGCTAAGCTGTCTGCATGAGCACCCCGTTGTCGCTGGCCGAACTCCGCGAGTTGGACCGCTCGCACCATCTCCACCCGTTCACCCACCACCGCGACATGCACGACGTCGGCACCCACCTGATCCAGTCGGGCGAGGGGTGCTTCCTGGTGGACCAGAATGACCAGCGACTGCTCGATGGTCTGGCTGGTCTGTGGTGCGTGAATGTCGGCTACAATTGCTCCGCCATCGTCGAGGCCGTCCACCGGCAAATGCAGCGCCTGCCGTATTACCCCTCGTTTTTCAACAGCACCACCGAATCCCCGATCCTGGTCGCCGAGTTCCTCGCCAAACGCGCCCCGGCCCGCCTCAACCGCTCGATATTTTCGAACTCCGGGTCCGAGGCGAATGAGACCGCGCTCAAAGCCATCCGCGCGTATTTCAAACTGCGCGGACAATCCCAAAAATTCAAAATCCTCTCCCGCACGTTCTCCTATCATGGCGTGACGTTGGCGACGTCGAGCATGACCGGGCTGCCGAATTGCTACGAGCCCTTCGACCTCCCGCTGCCTGGGTTCCTGCACGTTCCCGGTCCGCATCCGTATGGGGTTCAATCTCCCATGGATCCTGTGGCCTACGGAAGTTGGTGCGTGGAGGAAACCGCTCGCATCATTGCCCGTGAGGGGGCGGACACCATCGCCGCGATGTTCGTCGAGCCCGTTCAGGGTGCCGGAGGGGTCATTCCTCCCCCGCCGGGCTACCTGCCCGCGCTGCGCCATCTCCTGCGGGAAAACAATATTCTGTTTGTCGCGGACGAGGTGATCACAGGATTCGGGCGCCTCGGAGACTGGTTCGCCAGCACGCTCTGGGACCTCGATCCGGACATCATGACCCTCGCGAAGGGACTGACGAGCGGTTACCTTCCCCTCGGGGCCACGATGCTTTGCGACGAGATCACCGAGACGCTTTTCCATGGCGGTTATTTTGCCCACGGGTTCACGTATTCCGGGCACCCGACCTGCGCCGCCGCCGCCCTTGCCAACCTCGAAACCATCGAATCCCTCGGCCTCATCCCCCGCGTCCGGGACGACGTCGGACCCTATTTTCAGGAGAAACTCTTCGGTCTCGCTGGGCACCCAGCGGTCTCGGAAATCCGCGGCACCGCTCTCATCGGCGCCGTCGAGCTCATCCCCCGGCCCGGCGCCCCGCACACGCCAAACACCCTCGGGCTCAAAGCCTCAAACCTCATCCGCGAAGAAGGCGTCATCGTCCGGGGCATCCGCGACCTCATCGCCATGGCTCCGCCCCTCATCATCACCCGCCAGGAAATTGACCTCCTCTTCGACGGCGTCCGCCGCGGCCTCGATCGCCTCGACTCATGAGTTTTTGCCCGATGAGCTTCGATTCTTGCCTGGCAGTGGAGATAGAGCGCGGTAAACGATCCCGACATGAGCCAGATCTATAACTGGCTGGTCACGCGATGGAACTGGCCGGGAGCAGCAGCGTTCTGCGGGGTTTTTTTACTTCTGATTGCGCCGGTGGCGTGGGTGCTGGCAGGCAGCGCGATCTTTTGGGTCTTCCTGCAGATGCCCGTTTACATGCTCCACCAACTCGAAGAGCACGCGGACGACCGATTTCGAGGCTTTACCAATACGACGATGGGTCACGGAGTGGAGGTTCTCTCCCGGCCTGCCACATTTGTGATCAACTCGCTCGGAGTCTGGGCCGTCGACCTGATCGCCTTCTACCTCGCCGTGTTCGTCGCACCCGGATGGGGGTTGATGGCCCTCTATCTGCCGCTGGTGAATTCCGTCGGGCATATCGGGCAGGCGGCGGTGATGAAAAAATACAACCCGGGGCTGATCAGCGCGATCCTGCTTTTCCTTCCCCTCGCAGGATTCGGCCTTTACTCCATCTCAACCACAGCGGATGTCACCTGGCCCATGCAGGCCCTCGGCTTGCTTGTGGCCGTTGGCGTGCATGCCGCGATTATCGTTCACGTAAAAAGTAAACTGGCCGCCGCCCATCTCACCCGTCCCTCATGACACCACTTATTCTTCTTGTCGGTTTTCTTGGCTCAGGAAAAACGACGTATCTTCGCCATCTGCTTCCCGAGCTTCGGTCGCAGGGGATCGATCCCCATGTCATCATCAACGACTACCAGAATGCCCGCGTGGACGCGGAGCTGCTCCGCGAGCTCGCCGACTCCATTCTTCCCATTAGCGGCAGTTGCGTCTGCTGCGGCTCGCGGGAGGAACTGCTCGGTGCTCTCGAAAAATTTGAGCACGCCCCCAATCGCGTGGTCGTCATCGAGACAAATGGCACAACGGATTCCGAGGAATTGATCGAGCTGCTGTCGCTCGAGCCCTCCCTCTCGCGATTCACGCCACCCATTCAGCTTTCTGTCATCGACGGGCAGCGCTGGCAGAAGCGGTTCTGGCACAACTCGCTTGAGCTCGATCAGGCGCGGACGGCAAACTTCCTCTTCATTTCCCGATGGGACGAAATCGACGCAAAACGCCAGGCGAAAGTCGAGGAATCCCTCGCCCATCATGGACTTCACGGCAAACGCCTCGATCCGGTCGGATTGGCGAGGGAAATCGGAATTGTGATTGCATCGGTGGCAAACCTCCCAACCCGGGAAGCAGCCGAGCATCCAGCAGGCTGCAAGTGCGGCCACCACCATGAGCACCATGAGCACCATGAGCACCATGAGCACCATGAGTCTCATCACTCCCAGAACTCCCATACCTCTCACCACTTCGCCTCGCTGCAAATCGACCTCCCGGAAACCGTCTCCCGCCGCGCCCTGGAAGCCTTTCTGGAAGGCCTGCCGCGCGAAGTCATTCGCGTCAAAGGGCTGGCGCGGCTTTCCGAATCACCGGACGAATACCATGTTTTCCAGCGTGTCGACAACGCCGCAACCCAGTGGCTGCCCGTCGGCCAAACGACGCGTCTGAGCCATCCGGTAGTCGTTTTGATCGGGCCGGAAATCGAACCGGAGCCGATTCAGGCCCGGGCGTCAGAGCTTTTGCTTCCTCCCCCGGTATCAAATCTCACTGATGCCGCAGGGCTTTGATCACGAGAGTCAGGAAATAGAACCCCATCGCAACCAGGACAATCGTCGCCCCGCTGGCCGTGTCGGAATAATACGAAATCAGGAGTCCGCAGACACCGGAAACCAGCGCGATGGCGATGGCGAAAAAGACATACTGCCGGGTGTTCCCCGCAAGGTTCCGCGCCGCGGCAGCCGGAAGAATGAGCATCGAATTGATGATAAGGATTCCCACCCAGCTCAGGTTCATCGTCACCACCATCACGATCGAGGCCACAAAAAAGACCTGGATCCACCAGGTGTTCAACCCCCGGCTGCGCGCAAGGGAATCGTTGAGGCCAATGAGAAGAATGCGGTTGTAAAAAAACAGAAGCCCTCCTCCCACCACCAGCAGCGTCAGCAACAGCCAGCCGATCTCCTGCGGGGTGATGCTTAACAAATCCCCGATGAGGTAGTGACTGAAGCGGTTGAAATTCCCGCCGCGCGACAGCAGCACGATGCCCAGCGCAATGCTGAACGACATGCAGAGGGAAATGATCGTGTCCATCGAGGAGCGCGTCACCCGGTGAAGGACCAGAATGCCAATGCCCAGGAACATCGAAAAGGCCACGAGCGCCAGCAGCGGGTCGGCCAGCCCGAGCAGCACGCCCAGCCCGAGCCCCGTCAGCGACGCATGCCCGATGGCGTCGGAAAAAAACGCCATCCGGTTGTTCACGACGAGCGTTCCCATGATGGCGAAAAGCGGCGAGACGAGAACGACCGCGACCAGCGCGTTGCGCATGAACCCATACCGCGCCCACTCGAATGGCAGGGCAGAGAGAAGATCGATGAGTTGGCTCATGGGCGGTCCTCCAGATCGAGCCCGAACGCGTGGCGAAAGTCCCCGTTGACCAAAACCTCCGCCGGGGTTCCGATACAGACGACACGACGGTCGAGGAAGACGATGCGGTCGGAGACCGGCGCGATCCCGGCCAGATCGTGAGAGACCATGAGGATCGAGAGGTCGAACTTGTGCCGGAGTTCCGAGACCGTGCGATAGAAAAGCTCGCGTCCGGGCAAATCGATTCCCGAGACCGGCTCGTCAAGCAGCAGCAGATTCGGCAGCGGCGTCAGGGACAGTGCCAACAGGACGCGTTGAAGCTCTCCGCCGGAAAGTTTCCCCAGCTTGCGGTCAAGAAGACACTCCGCCTCCACACTCGCCAGCGCCGCCAGCGCGGATTTCCTCACATCCGGACGGCAGCCGAGCGGAACGGGATACCGCGAAAGAGATGCAGCGAAGAGGTCGCTGACGCTAAAGGGAGAAAACCGGTCAAAATCGAGGCTCTGCGGGACGTAGCCGATCGCCGGCGCATCCTCGCGATCGGGCCCGAAGACCGGGTGGAAATGGATCGCCCCCGTGTGGGCCACCTCGCCGAGCAGGGCCTTGAGAAGCGTGGATTTTCCCGCCCCGTTCGGCCCGACAATCGTGGTCAGCTCGCCGCAATGCAGATGCAGCGAGACATCCTCGATGATCGGATTCCGGTCCAGCGTCACGCTGATCTTGTCAATATGCGTGCAGCACTGGCCGCACTGGTGCGGGGCAATTCCTTTGTGGTGATCGGGTGAAGAAGGCATTCCGCTTAGGTTCCCTTCTTTTGGTCTGTCAATCTGCAATACGAGGGTAATCCTGTGGTGTCCCCACAGATTACTCCAGTGGTTCAGCTTGGCAAGATTTAGGCCGTCAACGAAGTTTGCTGACCGAGGCCTGGCGTGAGGTAGTCCCGCGCACTGCGGGAGAACCCCGCGCTGGCACCCGCTTGCTCAAACCCGCACGCCCTTTAGCAGGTGCCTCGATAAGGGGTGTCGTCCACGAGCTCTCGACCACCACGCGCCGAAGGGTTCGTCGTGCGAGCAGGTTTTGCTGGCCTCCGGAATTTTCATCCCGATCTTTCTGGCAAACCAGGTTCCAACAGTTCGTTTAGCTTTCTCTTCCTGCGTCCAGGGTCCGATTCAGTGCGCTTGAGATGAAACGGATCTGAGGAAAAATTTAAAAGCGGGGGGGGGTGACCCGTTCGGTCCGGCTTCCACAACGAGGGCAGGTCGCGAGGTCGCTTCCGCTTCGATCCACGAACTCCATGCAGCAAACGGGGCATTTCAGCTTTCCCCGGACCGCACCCCGGGCGCGGAGCCGGTGCACGATGTCGTAACCGATCCAGACCACGAAGATGAACACAAGAAATGTGAGCAGGCAGATAAAGACCAGCCACTGGAGGTTGATGGCGATCATGGTTTACCCCACTCCAGGGTGAGTATCCCCCAGGCCGGGCCACCGGAGCCCGGGGTAAATTTCAGCGTGCGCACCAACTTCTCAGCTCTCTGATCGAACTCCTCGCTTCCCGAGCTTTGCTGGGGAAACAGGTGGGCGATCGAGCCATCCGGGCGCACGGCTGCGAGGAATTCAACCGGTCCTGGGTTGCTTCCCGGAGCTGGCCAGAGCGAGGGTTGGGAGGGGAACGCGGGGGCCCGTGTCGCGAGGTCTCCCGAAGCGGCCAATCGCATCGAGGGAGGTCTCTCCGGGATCGGCGGGGGAGAGGCCTCTCCGAGCCTCAGCGGGACCGGTCCAAAGGCGGGGGCAATTCGAGCCGGGGCTTCGGACGACGCAGGGAGGGGCTCCAGGTCCGCCTTGGCCGACGCATATTGCGGGGTGTAGGTGGCCCGGCGGGATTCGGGCAACGGGAGGCCGCGGCCCGGGGCAAATACGGACGGGTCCTCCGAGTCCAAAAGCGCTGCGAGACGCGCGGACCCCGCCGAACCTGGCAGCATGACATAAACTTCTGCCGAGTTCACGGCACCCGAATCCGGTCGGGGATAGGTGATCGAAAAAAGAAAGAAGAGGGCCAAATGGACCATGATGGCCGCCAGCACGGCAACGGGGAGAAGGAAGTGGAGGTGGTGGCGTCCTGGCCACTCGAAGATCAACCCATCCCTGTTCATGGTTTCTCACTGGTAGCCAGAACCGTTGGGTAGCCAAGCTCCAAAGACACATTCATCACCCGGGCGACCAAGTCAAAAGGAGCGAGATGGTCGGCCTTGATGACGACTGTCCGCCGCCGACTCTGTTGCGCGAGCAGCCGTTCGCGGAGGCCCTGTAGGGAGACCTCTTCGCTTTCAAAATACACGGCTGAGAGCGGAGGGGCGGTCACGCTGATAACCTGGGGGTCCCTTTGTGGAGCAAGCAGAAACGGGGATCCCGGCACGCTGACTGCCACTCCGGGCTGCAGCAAAAACGACGTGCTCAGCACGATAAAAAAAACCAAGGCGAGGACGACATCCAGGGCCGGGGCCACAAAGATGAGGGCAGGGTTCGGCCCGGCTGTCCGGACCAGCCTCACGCGGCGGGGTTCGGCCCGTCCTGGCCGTTAAGGATTTCAATCGTCTCAATCGCGGCCCGCTCAATATCGTGGAGCACGGCGCTCACCCTTGCCGAAAGGTAGCTGTGGGCGACAAATGCCGGGATGGCCACGGAAAGGGCTGCGGCCGAGGTCAGCAGGCTCTCATAAACGCCCCCGGCAATCTCCGCCGCCGTCGCGTAGCCGCCGTGGGCCGAGATCTGCTGAAAGGCACTGAGAAGTCCAAGGATTGTTCCCAGAAGCCCGATGAGCGGGGTGGCGTAGGCGATCGTGCCAAGCAGGGCCAGGTTTCGCTCGAGTCGGGGCACTTCGAGCTGGCCGGCCTCCTGAGCGATGTCCCTGAGCTCGGCTCGCGGCGCACCGTGCTTCAAAATGACAGCATGCAGCACACGAGGCACCGGTCCGGGAGTCCCCGCGCACTCCTGCAGCGCCTCCGCGTAGTTCTTCTTTTTGAGAAGGTTGGCGAGTCCCCTCAGGAAGTCACTGGTATGGATTGCCGCCCGGTGAAGCGACAGCAAGCGCTCGAAAAACACTCCCAGCGCCGTGACGCTGCATAACAGGATCAGCCAAAGAAGCGGGCCACCTTTTTGAACAAGTTCCAACATGTCCGCCGTTATCTAGCACCGCTCACCCGCGAGGGCGAGCCCCGTTTTTCGTGGTGAGCCCCGCGCACCACTTTCCGCGGTCAATGATCCGGGGCTCGGCGAACCCGGCCCCCACCAGCCCGTCGGCCACCTCGCGGGCCTGTTTGCGGAGCACACCGGAAAAAATGAGATGCCCCCCCGGGCCCAAGTTGCGCGAAAACCCGCGCGCCGAGGCCAGCAGGAGCTCGCTGAACAAGTTGGCCACGATCACGTTCGCGCGGTCGAATCCGGCGAGCTGACGGGCATCAGCCCTTGTCACCTTGATCCGCCGACAGCCGTTGTTTTTCGCATTCTCCTTGGCAATGCGAACGCAAGCTGGATCAAAATCAAACGCCTCAACGTGCGCCGCACCCAGCTTTTCAGCAGCCACGGCCAGAATCCCACTGCCGGTCCCTGCATCGATCGCGGTCCAGCCTTCGGGTTGGTCGGCGGCGACATCGCACAAAATCCGGAGACACGTCGCGGTGGTCGCATGGTCGCCGGTGCCGAACGCCATTCCGGCCGGAATCCATATGTCGCCGCCCCGCAAGCCATCCTTCCGCCAGGAGGACTCGTCGGAGAAGATGCGGAGCTTACCCCGGATCGCGAGCGGGGCCTTTGGTCGGGAGGCGTCACCGGTCCAGAGGTGCGGAGCCGCTTTGGTCACGCGCCCGCCAAAGCGCTTCGCCAGCTTGTCCGCCGTCGCCTTGTCGCAAAATGCCTCGATCTTCAGGGCCCGCGAGTCCGGCCAGGTCACCATCGCTACCTGTCCCGGTCCCAAAAAGGCCAACCGCTCCTCCCAGGCATCCTCCCACTTCTGTGAGCTCAACCGCGTCCATCGATACATCAGGCAATCCTGCCGCCAGGATGCTCCCGCGTCGATCCAAATGCCGACGCCGACGCGAAGGCGCTCTTACGGAAAAATCCCGTGATGTTTGTAGCTTTCGGCAACCCGCAGGATCGCATAGAGGAATGCCGCAGTCCGCATATCGGGCAGCTCTCTTTCTTTCCAGAGGGCACGGATTTTGTTGTAAGCCCGTGTCATCGTCTGCTCGAGCGCCGTATTGACGATGGTTTCTTCGCCGGGGCCGCTGATCAGACTCTTCCGGCGTTGGTCCGGCACCTTGGCTCCCGTCAACCTCTCGAGCTCGCTCAGGATGTCCTCCTTCACCACTTCCTCGTGGCGGGACATCATGCGCTCGAAGCTGACTCCGGCTTTGTTTTTCAGCCACTCAAAGTAGGAAACGGTGACGCCGCCCGCGTTGAGATAGACGTCCGGGATCATCCAGATTCCGCGCTCACGCAGGATCGCCTCCCCGTCAAAATCCACAGGACCATTCGCCGCCTCGGCAATGATCTTGGCTTGGATGCGGGCGGCATTGGACGCAGTGATCTGGTTCTCCAGCGCGGCGGGAATCAAGACATCGCAGGGGTATTCCAGGAGGTCCGCTGCGATGGAGACATTCTCGGCGCCAGGAAAGTCGAGAATGGAACCGGTCGTCTGCCGGTGCTTCAGCACGGCATCGACGTCAAGCCCCCCGGCGTTGGAGATTCCGCCCTCACGCTCAATGATCCCCGTGATCCGGGCCTCCCCATCGTGCTGCAAAAAATACGCTGCGTGGTAGCCGACATTGCCGAGCCCCTGCACGATGATCGACTTGTTTTTTGTCCCGGGCTCGAGACCGAGCTCCTTCATATCGTCCTCCTGCTCGAGACACGTGCGGATCCCATAGTAAACCCCGCGGCCGGTGGCCTGCTTTCGACCAGGGATTCCCTGCATGCCAACGGGTTTGCCCGTGACGCACGCGTAGACGTTGGGCGAGTTCATCATCATGTTTTTGCAGGTGTCGGCGATCCAGCCCATCTCACGCTCTCCCGTGCCGTAGTCCGGTGCCGGCACATCAATATCCGGCCCAATGAAATTTTTTCGAATCAGCTCCGCGGTATAGCGGCGGGTGACGCGCTCGCGGAATCCCTCGGAGGCTTCGGCGGGGTCAATCTTGACGCCTCCCTTGGCTCCGCTAAACGGCACCCCGACGATCGCGCACTTGTAAGTCATCAGCGCGGCGAGGGCGATCGTCTCGTCGAGGCTCACCTCGCGGCTGAAGCGAATCCCTCCCTTGGCTGGCATTCGGTGATAGCTGTGTTCGGCCCGGAACGCCTCAATCACAGCAATCGTCCCATCGTCTTTCCGCACGGGAAAACGCATGCGGTAAACGGCCCCGCATGACTTCACCTGTTCCAGCAAACCAGGCTCCACACCAGAGTAGGCGGCCGCCCGATCAAAATACTTGGAGACACTTTCAAAAAATACACCTCTGCTCATCCGACCACTTTAGACCGAAGTGTCCGAACCCCCAACGTGTATTTTTACGCCAGCATTCTCTTCAGCATCATCGCAACCGCCGCACTGATCTTTCTCGCGGAGTGCGCCGGAATTTCCCGGGCTTTTGAAGGGTGGTTTTTTAAAGCCAAAAGCTCATCGAAATAATTCAAAAAATCTAGACGAACTCGGGGTGAAGTGAGGCAGATGGGAGAAGGTCGAGATCGAGCAAATGGGATCGGAAGGTCTCCATGGCTTTTTTCTCGTCGGGTCCGAGTTGGTAGCGGATCGAGTGGGTGAGGTAGTCGAGGGCGGAGGCCGGGTCGGGTTCGCGGGAGGCGATGTCAGGGCGGGCGGCCAGACCGGCGGTCGCAGCTTCGCGGAGGAGATCCGCCGTGC
>JBGSJQ010000046.1:0-47979 GCA_041741775.1 Terrimicrobiaceae bacterium | reverse complement strand
CGCCAATGACTTGGAAGGGCAGATTGAAATCCCGGAACAGGACAAACCCGACGGCGGCGACGTCATTGAGCGAGGGGTCGGCAAGCGGGGGCTTTGTCTGTTGGAGGGAGGGCATGGCCACAACGACCTGGGTCAGCGCGGCGAGGAAGCCGCCGACAACGAGCCCGCCGCCGGCCCAGGCGGCCAGTTTGACGGGACGCCGCTCATCGGCCCGGATATCCAGCAGCATGATGATGAAAAGGAAGAGCACCATCACGGCTCCCGCGTAAACGAGCACCTGGACGACACCGATAAAAAATGCGTCGAGCGTGACAAAGAGGGCCGCGAGCCCGACAAACGACATCACCAGGCTCATCGCGCTCGACACCGGGCTCCGGAAAAACACAACGCCCAGCGCGAAGGCGAGGGTCAGTGCGGCAAAAATCCAGAAGAGCGCGAGCGGCATAATTAAAATCGGCGGCTTTTCTAACAGGCAGAGGGCCGGACGGCTACTTTTTTTCGTTCCACTTGTTCACAAGACCGGTCATCTCCCCGCCCAGTTCGTAGAGCTTCGCCTTGTCATGAACCATCTCGGCACGGGTGTAGCCCGTGATCGAGTAATCCTTGCGAAGGAAGATCGCCTGCTCCGGGCAGACCTCCTGGCAGAGTCCGCAGTAGATGCAGCGGATCATGTCGATATCGAACTCGTGCGGCCGCTTTTCCACTTTCCCCCAGCGCTCGTCGGCCGGGATTTCCTCTGGCTTGATCGTGATCGCCCTCGGGGGGCAGATGAACTCGCAGAGCTGGCAGGCCACGCACCGCTCCCGGCCCCACTCGTCTGTCACCAGCGTGGGGGCCCCGCGATACCACTCCGGAAGGCTCGCGTCCCACTTCTGCTCGGGATACTGCATGGTCACCTTCGTTTTACCGATGAGGCGGTTGACGATATGCCGGAATGTGATCACCAGCCCGGCCACGATGGCCGGCAGGTAGAGCTTTTCGGCAATGTTGAGTTTGGGTCGTTGGACTGCGAGCGCCATAAGAAGAAGGATTTCGTAACAAGGTTCGCCGCGCCTGACAACTGCGGACTCAAAAAAGTCTCATCGCCATGCGGAAAAAGCCCAAGCGCATCCGGCGGTTTCAGAGTGATTCCCTGAAGCGTTTGCCCTCACCCCAGGCCTCTCACCCCTCAAAGAGCGCGTTGCGGATCGCGGACAACTCGGTCTGCTCGGCCAGCTTTCGCGTCACCCCTCGCAGACGTCGCCCGAGCGTTCCGGCGACCCCGATGAGGATCCGGATCCCCGCCTCGGGGTAGTTATTAATGAAGTCCTCCAAGTCCGCCCGCGTAATCATCCAATACTGGCTCGGCTCAATGGCCACAACCGAACAGACCGCGCTGGCCGGGTCGAAGAGGTCCACCTCGCCAACCCACTCCCCCTGGCGGATCGGCCCAAGCAGGATTTCCTTTCCTTCGTCCAGATGCTTTGCATGAAGCAAGCCGCTGATGATGAAAAACAACTTCCCGTGCGGCAGGCCTTCCTGGATCAGCGTGTCGCCTGGAGTGGCCAGATGGAAGCTGCCATACGAGCTCAGGGTGTCACGGTCCTCTTTGCTGAGGTCCGCGATCAGTCCGACGGCCGGTAGTTGCGGAGATGTAAGCGACATTCCCTTTTGCAATCAGATTTCCCGGCCTGGCACAAGACACGAAATCAGCATTGTCAGCCGCGCGGATGCGATTTCAAACCCAGCATCACCATCGCTGCCCCGGTGAAAAGCGATTGGATCCCGTAAAGCAACCCCACCACCCAGGCCGCATCCACCGGCCATCTCGTATAAACCATCCAGCCCAAAATCAGCGCCGCCCACCCGTTCAGGAAAAGCCAGATCCACGCCCGGTTCTCCCGCATCCGAACCGACGTCACCAGGCAAACGATGCCCTCGGCAAAAAACACCGCAGCCAGGATCAGCGTCAGCGCCGCCATCCCCGCCACCGTGTAGAAAAACAGCGCGGCGCCCGCCGCCACCCGGATCGCTCCCGAGACCAACGATAAAAACCGGTGCGGGCGGTGGGCCACAAAAACCGCCTGGAAGAGCGCCACCGCCCCACTGACCAGGCACAGCGCTCCCAGAAGCTGGGTCAAAAAATACCCGAAGACCATCGGGGATATGATCGCGAAAATTCCCGCAACGAACGAAATCGCCGCGCCAAAAAACAGCCAACCCTTACCCGGGACAGCACTCTGGGGGGATGTCATCGTCAGTCCTCCAGTGTGAACCCGATCTTCACCGTCACCTGCCAGTGGGCGATGCGGCCCTCCTCGATGTGGCCGCGGGTCTCGGTGACCTCCAGCCAGCGCAGGTTGCGCACGGACTCCGCCGCCTTGGCGACCGCATTCTGAACCGCCTCCTCAATACTGTTGGGGGAGGACCCCACCAACTCGATCTTTTTATACGTGTGATGGCTCATCCACAACCCCTACCAGATCCCGCCTCCAACCCCAAGCGAATTTCCGCCACTTTTCGGTTGCCAGCCCTGCTCCCTGTGGTAGCTTGGCCGCCGCCTCCAGTATGTCGCCTGAATGCCGGGCTCTCTTGATACATATCAAGCAAGCCCGATCCTTCTGGCGGCCGTAGATTTTTTCAACAATGTCCCTTTTATTTTTAGCCGCCGGTCTATCGCTTCATGCGCCCCGCCTCTTCGACGAAGATGCGGGGATGAGCTTTACCGGCTGGCTCACGAACTCGATTTTTGTCAGTTTCCTGATCTCCATTTTTGTGATTTGGTTGTGCCGGAGCGCGACCCGCCAGATGACGCTCGTGCCCTCCCCTCTGCAAAACGCCTTTGAGCTGGTCGTTGAGGGCCTCTACAACATGCTGGAGGAAATCGTCGGCCGCCACATGATCACGCGGACGTTTTCGTTTCTTGCCACGTTGTTTATTTTTATTCTGGCCTCGAACTGGTTTGCCCTGCTTCCCGGGGTCGGGTCGATCGGCTGGGGAGCGGAAAAGCCCGGGCCGTTCCTGAGCCTGTCCACAGTGGACACTCCGCTGCTGCGCCCGACCACGGCCGACCTGAACATGACCCTGGCCATGGCCCTCGTCTTTATGGGCATGTGGCTCTACTGGTCGCTGAGCGAGGTCGGGATCAAAAATTTCCTTCTCCACCTCTTCGGGGTGAAGGGGGGACTGAAAGGGTTTCTTGCCTACGCCCTGATGCCCATCTTCTTGTTCGTGGGGCTGATTGAGGTTGTCTCCATCCTCTTCCGCCCGGTGTCGCTTTCGCTCCGACTGTTCGGCAACGTCTTCGCCGGCGAGAACCTGCTCAGCTCGATGATCACAATTGGCAAGGACCTGAACCTTCCGGAGTGGGTGGCCGCTATTGCCTCGATCACCGTGCCAATTCCCTTTTACTTCCTGGAAATCCTTGTGGGTATTCTCCAGGCGCTCGTTTTCATGCTCCTCTGCGCGGTTTACCTCCAACTTTCGACCAGCCACGACGAAGAAGACGCGCACTAACAAATTTCCCGCCGGGACCGTGGCAGGACTGCGGGCGGCGGAAAAACACCAAACCAACACATCCATATGAACCCATACATCATTGCAGAAGCCGCTTCCGCGGCCACAGGAATTACAGGCAGCTTCACTCTCGCCATTGCCGGCGCTGGTGCAGCTATCGGAGTCGCGCTCATCGGTGCGAAAGCCGCAGAGGCCGTCGGGCGCAACCCCGGAGCCTTCGGCAAGATTCTCACTCTGAGCATCATCGGCATGGCTCTCTCCGAGGCCATCGCGATTTATGCCCTGATCCTCGCTTTCCAAGGCCGCTAAACTCCCACTTCCCTCCGGTGCCGCCCGCACCCAACGTGCGCGGCGGCCCGGACAATTTTCCCGATTTCCATGGATGCAATCACTCAGCTCTTCGACACGTTCGGCGTCAGTTGGCCGAAATTCGGCGCCCAGGCCGTCCTCTTCGTCATCGTCTATGTGATCCTCAAAAAATACGCGTTCGGCCCGGCTGTCGCGATGTTTGAGGAACGCCGCCACCGCATCGAAGAGGCCCAGATGAATGCCGAAAAAATTAAAAAGCAGCTCGCCGAGTCGGAGCTGCGCTGCCAGGAAATCCTCCGCAAGGCGAACGCCGATGCCCAGCGGATCATCGACGAGGGCCGAGAGAGCAGCGAGGCCCACACCCAGAAAGCCACCCAGCAAGCCATCAAAGAAGCCGAAAATATCATCGCCCGGGCCCACGAGGCCGTCGTCATGGACCGCTCCAAGATGATCGCCGAGGTCCGCGCCGAGATGCTCCACCTCGTGGTCGATACCACAGCCAAGGTGGCAGGGAAGGTTCTCACGCCGCAGGATCAGGAGCGACTCGCCGCCGAAACCTCCAAACAGCTCGCCGCCTGACCCCATGAAGCTCAGCCGAGAAGCCAGACGCCAGTCCCGCGAACTCTTTAAGTTGGCGCTGGTCGATGGACGCCTGGACACCACGCGGCTGGAGCAGGTATTCGCCGGCGTCGCCGAGAAGAAACCCCGATCCTACCTCCAAATCCTCAAGGAACTCACCCGGCTCGTCCGCCTGGAGGTCGAGCGCCACCATGCCATCGTCGAAAGCGCCGTGCCGCTCGAGCCCGCCAAGGCCCGCGAATATGAGGCTGGCCTCAAGAAGCGCTTCGGCGACATCACCGCCGAATTCCGGCAGAACCCCGCCCTCATCGGCGGCCTCCGCGTCCAGATCGGCAGTGACGTCTGGGACGGCAGCGTTCAGGCCCGTCTCGAAGCCCTCAAAAACCAGTTTTAATTCCTACGATCCCAACAAACCATGAGCAATATTGTCCTCGAACTTGAAGAAAAAATCGGAGCCATCAAGGCTTCCAACGCCCGCAAAACCAACGTCGGAACGGTCCGTGAGATTGGCGACGGCGTGGCCCGCATCGAGGGCCTCAGCTCGGCGATGCTCAACGAGATGCTGGAGTTCCCCGGCGGCCAGATCGGCCTCGCCCTCAACCTCGAGGAGACCGAGGTGGGCGCGATCCTCCTCGGCGACTACACGACGATCAGCGAAGGCACCGAAGTCAAGACCACCGGCAAGCTCCTCCAGGTGCCCGTCGGCAAGGCCCTTCTCGGCCGCGTCGTTGACGCACTGGGCCGTCCGCTCGACGGCAAGGGGCCCATCGCTTCCACCGAATTCTACCCGGTCGAAAAAATTGCTCCCGGCATCATCAAGCGCCGCAGCGTGAGCCAGCCGGTTCAGACCGGCATCATGGCCATCGACGCCATGATCCCCATCGGCCGCGGACAGCGTGAGCTCATCATTGGCGACCGCGCGACAGGGAAAACCACGATCGCCGTGGATTCGATCATCAACCAGGCCCGGATCAACCAGGCCGGCGAGGAGAGCGGCGATCCGGATTTCCGCCCGCTCTACTCGATCTACGTGGGCATCGGCCAAAAGAATGCAAACATCGCCCGCGTGGTCGGGATCCTCGAGGAGCACGACGCCCTCAAATACACGATCATCATCGCCTCGACCGCATCGGATGCCGCCTCCGACCAATACATCGCCCCGTTCTCGGGCGCGGCCATGGGCGAGTGGTTCATGGATAACGGGATGGATGCTCTCATCGTTTTTGACGATCTGACCAAGCACGCCAACGCCTACCGCCAGATCTCACTCCTGCTCAAGCGCCCGTCCGGCCGCGAGGCTTACCCCGGCGACGTGTTTTACCTCCACAGCCGCCTCCTCGAGCGCTCCGCCCGCCTCGGCGAAAAATACGGCGACGGCTCGCTGACCGCGCTACCGATCATCGAGACCCAGGCCGGAGACGTCTCGGCCTACATCCCGACGAACGTCATCTCCATCACCGACGGACAGATCTACCTCGAGACCGACCTTTTCTACCAGGGCATCCGCCCGGCGATCTCGGTCGGCCTCTCGGTTTCCCGTGTCGGCTCGGCCGCCCAGATCAAGGCGATGAAGCAGGTCGCCGGAAAAATTAAAGGCGACCTCGCCCAGTTCCGCGAGCTGGCCGCCTTTGCACAGTTCGGATCCGACCTCGATGCCCGCACGAAATCGACGCTCGACCGCGGTGCGCGCATCGTCGAGCTCTTCAAGCAGGCCCAATACAACCCGATGATGATCCAGGTCCAGGCCGCCATCCTCTGGGCAATGCAGAAAGGGCTTTTCGATGCCGTCCCGACCGACAAAGTCAAAGCGCTCCAGCTCAAGCTTGCCGACTTCCTCGAAACTCGCAAAGAGGCAATCCTCAAAAAAATCGTCGCCAAAAAGCAGTTCGACGAGGAGATCGAAAAAGAGCTCGCCGCCGCGTTGGAGGAGTTCAAGTCTTTCAACAGCTGACCCATGGCCAACCTTCGCGACATCCGGCGGCGGATCAAATCCGTCAAGAACACCGCGCAGATCACAAAGGCGATGCAGATGGTCGCCGCCTCGAAGATGCGCAAGGCCCAGCAGGCCGCGATCAGCGGGCGCGATTACTCGCAGCTGATCAACCGCGTCATTGTCTCCCTTCGCGACGCCGTCGACCCCTCCGCCCACCCCCTGCTCGAGCGCCGCGAAGGAAAAAAAGAGCTCGTCCTCCTCTTCAGCACCGACAAGGGGCTCTGCGGGGCTCTCAATACGAACCTCTTCCGCGAGGCGCTTGCCTTCGATGCCGGGCAGACGCTTTTCGTCTCCATCGGCCGCAAAGGCACCCAGTTCCTCGCCCGCACCAGGCGGAACATGCTGGCCGACTTCCCTCTCCACGACCACCCCAGTTTCCTCCAGACCAAGTCGGTCTCGAAGTTTTGCATGGATAAGTTTCTGGACGGCACGGTGGACAAAGTCACCGTCCTCTTTCCGCGGTTCGTCAACACCCTCTCCCAGCTCCCGACCGTGCTGCCCCTTCTGCCTTTGACCAGCCTCGATGAGGTCGGCCTCACCAATGAATACGGTGAGAAGGACACCTTCGAAGGCGGCATCCAGTTCGAGCCGTGCGCCCAGGATGTCCTCGATGCCATCCTGCCCGCCTACATCCACTTCGCCGTCTTTCAGACGCTCATCGGAACGCGCGCGTCGGAGCAAAGCGCCCGCATGGTCGCCATGAAAAGCGCCACCGACAACGCCAAGAACCTCGTCAAGGACCTCACCCTCGAATACAACAAGGCCCGCCAGGCCAGCATCACCAACGAGATCCTCGAGATCTCGACCGCCCAACTCGCCCTCGGGTAGTCTGCCCCCGACGGATCGCCGATCCCAACGGACAGCGAAAGCTGCCCGCGGCCTCAATCTTCATCCAGGAAGACAGCCCAAGCCCATCCCATCTACAGTTTGAAAGTTGCAGATGCTGAGAGTCAACGGATTCAGAGGGAAATGGGCAGGAGTGGATTCGAACCACTGAAGGCGTAAGCCAGCGGATTTACAGTCCGCCCCGTTTGGCCACTTCGGTACCTACCCGGAAGATTTCCCATGCGCAGGCTTCGGGGGTTACCTGATGGGAGCCGGAGCCTCGCGCGAGTCGATGAGAATGGATTTAATCACGACTTTTTGCAATGGAAAATCGTTACTGTTTGTGGGGAGGTTGCTGATTTCGGCAAGGACGTCGAAGCCTTCGAGGACGCGGCCGAAGACGGTGTATTTGCCGTTGAGCTTGGGAAGTGGCTCGAGAGCGACAAAGAACTGGCTGCCGTTGGAATTTTTTGCAGGGTTGATGTCGTCGGAAAGGCGGGCCATGGCAATGGAGCCTTTGTCGTTGGGGAGGCGGATTTCGGCAGGGAGGGTGTAGCCGGGTCCGCCGGTTCCGCTGCGGTCGGCCTGGCCATGGCGGCTGGCCGGGTCACCGGTCTGCACAAAGGAATTCGGAAACACACGGTGAAACCGCATTCCATTGTAATATTTTTTGCGGATGAGCTCCTTGAAATTGGCGACGGTGAGAGGGGCGGCGGAGTCGTAGAGGCCGAGGACGACGCGACGGGTTTCTTTTTCTTTTCCGAAGCGGATTTCGATGACGGCGACGTCGGGTCCGAGGTCGGCGGCAAGGCAGGGAAGGACAGTGGCGGCGAGGGCCAGGGCGAGGGCGAGGAAGGATTTCATTCAGATCGGGCGTTTTTTGAGTTCCCCAACTGCCGAGCCTGCCGCATCAACGGCGAGGAATTCCGGAAAGTCTTCGAACTGACGGTTGAGATAACCGAGGGAAAGGGTTTGCGCCAACTCAAAATCATGAGTGGTGCTGGTGAGGATCCCAGCATTTTGCGGGGAGGCCTCCTTTGTCGTGATCGCAAGTGGCAGTGCGGCGGGCTCAAGGGCTCCGAGAAATCCGTGGAGGACGCGATTGACGCGGCCCACGCTCTTGAGGCGCGAAACAACTTCCTGTCCGACATAGCAACCTTTGTCGAAGTCCACAGCAACGCGCTCGAGCAGGGCTTCCTGCGGGAGGGTGTCTGCCGAGAGTTCACGCCCCCAGAGCGGAGTGCCGGTGGAGATTCGCAGCAGATCCAGCGCGAGGGAGGTCAGTTCGGGAAGACCCTGCGGGCGTGCGGACACATCAAACCCCGGGAAGCCGACGCGGGATATCGCGAGGGCGCCAGCGGGAGTCGCCCCCCCCGGCAGGTGGAAAACGGGGGATGGGCAAAGATCCTCGGTGAGCGTCACGTCATCGGAGATGATGTAGCGCTCCATGCGGGCAAGAAAATCATCGCGGAGCGAGGCCTCCGTCTCGATGACAAAGCCGTTTTTCGAGGCCCAGACGTGGATTGGGGCGCAGAGCTTTCCTTTGGGAGTGAGGATGAGGGCCTGGCGTGCCGAATCCGGCTTCAGGCGGCTGACGTCGATCGTGAGCTGGCCGTTAAGGAAACGGCGAGCGTCGGCGCCTGTGACGGAAAATCGGACTTTGTCCCGGACCTCAAAGAAGCCCGGGATGCCGGGGGCCGGTCCGGCGGCGGTCACTTGCCACTCCGGAACAAGTTCCAGGTGCGGGCGGGTTTTGCCTCGGGCCTGGCCGTGGAGGTCGTCTGATCCGGGTGTGCCGTTGAGTCAGGAAGCGGATGCCCCTGACCCGGGAACCCGTAGAAACGAGAGACCACGGAAAAGTCGGAATCGCCCCAGCCTTGCTGAATCCCGGCCATGGCGGCTCCGGCAAATGCCGAGGCGGCGGGCAGGTCGAGATCCTTCTCCGCAGCCAGCCCGAGGGCAAGCTGGATGTCCTTGAACATGTGCTTCAGAGAAAACCGGGGCTCGAAATCTCCCGAGAGCATGACGGGGATTTTTGCCTCGGCAAGCGGGGAGTTCGAGGCGTTGGCCCGGAGCGCGAGGGACAGTTTGCGGAGGTCGATGCTGTTTTTGTCAAGCAGGGCATGGGCTTCGGCGAGCGCCTCCACCGCTGTTGCAGAAATCAGGTTCGTGGCAATTTTCACAACAGAAGCCTGACCGACATCTCCGATTTCCAGCACCGCTTTCGACGAAGCTTCGAGGAGGGGTCGCACGTTTGCCAATACGGCCGGATCTCCTCCGATGTAGTAAACCAACTCGCCCGCGGCGGCAGCATCCCGACTACCTGTGAAGGGAGCATCAAGGAATTTTGCGTGCCGCGAAGCCACGATGTCTGCCGCCTCCCGCGTCTGATGTGGGGAGACGGTGGCGTGGTTCATGATGACGTGGTCGGGCGTCAGGGCCGGAGACAACTGCCTGACGATGTCGAGCAGGGCTTCTCCGTCAGAGACGAAGAGCTGGATGTGCTTAACCGACTCGGCAACCTCCGCCGGGGAACTCAGAAAGTTTGGCTCGGGCCGTGGCGACCGGTTATAGAGCCAGACTTGGAATCCCTTCTGTCGAAGGACCGAGACGACTCTGCTTCCGATGATGCCGAGCCCGATGATCCCGGCTGAAGGTTTGAGTGGACGTGCCATGCCCCGCCCTATTTTCCCGGAGGCAGGGTGGAGTCGATCTTGGCGGAATCTTTGAGATTTTTCAGAACCCCCTGGATGGCTTCGCGCTGCTTCATGCTCTTTAGGTAAGCAGAAATCTGGTCCTTCACCTCCTCAAAGGGAACTGTGCCAGCGGGCTTTTTCTCGGTCACTTTGATGATGTGCCAGCCAAACTGGGTGCGGACAGGGTCGCTGATTTCACCCGGTTTCTCGCTGAAGGCGACCTCGGCAAATTCAGGAACCATGCGGTCCTTCGAGAAGAACCCGAGATCACCGCCGGATTCCTTGGCCCCCGGCTCCTCGGAGAGCTCCTTGGCCAGTTTGGTAAAGTCCTCACCCTTTTTCGCCCGGGCTGCGGCCTTCTTGGCTGCGGCCTCCTTGGCCTTGACGGTTTCCTCAGAGTCATCCTTGTTCACCATGAAGAGGATGTGGCTGGCCTTGACCTGTTCGGGGTTCTTGAATTCCTCTGTATTGGTATCGTAGAACTTCTTTGCATCGTCCTCGGAAACCGCGTCCGAGTCCTTGAGCTGGCTTTTCATCCAGCTCTGCTGCTGGAGCATCGTGCGGATAGCGGAATTGAGCTTCTCCGGGCTCTGGCCGGCTTCCTTCAGCTGCGCATCGAAGGCTTCCTGCGTGGGGAATTGCTTTTTCAGCTTGGCAATCTCGGCGTCCACATCGGCATCGGAAACGGTCTCGCCAGCGGCTGCCTTGGCAACGAGTTTATCCATGACCAACTCGTCGAGGATCTGGCGGTAGCCATTTAGCTTCTGCTCGTCGGTGAGGTCATCGGTTTTCACGCCAGAGGCCTCGACGGCGGCCTTGAAGGCCTCTTCGAGCTGGGATTTGGAAATGGGCTCACCGTTTACGACAGCGACAGGATCCTTCAGGTCGAGGCTCGCTTCCGGCTTCGGCGCATCGCTCATCGGCTTGGCGTCCTCCGCAGAAAGCGGGGCCGTGACAGCCGTCTGGGGGCTGGCGGGGGCTGCGGCAGCGGGAGAAGCCGCGGGAGAAGCCGCGGGTGCTTCCGGGGTCTCGGAGGGGGCCGGAGCGGGTTTGCAAGAGGGGAATACGGCCATCGCCAGGATGGCTGCCGGGAAGAGTAGGGAGCGTTTTGGTTTTGTCATTGGAATAAGAAAGACAAGGACTTTGCAGGAATGTTCACCGAAATGCGAGAGCAAAAACAAGACAGGCAAGGGGCGGGGGGGTGATCAGCTGTGGGTGAGGTGTATTTGATCAGTTCCAGAGGGTGTTCCATTGGTGGTTGCACGAATGACGCGGAGTTGTGCCATAGCCTCTGCGGTTTTCCGGGAACCAGGAGGTGCCAGCTTTTTTCAATCAGGCTTGAAGAACATTCTCTGAGGGGGACATCCGAAATTGCCACGGGCCGGAGGCCGTGTAGATTGGCCAACTATGTCCAATGTTCCATCACGCGCTGAAGTGGCCGTCGTCGACACCTGGGATCTGACCCCGCTCTACAAGGACGATGCGGAGTGGGATGCCGACTTCAAGGAGTTGCAGAACGGGTTTCCCGGGATTGAAAATTTTCGTGGGCGGCTTGGGGAATCAGCGGGTGTGCTGGCGGAGTGCCTGGAGTTCGAGAAGACCGTGGATCTGCGGATTGAGCGGCTGAACCAATACGCCGCGCTGCGCGTCACGGAGGACAGCTCCGCCGCCACCGCGCTGGACCGCGAGGCCCGGTTGGAGGGGGTCCTGGTGCGGGTCGGGGAGGCCTTTTCATTTGTTGCGCCAGAGATCCAGGCGATTCCGGATGGGACGTTTGAGGAATTCCTGAGTGCGGACGTGCTTGCCGACTGGGCAATCCCTTTGAAGAAACTGCGACGCCTGCGGGAGCATATCCTTGGGGCCGCCGAGGAGCGGATCCTGGCACTGGGAAGCTCGGCGGTGCGCGGGCACAGCGAGACATTTTCCCAGCTCACGAATGTGGACATGAAATTCGGAAAGCTGGCCGACGGGGAGGGTTGCGAGCGCGAGCTGACGCAGAGCTCGTTTTCGTCGTTTCTCCAGCAGCGTGACACGGCTGTCCGCAAGGCGGCCTTCCACCAGTTCTACGCTGAGTTTTCCGACCACAAATTCACTTTGGCGGCGAGCCTGGCCAGCTCGGTGCGGGCCGGGGTTTTTTACGCGCGGGCGAGGAATTATCCATCCGCCCGCGAGGCGGCGCTGTTTGCCGACGACGTGCCAGTGAGCGTTTACGACGGGCTGATTTCCGCCGTCCGTGCGAACCTGGATCCCCTCTTTGAATATTTCGAACTACGACGCGAGGTGCTTGGGCTGGAGGAGATCCACCACTACGACACGTATGTCCCGATGGTTGCGGAGGTGCAGACCGAGGTGCCATGGGATGCGGCGGTCGAGAAGGTGTTGACTGCGGTTATGCCGTTGGGGCAGGAATACGTGGATGTGTTGTCTCACGGGCTTCGGGAGGGCCGCTGGTGTGACCGCTACGAGAACAAAGGCAAGCGCAGTGGCGCATTTTCCTACGGCACTTTTACGAGCCCGCCGTATATTATGATGAACTATAAGTCGGATGTCTTCTCGGACGTCTATACCCTGGCACACGAGGCTGGGCATTCGATGCACACATGGTTTTCCCAGCGTGCGCAACTTTACCAGAACTACCACTATCCGATCTTTCTCGCCGAGGTGGCCTCGACGTTCAACGAGACCCTGCTCACCGAGCACCTTCTGAAGACAACGGAGGACCGCCGGATGAAAGCTTATATCCTCAACCGCCAGATCGATGACCTGCGGGGCACGCTCTACCGGCAGACGATGTTCGCGGAGTTCGAGCGCGACATCCATGCGGCGGAGGAAGCCGGTGAGGCGCTTACCCTTGATGGATTTCAAAAAATCTACCGGCGGCTGCTGGCAGACTATTTCGGCCCACGGTTTTCGGTGGATGCGGAGCTCGAACTCGAGTGCCTGCGGATTCCGCACTTCTACAACGCCTTCTACGTTTATAAGTACGCGACCGGGATTTCGGCAGCGGCCGCGCTGGCGACCGAGGTGCTGACGAGCGGCGAGGCGGGCGGGTATTTGGATTTTCTGCGCAGCGGAGGGAGCCGGTTCCCGATAGAGACGCTTGCGACCGCAGGGGTGGATATGGGGTCAGCGGCACCTGTGCAGTCGGCCCTCGACCTGTTTGCGAGGCGGGTCGCCGAGTTGCGGGAAATTCTTCGTGAGGGAATCTGAGGCGAATATTAAGCGTTTCGGGTGGCGTGTCTGGCCGATGGGGTCGGGCCTATCATTTTGCGAAAGGCAGATGGGTCCCCGTATTCACGCCTTTTTGAACCGGCTCGACGGTGCGGAGAAACCTCTGAGTGCTGGCTGCTCCCATGTTCTATTGCTGGCGTCGCGACCTGCAACGGAGAGTAACAATCATCAAATCGCATTCAGACTTAAAGCCCGCAGGCTTGACCTCGCGAAGGCCGCCCGAAGCCTTTTCAGGGTTCTCTCCGGAAGCGGGGATTTTCCGCCGCTGATAAAATACTGCAGCGCCGTCAGGAAGACGATCGCCTGCTCGTCCTCAGGGACCCCCAGATCGCCTGGAAACGCTGCGTCAAGAATCCATGTCCCCTCGTCCGAGGCCGCCGTGAGTTCCTCGGCCCAACGCATAACCCTGTCCGCCGGTTTGCGGCCAAACTGCTTCGCCACAAGATCCAGGATTTCCGCCTTGCCGGGCACATTGAGCAGCAGAGCGAGAAAGAACCGGTGCTCTTCATCGGTTACCGAGGATCGCAATCCGATCAAGCGGTCACGCCAGACCATTTCCTCCAGCGTGCGCGCGACCCCGGTGGCCGCCCGGCCATGTTTTTTCCGGAAGACCGCCATGGCATCCTCCCACCGGCCCATCGCCTGCAGTGCGCCCAGACAGTTTTGCATCACAAAAAAGCCCCGCTCCAGGTCCAATCCATTCAACATTTCCAATACGAGAGCAGGAAAAGCAGGATCCTCCGTCCGCTCCATAACATCGAGCAACTGCAGACGCCGAGTCGTCAGATTATCGGACTGAAAGGGATCCACTGCCACATGGGGAGGCAGGTAGGTGAACTGCGGTCCCGTTCCCGGCGCCGAGTGTGTTCGCACAACGATTGTCACGGATGGGGTGTCCAGATGAAACAGGGAATGGACGTGCTTTTGACCAGCCACGATCGGCACCGTGCGACCCTTTGCCAGCAAATCCACATTCTTGAGGCGCAAATTTCCCATCCGGAAATGTGCCGTCACGGCTCGGGAATTTTCAAAGACAAATTCGGAGTGCAGACTCGATCCCTCCATCACATGAAATGCCCCGTCAAACTCGTGCTGGTGGATCTGCGTGGTTCCTTCCATCCAGAACAGGGCCTGAATGTAAAAACGCGGATCGTCATAAACAACCAGTTCCGGTTGGCCAAATCCCGACCCGGTTTGGAATGGTTGGGTGTCCTCCAGCAGAAACTCCCTCATCAACTCGTCCAGATCGACATGTTCCGAGGGCCGGCACTCGTTCAAGGCCGAGACCGCCAACTCCGGAAAAACCGCCTGTGAAAAATTGGCCTCAAGCCAACGCGCAGACACCCGACGACCCAAATCCGTAAAAAACGCGTTCATCGGCCAATGCTCCGCGATTGGCGCAATCGCCTCAAGAACAGAAGCAAAAGGCAATAGCTGGAGCGTGCAGATTCCTCAACCCACAACGTCGGTTGAAGGACGGGCTTGTTGGAGCTCGGCGAGTTGCTTTTCCATCGCTTTCACCCTGCGCAGCATTTCGGGGAGTTGCTGAAGGGCGATCCACTGGCGTTTGATCTGTTTGTCGGGTTGTGCGGGAATACCGAGCACGGTGCCGCCGTCCGGGACGTCACGCATCACTCCCGACTTGGCTCCAATTTTTGACTGACGTCCGAGCTTGAGGTGCCCGGCGATGCCGGACTGAGAGGCAATGATCGTGTAGTCGCCGAGTTGCGTGCTGCCGGCAAAACCAACTTGTCCCATGACAAGACAATGCTTTCCCATCACCACGTTGTGCGCGACGTGGACCAGGTTGTCGATTTTTGTGCCGGCCCCAATGACCGTGGATCCGAGAGCACCGCGATCGATCGCGGAATTGGCGCCGATTTCCACATCGTCGTGGATCACCACGTTTCCAACTTGGAGGACTTTGCGATGGCGGCCCTCATCGAACACGTAGCCGTAGCCGTCCGAGCCAATCGTTGTCCCGGAATGGATCGCAACCCGATCGCCAACCATCGTGCGAGGGTAGAGCACAACATTGGCAAAAAGGGCGACGTCTTCGCCGAGCACAGAATCCTTCCCGATGTGATTCCCCCCAGCCAGCGTTGACCGTGCGCCGATGCGCACGCCCCCGGCAATCACACATCCCGGGCCGATGTGTGCCGTGGCATCAATTTGCGCCGATGGGTCAACCCGCGCCGATTGATCAATGCCGGGCGGCAAGAGATCTGGCGGGAAAAAAAGTGGAAGAAGCCGCGCCACCGCGACTCGGGCCTGCGCCACGTGAATCAGGATCTTGGTTTCAGAATGAAAATCACCGGAAACCAAGATCGCTGTCGCATCGCTTTTCTCGGCTGCCGCAAAAAAGTCTGCGCTATCTGCAAAAGTCAAATCGCCGGCCATTGCTGAGCTGGCGGGAGCAAAGCCGAGGATTTGCGTCGTGCCCTGGCCTGACACTCGTCCGCCAACGTGTGAGGCAATTTCTGAAACGGTAAATGAGATCATGGAATTTAGCTCCGCTGCGCGGGGGTAGGGTTGGTGGTGCTCTCTGCCAGCGCCATCTCTCGAAAGCCGATCATTCGCTGGAGGCTGACATCCCACACCTTCAAGCGCAGGCATCGTGCGATATCACGCGGATGGAGAGAAGTGGTTCGTGGGTGCTGAAGTTCCGGAAGGGCCCGCATGACCTCCGGGAGGCGGTAGAAGGGGATTTTTGCGTTGAGGTGATGGATATGGTGGTAGCCGATGTTCGCCGTGAACCAACCCATGATCGCGCTCGTCTCCAGGAAGCTTGAGGACTCAAGGGCGGCTTTTTCGTAAGTCCAACCGTCCTTCTCGTTGAGCGAAACTCCTGGAAAATTGTGCTGGGCGTAAAAAAGGTAGCTTCCCATCGCGCAGGCAATGAAGTGAGGGAGTGTTTGTGTGAGGATCACTTGCTGCCAGCCGCCCCACAGAAAGAGCGCGATCCCAATGCCAACGTGGATCAGCAAGGAGGCCAGGCAGTCGCTGTGTCTTTTGGGGTTGTTCAGAAAGGGGTTGATGCACATCCCGACAAGGAACGTGGTGAAATACCCGAAGAAAATCGTGAGCGGATGGCGCATGGCCAGATATCGAGTGCGATCCGCCCGCGATGCTTGAGCGAATTGTGTACTCGTCATCACCGGATACGATCCGATCTGGGATCCTCGAAGCTTTGAATTATGGTTGTGATGATGGTTGTGCGAGCTGCGCCAAACGCTGCTGGCACTCAGGGCCAGCAGCCCCACGGCGCGCATCAGCCCTTCCGCTACCGCGGAGCGGGGCAGGATCGCATGGTGTTGCTGGTCGTGATAAATCACAAAAAGCCGCAGCAAGAGAAGGCCCCCAAAAACGCTCGAAATCACCGGCAGGAACGGAATTTCCCGCAGGAACGTCCCCGCAATCGCCGCCGCAAAAAGCATCAGTGTTGAGAGCACATACCACCAGCTCAGCCCGGAGGAGTCGGAGGCGTAGGCGCGGGTTGCGAGGAGTAAGTCGTGTCTCGATCTCATGAAAGAATAACGATCACAACACGGCGGCTGAGAAGGTCAGAAAATGAAGTGAACAAGGTCACGATACGGAGATTTGCTGGCTTGTCGCCCATTTTTGCGGCATATCGGAGGAAGTTTCAGCTTGGGCCTATCTATTTCCAGCATCCGGCATACCTTGCGCTCATGAGAAAATTGCCGCTACTCGTCGTGATCCTTGTGATTGGAGCACTTCTTGCAATCGCCGGCTGCCGCGCCTCCCGGTCAGGCTACCAGTCCGCACCCTACACAGTCGTTCGCTCGGACGGAGACTTCGAGCTGAGAGACTTCCCTTCGCTGAAAGTCGTGGAAACCACGATGAAGGACGGGGGATCTGGCGGAAGCTTCAACCGGCTGTTCCGCTTCATCACTGGCGGGAACGATGCCGGGAAGAAGATCGCCATGACGACCCCGGTATTCATGGGCGGCGGCGAGACGACGATGGCCTTTGTTCTGCCTGAGGATCTGGAAAAAGTGCCCCAACCGACCGACGGCTCGGTGACGGTCAGGGAGATGGCGGCGGGGCGGTTTGCTGTGTTGCGCTATAGTGGCGCCCGCAGCCCCAAACAAGAGACGAAGAACCTTGAACGCCTCAAGGCCTGGGTTGCTGATCAGCACCTCGAAGTGGTGGGAGCTCCGGTTTATGCCTATTTTGATCCGCCATGGACGCCGCCGTTCCTGCGGCGGAACGAGGTCATGCTGCGCATCGACCAATAGCAGCCGGTCGGGTTTTTCCAACCTCTGGCCTGCCATTCGCCTGCGCCGGATGGCCGCAGGTCCTCTCAGCCGGAGCGGCGCCAGAACGTCTTCGCCAGATACGCCAGGCCAATGACGATGAAAAGGATTGGCCAGATGGTGAGGCCGGTATTGAGGTGAAGCTTGCCCAACACGCCGACCACGCCAATGGCGAGGAGGATCGCAATGCCCATCAGGTTTTCCCCCAGGCGGCCATCCAGCAACGCGGCCACCAACATGGCCACGGCGATCACAAACATGATGCCCGGCCACCAGAAGTTGAACAGGGCGATGATTCCGAGGCCAACCAGAAAAACTCCCGTGAACGCGTGATTACCATTTTTTGTTCTCGCCATGGGTTCAGTCCACACCAACGGGCGGCCTATGCCAAGCCGGAAACCGGCCAGCGAATCACTTGAATCCACCCATAACTGCGCCTGTATTGGCTGAGGCCCGCACCTCCCCGCTCAATATCCAGAATTCAAAATTCCAAATCAGGCCCCGCTGACCGGATGCGCGACATCACCACCGACCGATTTCCGGGTTTCTGGCGATTTCCTGAATGGCCTTGTCAGGCCGCCTCCAGAAATCGCTCGGCGAGTTCCACGCCGCCTTGGGATCGATACCAGCGGTAAACCTTCGCCAGATCGTTTTTGGCGAGCAGTGTGTAGGCGATCCTCACGCCCCGTTGTGGGCGGCAAGTTGCCGGATCTCGGCCATGACATCCGGCGTCCAAGGGCGGGAGCCGCTACCCAGTCCCTGCCCTCAAAATGTAAAAAGGGAAGACGCCCTCGACCGGAGTCTGGAAATGAACCCGGTCCGAAGACAACGATGAACTCCTTCCGCCTCCCACTCCAAGCAACCTGTCGCTTGACTTGGGTATTTTCGAATGAGATGTCGTTCATCATGCCACGCGTTCACTCCCTTGGTTTTCCAGCCGGTCGTCGAGCCATGCGATTCTTGAACCGGATTATTTTCCTGGCCATCGCACCCTTGGTGGTCACCGGGGCTTATGCCCAGAAAACCTGGGTCGGTGGAGTGGGCAGTTTTTACGACGGTGCCAATTGGAGCGGCGGGAGCGTTCCGCAGCCCTCCGATTCGATCGTCATCGAAAATGGCGGAACCGTTCAGTCGTCGCTCACGGCGGACGTTTCTGATGTGAGCATTGGCGGGGGCAGCACATACGACGTCCTGCCCGGAATGTCATCCGACTTCACCCCGGACAGCATCTATCTGGGAACATCCGGCCTCGGCACGCTCACGATTGGTTCGGAGGCCCTTGTGGCGGCGGCCGGCGATCTTTATCTCGGCTATGCAACCGGCTCGTCGGGTGTGGTGAGCATGACTGGAGGCTACCTTTCTCCGTTTACCACCTACATCGGCTACACCGGGAACGGAACGATGACGCTGGAGAGCGGTTCCACGCTGCAGAGCACAACGGGATACGTCGGATACCAAGCGGGTTCCCAAGGGCTGGTCACTCTCAACAACAGCACATGGAAGGCCGAGGATCAGGGGCTGCCGGTCAATATTACTGTCGGCGAGCAGGGAATCGGCACGGTTCAGGCCACGGACTCCCTGATTTCCGCCCAAATCCTGACCCTTGGCAACGCCACCGGCTCGACCGGCACGGTTTCTTCCAGCGGCGGCACGGTCACCGTGCAGCAGGCCGTGCTCGTGGGCAATGCGGGCACCGGTAATTTTTCTCTCCTGAATTCCGCCAATGCCACTTCCTCGGGCGCCACACTCGGAGTGCTGCAGAATTCCAGCGGAACTGCGACCCTCTCGAACAGCTCGTGGACGATGAGCGGCGATCTGGACGTCGGTCTTGCCGGAGAGGGAACCCTGAATGCCACCGCCTCACAACTCGAGGTCCAGGAGTTCTTTCTGGCCCGAAATCCCGGCTCCACGGGAACAGTGACGATTTCGGGAGGAACGACAACGGTTCACAAGGAACTCCATGTCGGAGCCGTTGGGTCCGGGGAATTCACCCTCGAAGCAAATGCCATCCTCAACTCCGACAAGGGGAATGCCGGGTTTGATGCCGCGGCGACTGGAACCATCAATATCGTGGACAGTCTCTGGACAGTGACGCAGGCGGTCTTTGTCGGCGTTCACGGACAGGGAACCGTCAACATCAGTTCCCAGGGAGGCATCAGCAGCGAGAGCGGCTATATCGGCCAGGATGCCGGCGGAGAGGGAACAGTCCATATCACCACCGAGGGCGCCTGGAGCGTGACCAACACGCTGGCCGTCGGCGTTTACGGCACCGGCAATCTGACCGCATCGGGGGGTGGCGAGGCCAATTCGGTCTGGGGACAGATCGGCTTGCAGGCAGGCTCCAGCGGCAGCGTCCATCTTGACGGCGGAATGTGGACGACGCAGAACACGCTCACCATCGGCCAAGCGGGCAACGGGCAGTTCACCGCCATCAATGGATCCACGATCTCGGCGCAGCAGATCGAACTGGCTGCGTCGGGAGGGACGTCCGGCAGCCTCGACGTCTCCGATTCCACCGTGGAGACGGATGTGATCACCCCCGGGGGTGGCACGGCCTCCCTCTCGCTTTCCGGGGCACGCATCAACTTGCTGGGCGGCTCATCCGTCCTCGACACCCTGCTGATCGACGGTTTTGCGCCCGACGCGACCGTGATCGGCTCCGGAGGGTTGACTGTTGACACCCAGGGCGGCAATGCCCGGATCACGACGATCCTGAGCGGGACCGGAAATCTGACCAAAGAGGGAGCGGGCCGGCTGCGCCTCACCAAAGCGAACACATTTGCCGGGGGATCACTCATCAACGCGGGGGTCCTCGAAGTCGCCAACGACCTCGCGCTGGGGGAGGGCAACATCGCCCTGGGGTCCGGAGAACTCCGCGCCTTCACCAACACGACCCTGTCGGGAAATCTCTCGTCGGGCATCCAACTCATTTCCGTCAACGCCGGACAGACAGGAACATTCTCTGCCGTGAACGGGCAGACACTCACCCTGAACCCGCTGGACTTCCTGCTGGTCGCCGGTTCCACCATGCGGGTCGGAAGCGCGGGGAATGATGGCAGGGTCCTCTTTGCCCCCACCGGCGCGGTCGCCCTCCCCGCCGACGCTCAAATCTATGTGGACTACGGAACGCTCGAGGCGGGCAACAACAACCTCCTCTTCATGGCAGGCATCGCCGACTCGGTAACCGTCGCCGCCGGAGCCACGCTGGATTTCAATGATCAGGTCACCGGCGGTGCCATCGGCAAGCTTCTCGGCGGCGGAACCGTCAACACCGGGTCCTCCCCGGGCAGTGTTCTGGCCATCGAGTCAGGAACATTCTCGGGCAGTATTCAGGGATCGGGAAGCCTCGCCAAGCAGTCCACTGGAACGCTGGTTCTGAGCGGCACAAGCAACATTGCCGGGGGAACCACCGTCAGCGGCGGCCTCCTGCAGGTGGATGGATATCTCGGAAATGGCCCGGTGGAAATCGCATCGGGCGGAACCCTTGGGGGGAACGGCACCGTGGTGGAGATCTCGCTCAATGGCGGAACCCTCGCGCCGGGCTCCTCGGCAGGCACCCTCACCGTCGGCGACCTCTACTGGCACGATGGCGGTATGGTTTTCGATCTGGGCCCTTCTTCGGATCATCTTTCGTTGGGCGGCCTCCAGGGATTCGGCGGACCGTACCTCTTCACGTTTGCGGATCTCGGATGGACAGAAGGAACGACCTACGACCTGATGACCTTTGGCGTCAGCCCCATCGGTTTCGACCTCGCGGACATCGGCTACACCAACTCCGGAGGCTTCTCCGGATCCTTCGCCCGCGACAACAATGGTCTTCAATTCACTCTTCACACGATTCCCGAACCCTCCGCTCTGGTCCTTGTATCGCTCGCCCTCCTGGGAGCGGCAGCCCACCAAGCCCGTCGGTTGAAGCAGCGGCCGTCGTCCGCCAAGTCACATCCTGATGCCAGCAGCGCCTGACGCCCTCCGCTCGCTCTCCTCATCGCATCCGGCGGTTGGAAAATTCTGGCAGGACGCACAGGATTTTCAGGAGGGATTGACAGCGGATACGCGGCGCACGGACACATTCCGGCCCCGCATGCTTGCAGCGGCCTTTCCGGGAGTCCTGTCCACCCTGTGAATCCTGTCGAAAAACCCTTTTCGGGTTCAAGCCGCTCTACGCGATCCTTGTGGCGTGGATTTTCACGTGCACATGGAAATGGTCGTTGACCACGTGCTGGCCGAGATGGCGGAAAAATTTCCCGGAATGTGCCCCGCTCGCGCAGGCGCTTGAGCGCGGCCAGCGCCGCCTCGCGCGATGCTCGTTCGCTTTCCTGAAAATCCGCCTCCAGCGTGGCCGTCACACGCACCCTGGAATTTCTCAAATCCAGCGGCAGGTGCACCGTGCCGTCGGCATCCTGTTCCAAAATCGCCGTGATCCGGATCATACCGCCAGTAACGACCTCATGCAACCGCGAAGCGCCGCTCTTCCCAATCCAACATCCAGAATCCAAAATTCAAAATCACCCAATCAACCCCGCCGCCCGCAGCTTGCGCAGGGCCCGGTGCAGATGCTTCCGCTCCAGCTCGTGCTCCCAGATGCGGACGACCGTCCATCCGTTCCTCCGCAGCAAACGATTCTGCACCCGGTCCCGCTTCTTGTTCCCTTCGATCTTCGCAAGCCACCATTCGCGCCGCGTCGCCGGAATCTTTGCCCGCGTCGGATGCCCGTGCCAAAAGTCCCCGTCCACAAACACCGCGATCTTCCGATTCGGAAACACAAAGTCAGGACGGATGATTCTGTTCTGCCCACCCTCAGGTTTCACGCTTCCAGTTCCAGATATCTTCACCTTCCGCCCCCTGCGCCACCCGGTGATGCCGTTCGCCCGGAAAACCTTCGCCAGCGCCACCTCCGTCGTCATGTTCCCGCGTGAGCGGATCCGCGACATCACCTCCGACCGCTTGGATTTTGTGAAGACGTCAGGCATCTTGGAACCACGAAAAACACGAAAAGCACGAACAGCAGAAACGCACGGAGCCATCAGCTATGGTCCCTCCACTTTTCGTGGCCTTCGTGTTTTTCGTGGTTCAATTATCCAATAGCACCGTGGCCGGAGGCAATTCGGAAACGGCGCTCGATTTCGTCCTCCTCGCGTTCCAGCATCCTGTCGTAGAGCCCGGCCCACTGCGCGTCGCACGGGTAAAGCTCCTCGTCGGAAAGCTCCCCCGCTTCGGCCCGCCGCCACGCCTCCGCCGCGAAGCGTCTCAGCGCGCGCGGCCATCCGCTCCCCTCGTCCTCGTATCCATCGGGATGCAGCCCGGGAAAAGCGTAGGCCACGGCACACCATGCGCGGAGGAAATCGGGCTTGGGGAGTAGATAGAGCTGCGAGGAGAACGCGCGTCGAAGCTCGCGACCTGCACCGCGCAGCGTGTTTGGAACCGAGACGAAAGCGCTCATGCATTGACCACTACCAGGCCGCTATGCACTTGCCAGGAAAAATATGCAGAAATCTTTTTCTGCTCCGCATTTTACTTCGACGACTTCTTACGGCGCTTTGGTTTCGCTTGTCTGCTTAAAAAAATACGGGCAATACCCGCATTCTTCTGTTTTTCACCAACAGCTGCGATGAAGGTCGCCATGTCCCACAACTTCGCCTGTTCTACAGCAGGGTAAGTCGCGTGCAGTGCAGCGGGAATCACGAGTTGGAGGTTGTGCTTTCGCATTTGCGCTAGTTGGTCCGAGCTGATAGCGGGCTCCAAGGTGACCAGATGCTTGTCTTTCACGCGGGCGCTTTCGGCGAGGATTTGCCGCCAGCGGTCTTTGCACGAAGTCTTCGCGCCGAGTAATGTCAGCCATGCAACCGGAAACGCAGCATTGAAATACTGCGCCCCGCCTGGAAAGAGAAAGTCGGGCTTGGCTTTGTCTTCGACGGTGACCGTGCGCTCATACGCAAGACCGTGTGCGCGGAAAACCTCGCCTAAATGATTTTCAAATGCGTGGCCGGCGCGGGACTTTCGACGATTGTGAACGGAAAGCGAGCAGTTTACAAAATCGTCAACGTCCTTGAATCCCTGCTTGAGACGTTCGCCGACAATAAATCTTTCAAGAACTCGGAATGCGAATTCTTCGTGTTCCATCCATGCCATGATTGCAGCGTCCGCACCATTCTCTGCGCGCACGTCCGGCAACTCGGTCCGCACAAACGCACCAAAAATAGCTGAAGATGGAAAGTTGTTGCCGAATAATTTGAGCATCCGGTCAAGCAGTTGTTCGTCCATTGCTGGAAGAACAACGCCAGCGGCTTCCAAGATGCGCGCTCTCGCCATATCCACAACCTGCCCAGATTCAACCTCCGCAGTCTCGAATTTTAGGGTTGCCTCATCGGTGATGCCGAAAAGCCACCTCAGCTGGCTCTCGCAGGTAGAGCCGGATTCAGCAACCAGCACCGTTGCCGCTTTGTTACCTCCGGTAAAAGCAATAATGAGAAAATCTCCCGCGCGTGCCCGTCCCTCTCGGCCAATGATACTGTTATCAGTGTAGTAGAGACGCCATTCCGTTCGCGTTGCATGGTTGGCGCGTGAGTCATACCAGCTCATGCATGCAGCGGCTTCCGTAGCCTCGTCATCATGGTCGGCGAAGTAAAAGAACCGTGTTGGAATTCCAGTGTCTGCTTTGCAACTCCGAGTCGTTGTTCCGAGAACCTCTCGAAGGTGACTCGATGAGTTGAACTCGTGCCCATTGGACGCCGTCGGATCAACCTCGACAGCAGTAACACGCTTCCACGCAAACGTGGAGAAGACTTGCGAGAGGTGTCCAGATTTCATGAGGTTTTCTTCCGCTGACGCCTTGTTGGCTTTGGATAAGGAGCCGACTTTTGCGCAACTTTGATTGGGACAGCGATCGGCTTTTCCGCTGCGGTGAGTACAAAGTCCGCAGGAACGTTCAAAGGTTGCTGCAGCGTTCGAAGAACAGCGGAGGCGATGCGATTGACAACAGGAACGACGACAGAATTGCCGAACTGCCGATAAGCTTGGGTGTCAGACACAACTATTTTGAATGATTCCGGGTAACCCATAAGGCGGGCACATTCACGTGGTGTAAGCCTTCGTGGAATGTGCCCGGAGTCTTGAGCGATGAGGATTTCGGAACCATCTTTGTAATAACGCGCGCTGAGCGTGCGGGTGGTATCATTTTCGGTGACGAGGCCGAAACCGAACCCATTGCCCGCTGCGCGATGTTTTGCGGCGTAGTTCTGGAGGTAAGTCCAGAGGTGCTCGGTGAGTGTGTATTTCGGGTCAGGGTTTGTTTCTAGGATGCTGCCGAGTTTGGGACCGTCTGCGGGGAACTTCGGGAACTCGAAATCCCTCCACTCGCGAAATCCAACGAGAAAGATACGTTCGCGGTGTTGGGGAACGACACCCTTTGCGTCGATGATCTTTGGATACACCGTGTAGCCGAGATGCTCCGTGAGGGTGCGGTAAATGATGTCGAAGGTCTTACCACCGTCGTGCCCCTTGAGGTTTTTGACATTTTCAAGAACGAACGCGGCGGGGCGGTGAAAGTCGAGGATATCGGCGATGGAGAAGAACAGGTTGCCCTGTTTGACATCCTCAAATCCGTGCTTTCGACCGAGGCTAAGTTTCTTTGATACTCCCGCGATGCTGAATGGTTGGCATGGAAATCCACCACAAAGGATATCATGAGCCGGAATGTCCGCGACGGCAACCGCATGGATATCACCATGCGGACGTTCGCCAAAATTCGCTTCGTAAGTTTGCTGGCCGTATTTGTCGTAGTCGGAGGAAAATACGCACTTGCAGCCTGCCTTCTCAAAGGCGATGCGAAAACCACCGATCCCGCAGAAGAGATCAATGAATCGGAACGGTTGTTTGGCGCTTCCGTATGCCGCAGCATCTTCCCGCGTTCGGGTTGGTTTTTTTCTGGGTTTGGTCATGATTCTGCCTTGATTCGCCACGCTTCAAATTCTTTCGGAAGCAAACGGAGGACTGCATCTGGCTTGGTCGCCTGGAGATCAAAGGTTCTGCTAAGCTGTCCGACCAAAGAAACAAAACGACGAAGTGATCCTGGCTTTGGCGAGTTTGTGGCCCATCCACGCAGGGGTTTGTTTTCCGATGTTTTCCAGTAGAGCGAGCTCATTGTCTGTAGAAGTGCGCTGCTCGATGATATTTCCTGCCTTGAGCCAATCTGCTCTTCTTGGTCTGACAAATTGTGAAGACCGGACGATAAGAAAAGCTGAGCAGCGTTCTGACCAACCTGGTAAAAAGCAACCGGACCGCTGATGCGATGCCTGTAGTTCTTGCGAAAATCCGATGTGAAGCAATAGCGCTCGGTAGCCTTCGGCTTCCTTTCTTCCTCTACGCCCGGGCAGATCTCCTCAAAGTAAGTGAGAGCGAGAGCGTCCCAGACGCCGGGCCACGAGGCGTCCGGGAAGCGGGCGGTTTCGAGAGCGATGACAGCCGGCAGGAGTTGTTTCGCCATTTCGTATTTCGTCCCGAACGGTCCGGCCGGGAGCGGGACTGCTGTCGGCGGAGAGAGGGAGGTCTCCGGGTTGGCGAGGAGGTCCGAGGGAACCGGGAGCGAGGGATCGAGGCGCAGGACTTCGATCCACTGGCGCCACCGGCGGCGGCCCTCGTCGTTCAGGATGCGGAGGTTTTCAGGCATTGGCCTCCCGTGTTTTCATGGCGACGAAAGTTTCGAGGGTTTTCCACCTGCGGCAGAACCCGGCGACGGCGTCATCGATCCACGCGGCGCGGGCCTCGGTCCCGGACCCGTCCTCCTCGGGTTCGGCCGGGAGCGGGCCGGCACCGAGCTGGGTGGAGGCGAAGCGCAGCCAGTCGTGGTCGGCCTCATCGTCCGGCGGGATGACTTGGGTTGTGAGGGTGAGGGTGTGGAGGATTTCGCGGACGACGGCGGGATAGACGAGGGAAAGAAACTCGGGGTCCATGCGCGCCATCTGGGTGATGTCCCTCGGCTCGGTGACCGACTCGTTGACTTGGAGGACGGGCATCTCCTCGCGCCAGTCGAGCCTCCAGAGGCGGTCCCCGAGGTCGGCGCGTTCGACGGGAAGAATACTTTTGCGCCCGGAGCTTGCCTCTTCGGGGAGCACAGGGCGGATCTTGTCCGCCCATGCGAGGATCCTGCGGAGCTCGTCGCTCTCGTCCACGACTTTGACGCGGAAGAGGATTTTTTCCCCCGGACGGAACCTGTCGAGAACGGTGGATGCCGGAGCCACCGGGGACGAGGCGGGGCCGAAGCGGAAGCGCATCTGGACCGGCCCCGAATAGGCCTCGATCCACACGACGGCGTGGGGGATGGCCGCGACCGACTCGGGAAGTTCAACCGCCATGTCAAAGCGCGAGGGGCTGGATGGAAACTCGTGGACAAGGATCTGGAGCGATTCCTTGGGAATCCTTGCGCGATGGGTGTAGTTGAACCGACGGATCATGGGGTGAGTTCGAGCGGTTCTCCCTGCGGCTGCGGTTCGGAGGCGGCTGCTGCGCGGGCTTTGACAATGAGGTCCCGGTGGGCGTCGAATCCCACAACGGTGAGATCGAAGTCCGGGGCGACCGGCTTCACATCCAGAATGTTCGGAGCAATGCCATAGGCCTCGATGCCGAACCCCGTCACGCGCAGATCCCCGTTTTCCGAGGTGAAGTCGAAGTCGGCCGGGTGGTGCTGGGAAAACGCGTTTCCTCGCAGCGTCTCGTAGGCGGCGCGAACCCGGATTTTATCCGGCAGGGGGACGGCGGCTCCGGTGGACTTCAAAGTGAACCCGCCGGCGCATTCGGCGAGCTGAAATGCCGACGAGCGGCTCGGGGGCAGGTCATCGGGAATAACGGGAGGGTTGTCGCCGGGCTTCGCCTTCGGCTTGGGTAGCGTCACGCCGTCGTTGAGCGGAATGCTGAACAGGTGCTGGAGAAGATCGGGGTCGAGCTCCGCATCCACCCGGCCGAGCCAGCCGGAAAGCGCGGCGGCGGCATTCTTGACGTATTTGAGGATGGCCGCGCCGTTCCGGTATTTTCCCCGGAAATGCTTCGTGGTCTGGAGCCACGTCGTGTGCGCGGGATTCTCCGCATCGCCGAGGAGGTTCGAGAGCGGGTTGTTCTCGATGCGGGTCAGGGCGGTTACGCCAGGCTCGCGGAGGGCTTTCAGGCCGGAGATGGTCAGCCCGTCCCGGATAAACACCTCGAACGGTTGCGAGGACGTCTCGCCCCTCTGCAATACGACGGAAAAACTTCCCCTGGCCACATGCGGGGACCGGAGAGTCGCGACCTCGACGGGCAGGTCGAACCGGAGAAGCCTTCCGTCGCGGAACGCGTTTCGCGCCGCCATGGCTTCCTCCGGCGAAGCAAAAAGTTCCTCGGGGTCCGACCACTTCGGCGGAGTCGAAGCCCGGAGCGTCCATGAGCCGGGCATGCCCTGCGCAAACGAAAGCGCCTGTCTTCCAAACGCGATAAGATCCAGAAGGCGCCCGCGTTCATCAGCGCCGAACTGCGTCAGGCCGGCCACGGCGCTCTCGATGCAATCACTCCGGATCTCCGTTTGAAAACCCATGTCGTCCTCGACAAGCACCTCTAGCCGGCCGCAGATGATTTCTTCGAAGTAGTGGTGGATCACGCTTTGCGCCATGCCCTGCGGCGTGATCTCCGGCAACGGGAAAGGAATGGCGAGGGAAAGCCCCGGTTCGCCCGGCGCACGCCGGAGCGCGAAGTCGCGGCGAAACCTGCCCAGCAATTCCGGATCCTCGACCGGCGTGCAGAAGTCTTGGTATGTCTCGTCGTCGAAGCGCCCGAAATAGCCCTCAGAGTCGAAATCCTCCCCGGCAATCCGGTGAACCGCCAGCACCGACCGGCCAATCAGCAATTCCCTGTTGTCCGACCGCCTCACGGTCAGCGCAAAAAACGAGCGGATGGCCGATGCGGCCGGATAGACGATTTTTCCGAGCCCCCAGCGCCCTCGATCGCTGCCCTTTTTCCCAGATCGGCCGACGTTGCGGACGAACCAATAAAAATCGTTCCGCCCATCGGCCTGCTCCGGGTCGCTTGTCGTGAGCGGATCTCCCTCAAGGCCGGTCGTGCGAAAATCTTCCAGCAGCAGGCAGGGCATGGGGGCATCCACAGAGACCCCGGAGTCCAACTCTTTGACCGCCTCTCCCGCCTCAAGGTGAGGCTTCAGATTTTCCAGCCATCCGGCAGCAGCAGCCTGCGGAAGGCTGGCAAGCCCCGTCCGGAACCGGTAGCAAACTTTGATCCGGTCTTCTGCTGGAGCCCTTGCATCCAAACGGTTCTGGATATCCTCGCGCACAAGCGCATCCACCGGATTCGCAAGCGCCTCATCCCGGAAGAACTCCAAGTGCGTCGCGTTGACGCGGGTGTCGTTGGGGGTGAGTTTTTTAAAACGCCAGTTCATCGGCTGTTCATCTTGTCCGGCTCATGCTTTCTTGCCGGCTTTTAGCACGTCCGGCTTTTTGAGCGATTTCTTTTCCTCGCTGGAGAGGCGACGTTCGACCTTTTTCACGTCTTCGGCGGGAGGGAGGGATTCCGGGCGGATGCCGCGTTCGAGCAGGGTGCGACGGACGGCGTCGTTGTTGGTGATGTGCTCGCGGGAGATCGCCGATTCCGTGCCGAGAGATTTTTCCCGGGAATTGAAGATAGTGATTTCAGCGGCGAAGTCTTTGGCTTTGAGAATGATGGTCGGAGCGAAATCGGCCAACGGGCGGGCATCGGGAACTTTCCATTGTGCTTTCATGGCCTGGGTGGTTCTGCCGAAAAGTGCCTGATCGCCCTTGCTGCGGATGATGGCGAAGTTTTCGTTGCCGCCGGTCTGCTCGAAGATGACCTGGGAGAGGTCTTTTTCCGTGGCGGAAAGCTTCCTGCGGGCGGAAACCCGCTCGGTCTCCTCCAGGCGCTGCTGGATCAATTCCGCCCGGCGGGTCTGGACGGCGAAATACGTCTGGGCAAACGCGATTTCCGGCTTCTGCGGGTCACCGTTCTGGGCGATGAGATAGCAGGCATACCGGGTGAGCATGATGTCGTCGATCTGGCGCTGGGAGCCGGAGCCGAGGTCGACCATTTTCCCGACGTCGGCAAAATGGTCCGACACCCGGTGCCCGGAAACCTCACAGGCGGTCTTGGCCTTCGAGATGGCATTCAGGAAGTTGTCCCACTTGGCATAGCCGAGCAGGTGCTGAAGATCGCGAGCCAACCAGTATTCCACCCCGTCTTCAGTCTGTTGGGCATGTCCCTCAAAAATGGCGGTCAGGGTGAGGACGTGGTCGGGTTTCATTTTCTTGCCAATTGGATTTGCGGAGCATGCCTGTTCTTCATCGGGAAATCCAGCAAGACATGGGCAGGAGACGCAGCGGGATTGTGCGAGCCTTTCCGGCGGGGGCGCCGGAAACCACACGCGGGGGCGCGTATGTTGACTTGCACTCTCCTTGATGGCGTCGGTGTGGATGCGGTAATTGATTTTGGCGAGGGTGCGCTGAAGGTTCCAATCCGGCTTCAGGCGGTTGTTTTCGTCGTCCTTGAGGCGGCGGAATTCCTTGACCAGATGGATTTTGAATTCCGGGCTGATCCACATGCCGAACTCGAAAGCGATGTCGGGATGGGCGAAAGTGCCGCCATACCGACCTTGGTGGCTTTGAGTCCAATGGCGTTGGTTTTCTCAACCCATTCTTTGACACTACTTGGAGCGTGGTGGCGTAGCTCTCGGGCAGCGATGATGCGGGCGGTTCCACGGGAAAGATCGCTCCAGGCCGGGTGCGACCGCGGGAGAGGCGTGGCGCTTCCGGTTTTTTCGTGCTGGGCTTGCGTGATTTAGCAGGCATACCGGGCGAGCATGATGTCGTCGATCTGGCGCTGGGAGCCGGAGCCGCGGTTGACCGTTTTCCCGACGTCGGCAAAATGATCCGACACTTGCTGACCTGAGACTTCGCAGGCGGTTCTGACCTTCGAGATGGCGTTCAGTGTGGCGACCGCCTCGGCATTGAAATCCACCGCCGCGAGGACATCGAAACCGGCGGGTTGCATGCCGAGGGTGAAGCCGCCGCATCCGCAAAATCGATCAAGGCAGGTGAGTCCGTTCATCGCTCGGGGAGCTTCATCGTTTCGTCATACCAATTTGATCCGGCCCTGGAAAGCAGAAGTCTGGTGGAAACTTTATTGATGGACCGCGAACCACAGGCCTGCGCCAGAAATCGAGCAAGACATGGGCAAGATGCCCATGCCACTTCCGGAAATCTCGCGAGAGATGTTCAGCGGAAAGGCATTCAGAATTGCCGGCTCGGAGGAGAGAGTTGACAGAAGGCCAGAGCGGGCCTACCTCCTTCTGCGTGCAGACCATCCGGCATCATTCGCGACTCTTTTGGGTCGTCGCGCTCCTGCTCCTGGCAGGGGGCCATTTGGTCCATGCCTATGCTGATCACCACGCTGGCATTTGTGAAAGCGGTCATTCCGGGGCAAAGCATCAGCATTCTGATCCCGCTGAGAACCAAGCAACGGAGCCCGGCAGCTGTTGCCAGACGCATTACCCGGCTCATTCGGTTGTCAATGATTCCCCAGGGTTTCGGAACCCTTGTTTCCTTTCCGGAATTCTTTCCCTGCTGAACGATTCCATTCCCGAGCCGCTTGTTCGGGAAATCGACTATCCGCCTCAGTTGTCCTGAAGAATCGCAGGCGCATTGCGCCCAAGATTCGTGAGTATCGGGGGCCAGCCGCCCCCATGATCCGCCCGCCCGGTGCCGATTTACCGCAACGCGTGCCGCATGGCCCGCCCAACTCCATCAGGACAACAATGAAGTTTCCACGACGTATTCCATCTCAAACGGTTTTGCCGATCTGTATCTTGGCACAGGCATTCCTTGTGCTTGCTGCATATCCGGCAGGGGCTGAGCCCCTGCTGACAGCCGATTCTGCTGCAAAGTTGGCGCGGGAGAAGAATCCCGAGATTGTCGCAGCGAGGCATTTGATCGAGGAGGCGCAAGACCGGATGCGCACGACCGGGCGGGCCTCCAATCCGGAACTCGAAAGCGAGTTGGCCGGCGGCCAAGATTTCGAGGGGCGGGTTTCAATCGGGATCCGGCAACGATTTCCCCTAACGGCGAGGTTGCGACTGGAAAGGACGCTTTCCGGCATCGAGGTGGAAATGGCCCGACTGGAAGTGCTGGAGAGGGAATGGCAGATCGAAGTCGCAGCCCGCACCGCATTTTACGAACTGGCTGCGATACGCGAGTCAGGGGCGCTGGCACGGCGTCAGACGGCCCTCGCGGAAGCATTCGCCAAATCAGTCGGTGAGGGGCTCGCCCAGGGCTTCGGCTCTAAATTTGACGGACAGCAGGCCTCGCTGACGGCAGATGAGCTCCGCATCGCCCAGGAGGGCCTGCGCGCGGACGAGATGGCCGCATCCGCCCGTCTGAATGGATTGCTTGGTCGCCCGGCCGATGCGGCGCTCTCCATCAACGAGTCGCTCGACCTTCCCAAATCGATTCCAGCCGCCAGGCCCGTGGGCAGGAGGGCCGATCTGGAACTGGCGGAAATGTCCGTGCGGGCGGGTGCCACGGACGTCTCGCTCGCAAAGGCCAATCGATGGGACGATGTTGGCGTCGGAGTCTTTGTCGAGGGCGAGCGATTTCGCGACCAGCCCGAAGGGATCGAGCCGGAAGCTCTCGTCGGTGTCCAGTTCAGTGTGCCGTTGCCCATCTGGCAGAATGGTTCGGGCAAAGTCGCCGAGAAGGAGGCGGCGCAGGCGCGCAAGACCCAACAGGTGGAGGCGCTACGGTTTGCGGTGCGCAATGAGGTTTTGAGTGCACACCAGATCCTCTCGGTTCGCTACCGCTCAGCCACGCAGGTACGCGATAAACTCCTTCCCGCCGCGCGCGAGAATCTTGCCGAGGCCGAGGCCGCTTACGGACGTGCGGAGCTGGACATTCAAACGGTCTTTCGAGTGCGCGAGCGCCTGGCCGAAATCGAATTAGCAGCCCTCGCGGCACGAAAAATCTACTTCTTCGCCTACGCCTCCTGGCTCGGTGCCCTTGGAGAGCCAACGACCAAACCATGAAAACCAAACACTTGCTTCCCTTCGCTTTGCTGGTCCTTTGCCCGGCGCTTTTTGCAGCCAAGGACCTTGACGCCAAACGCCTGGCCAACACCGTCATCCTCAACGAAACCGGCGTGCAAAACCTGCGAATCGAAACCGAGGTTGTCGAAGAGGCTGCCTTTGAGGACTCCATCTTCGCGCTCGGGCGCATTGAAATCTATCCGGGTCGCCGGGCTGCCATCAGCAGTCGAATTCCCGGCCGCGCCCTGGAGGTTTTTGTCAAACATGACCATCCCATCACGAAAGGGGATGTCGCGGTCGTCGTCGAAAGCCGCCAGCCGGGAAATCCGCCCCCAACCTTGAAGCTCACAGCCCCCATCTCCGGGCTCATCAGTGCCACGCACATCGTCGTGGGCGAACCGATCGAACCCGATGCGGTGCTGGCGGAGATCATCGACCTCACGGAGGTTTACGCGGTGGCCCGCGTGCCCGAGCACCTGGCCGGCAAATTAAAGCCGGGGCAACGGGCGCGCATCGCTGTCCCCGCCGTCCCCGGAAAGTCGTTCGACGCCGACCTCGAACATCTCGGCGCGATGGCAGACGCCGAAAGCGGAACCGTCGAAGCCGCCTTCCACGTGGAGAACCCGGGACTTGCCCTCCGGCCCGGAATGCGCGCCGAGTTTTCGATCATCGTGGATACAAAAGAGAACGTTTTCTCGGTGCCGCGCGCCGCCTTGCAGGGAGACGCGGCCAACCGGTTCCTCTATGTGAAGGATTTCGATCTGCCGAACGCCTTTGTCAAAGTTCCTGTGGTCGTCGGGCGCATCACCGACCGCCGAGCGGAGATTGTGAGCGGTCTTTTTCCCACAGACGAGGTGGTCACGCGCGGGGCCTATTCGCTTGCCTTTGCGGGCGGGGGAACGCTTTCGCTCAAGGAGGCCCTCGACGCTGCCCACGGGCACGAGCACGCGGCGGACGGTTCGGAATTGACCGCGCAGTCCAAGGCGATTCCCGCGGAAGAAGGTCCAGTCGGGGGCGCGCCGGGGAATCGCTTTTGGATGATTGTCAGCGGCGTGCTCTTCGTATTGCTCGTCGTGGTGGTCGCCCAGAAAAAGAAAGTCCGCCATGCTCAATAGACTGATCTCCTGGTCGCTGGCCCACCGTGCGGCCGTCCTTGGCGCGTCCCTGATCGTGATGGCCCTTGGGATCTGGACCACGTTGAGGCTCCCCGTGGAGGTGCTGCCCGACCTCACGAAACCCACCGTCATCATCCTCACAGAAGCGCCGGGCCTTGCGCCGGAGGAAGTGGAAACCCGCGTCACGCAACCGCTGGAAAGTGCGCTCATGGGCGTCGCCGGGCTGACCCGGCTGCGGTCAAACTCGGACGTTTCCCTTTCGCTCATTTATGCCGAGTTCGACTGGAACTCAGACATCTACCAGAACCGTCTTCTCGTGCAGGAGCGGCTGCAGACCGCCCGCGAGCAACTGCCCGATGGCGTGCAGCCATTCATGACGCCGGTGGCTTCCCTGATGGGCGAAATCCTCCTCGTCGGCGTGCGCTCGACAATCCGCAAAGGAGAGCCCGGTTACCTGCCGCCGAGTGAAGTGCGTTCCATCGCGGACTGGGTCATCAAACGCCGTCTGCAAAGTATTCCCGGCATCGCCGAGGTGCTGAACATGGGCGGCGGTATTAAACAGGTTGAGGTCCAGCCCGACCCCTACCGCATGCAGGCGCACAAGGTCAGTTTCCAGGAATTGGAGGAGGCCGTCGCCAACGCGGCCAACACGACCACGGGAGGATTCCTGAGCGCCGGTCCGACGGAAATCATGGTCCGCAACCTGGCCATGACAACCGATATTGACGCGATTGGACGGACAGCGATCAAAAGTGTCGGCGACCGCCCGGTGAGAATCTCCGATGTCGCTCAAGTGGAATGGGGCATCGAGCCGATGCGGGGCGATGCCACAGTGAGCCGGACACCGGAAAAAACCCCGACCTATGGCGTGATCATGTCGGTCACAAAAGCGCCGGACTTCGATACGCGCAAACTCACCGCGCAGGTCGAAGCGGCGCTTGCCGGGCTGAAAGCGTCTCTCCCGCCGGGAGTCGAGACGACGCTCCTCTTCCAGCAAAAAGCCTTCATCGACAACGCGATTGGAAACCTGAAAAAAGCCATCGCCGAGGCTGCGGTGATGGTGGCTGTCGTGCTCTTCATTTTCCTGCTCAATACGCGCACGACGTTCATCACGCTCATGGCCATCCCCATGAGTTTTTCGATCACGATGCTTGTTTTTGCGTGGCTCGGGATCTCGGTGAACTCCATGACCCTCGGCGGGCTTGCCGTGGCCATCGGAATGGTCGTCGACGATGCCATTGTTGACGTGGAGAATGTGTTCCGCCGGCTGCGCGAAAACGCATCCCGTTCGGACCCCCAGCCAAGGCTCGGGGTCATCGCCCGCGCCTCCGGGGAAGTGCGCAGCTCGATCTTCTACGCGACAGTCCTGATCGTGCTTGTCTTCGTGCCACTGCTTGGTCTCACCGGAGTCGAAGGCAAGCTCTTCACCCCCATTGCCGTCGCGACGATCGTGAGCATGATCGCGTCGTTCATCGTCTCGCTGACCCTCATCCCGGTGCTCTGCTCGTTCCTTCTTCATCCGAAGCGCGGCGGGGAACATCCCGATGGCTGGCTGGTGCGGAACTTGAAAATTCTTCTCAAGGCAACCGCGCTTCGAGTGGGGCTGGACCATCCGCTCCCGGTGCTGGCCGCCGTTCTTCTCGGGGTGCTGGCTGCCTTGTCTCTCTACCCGCAGATGGGGAAGGACTTCCTGCCTGCGTTCCAGGAGGAGACCGCGCTCGTCGCGGCGACCTCCGCTCCAGGCACTTCGCTGGAAGAAATGAACCGCATTTCCGACGCGATCGAAGAACAGATCCTGTCCGTCCCCGAGGTCCGCAAGGTCGGACGCCGGCTCGGCCGCGCGGAGCGCGGGGACCACGTGGTGCCGGTCTCGACGGCGGAATTCGACGTGGATTTCCGCGATCCTGAAGGAGGAGGCCAGGTCCGCTCGCGCCAGGAAATTCTCGATGACCTCCGCGACAAGGTGCGAAGCGTTCCCGGGATCTTCGCCGTCGTGGGTGGTCCCTTGGCGGATCGCATCGGTCACATGATGAGCGGGGTGGCCGCACCGGTGGCGATCAAGGTTTTTGGTCCGGACCTCGACGAGATCCGGCGCCTTGGAACGCAGATCCAGGACATCGCAAAAACGATTCCGGGGTTCGAGGAGGCCAAGCTTGACCAGCAATCCTCGATCCCGCAGCTGCGCATCGAAGCTGACCGCGAGCGCGCGGCCGCCTATGGCATTGCGCCCGGAGACCTCAACGACCGTCTGAGCGCTCTCATCGGGGGAAAAAAACTCGCCGAACTTCGAGAGGGCCAGCGAGCGATTCATCTGGTGATGCGCCTGCCGCTCGCGTGGCGGGATTCTCCCGAACGCATCGCCGAGCTTCCGGTGCAGGCCGATTCCGGCCAGCACATTCCGCTCTCCGCCGTCGCCGACGTGCGTGAGGCGAAGGGGCCGAATGTCATCTTCCGCGAGAACGGCCAGCGGCGGTTCACCATCGCCATCCGGCCAACCGCTCGCGACGCGGGGGCTCTGGTGAAGCGCCTCCAAGAGGAAGTCCGTGAGAAGGTCGAATTTCCCGAAGGGTATTTCGTGACCTACGAAGGCGAATTCCAGGCGCAGCGCGACGCCACCCGGCGGATCGGCCTCATGAGCGCGGCCGTGTTCCTTATCGTCTTCTTCCTGCTCAGCGGCTATTTTCAAAGCGCCTCCCTCGCGCTGCAAGTGCTGCTGAACATCCCGCTGGCACTCGTTGGTGGCCTCGTCCTTACCTGGCTGCTCATCGACAATATCAGCGTTGCCACGCTGGTCGGGTTTATCGCCGTCGGCGGCATCGCCGCGCGGAACGGGATCATGATGCTCTCCCATTATCTCCACCTGATGCGGCATGAAGGTGAGGGGTTCACGCGGCAGATGGTCGAGCGCGGCACCCTCGAACGAATGGTGCCCGTGCTTATGACCGCGCTCGCTGCCGGCATCGCGCTCATCCCGTTCGTGCTCGCCGCCGATGAGCCAGGCAAGGAGATCCTCCACCCCGTGGCCGTTGTCATTGTTGGCGGCCTCGTCTCCTCAACTCTCCTCGATTTCCTCGTGACCCCGGTGATCTTTTTCAACTTCGCGAAGAAAGCCGCCCTGCGTGCGCTGGAGCGCAATGCGGCGGCAGCCCAATAGGCCAGCAGCAACCAAACAACCACCGCAACTAACCGATGAAAACCAACAAAACCCTGGCCCTCGCGGCCGCACTCCTCGTCACCCTTCAATTCAGCCAAGCCGGCCCCGGTCACAGCCACGAAAAAAAGGAGGCGGGCCCGAATGGCGGCCGCCTCATCACCTCGATCAATCCGCATGCCGAGTTCTTTGTGACGGCTGACCGCAAGGTGCAGATCACGTTTATAGGCGAGGATGGCAAAGCGGTGGTGCCTGCAGAGCAAGTCGTGGTCGTGACGACCGGCGAGCGATCCGCTCCCGTGAAGATGAGCTTCTTGAAATCTGGAGATGTGCTTTTGTCAGAGCAGACCGTTCCCGAAGGCAATAGCCTCCCCGTCGTCGTTCAGATCAAATCAACGCCGGACGCCAAGGCCGCCGTGGAAAAATTCACTCTCAACCTCGCCAAGTGCCCCGGATGCCATCTGTCCGAATACGCCTGTATCTGCGACCACGAGCACTAAGGCACTGTTCAGAAATAACCTTTACAGTCTGGCTTGATCTTTTTGCCGGTGGCTGCGTTGCTCGCTTCTGGCAGCCCGAGGGAGATGATCATCCCTATGGAGAGCGTTACAAGGTAGCGAAATTCACTAATTTCGTTCAGGGAGCTTGGACGGACGAAGCCTGCAAAAAAGACGAGGGTGGAATGAGCGTAAAATCACAAGTCGCACTCTATGCGGGGGGTTGCGGTAATTGAGAATGTGATCCCCGCAATGCTCAAGCCGCAAATCGATGAAGTTCCATGAAAGGAGTGCCTGATGCATGTCCTCATATCCCTGTTCACGCTGAGCCTGAGCGTATAGATCCTCCGCCACCGGACGGCTGAAGAATTCAGTCTCCGGGGCCCGGCAGACTTACCCGCTTTCCATCCGCCTGCGGTTTGGTAGGCAGGCCGCCACGCGGGTGGGTGCGTTCTACTTGCAGGGAAAACGGTCCGGAAAAAATCCAAGAGCGGGTTAAAGAAACTCTCATGTCAATAGGGGAGAACTGACCCCTTTGACGGGAACTTGAAAAATTTCTCGGCGAGGCGATATTTTTTTAGTTACGCATTGAGCCAGTGTGAAAAGTGTGTATTTTTCCGACATGAATGCGACCCTTACAGAATTGCGCCGGGAGACGAGCCGGGTTCTCCGTCCGGTGATTCATGGGGCAAAGACGGTGACGCTGACCGAGCATGGACAGGAGGTCGCGGAAATCTCCCCAAAATCCTCGCCGGATCGCAGGCGTGCGTTGGAGTTGCTCACGGCCATCGGGCCAGTCGCATTGCCCCCTCGTAAGTGATGGAGTTCCTCTTGGACAGCAATGTGGTTTCCGAGCTTTGGAAGCCGCGTCCTTCGGAAAATGTAGTCTTGTGGATTTCGTCCGCCGAGTGGCTGGTCCCGGTGGTGGTCATTGCGGAAATCCAGGAAAAAAAGGGGTCAAACCTTTCCTATTTACATTTTCGCAAAGGATCTCTGCCAACCGAAAGGCCATCAACCCGCATCACACCCACAGCTTGCGGTCGAGCGTGCGGCATTGGATGACCTCGGCGATGTGGGCGAGGTCGGCGATGGTGCGGACGACTTTGAGGATCCGGTCTTAGGCGCGGGCGCTGAGCTGGAGGTCTTCCATGGCGTGGCGGAGCATCTCCTGTCCGGAGGAATCCAACGAACAGAACTTTTTCATCTGGCTGCGGCCCATGCGGGCATTGCAGGCGGTTTTTTGCCTCCCGCGAACCGCTCACGCTGGCGCGGGCGGGCGAGGTTCACGCGCTCGCAATGCGCCTACTTGCTCAAGGGGGAACTGGGCTTGCTCTGGGCGCAAGCCGACGGACGCAGGGCATGGGCCTTCATGCGCGAATGGCGCGCGAAAGCCAAGGCCAGCGGCATCCGCCAACTCCAGGCCATGGCCTCTACCCTGCTGCGCCATGCCAAAGGGATTCTCAGTTATTACAAGACCCATCTCACCAGCGGAAAAATGGAAGGCATTAACCGCAAAATCCGTGGCATCTTCTCCAGCGCCTTCGGCTTTCGGGACCAGGACTTCTTCAAACTCCGCCTCTACTCACTCCACGAATTCAAATTCGTCGGCTAAGACGAAACTTTTCGGAAGAAGCCTAAATGGTGCTTACGAGGCTCTCCCCCCGCGCTGATCGGTCATATTTTCAGGAAAGCCCGGAGTGCAAATGTGGTCATCGCGTGACGATTTTCCATACTGAGTTTCCTGAGAAGATTTTCCACATGTTCCTGCATGGTTGTCAGGCTGCGCTGCAGGATGTCCGCGATCTCCCGGTTTTGCTTGCCTTCGGTGATCCAGAAAAGCACCTCCGCCTCACGTTCGCTCAATTGGGGGAAAATCTGCCGCACCAGCGCCGGAGAGGGGACAGACTTTACGATCATGGTTTGTTTCAATGCCCGACCCAGGTGAGGACGAAGGTGATTGATGATTTGACGATCTCGTTCGGAGAAATCCCGCGAACGCAAAACGGAGACGGCAGCTAGGCTGGCATGAGTGACGTCTGGCAGCAAAGCGGCGACTTCATGCTTAAGCCCCAGGCGCTGGTAGCCGGACTCCCGGTAAAACTTGCTGTTCTGCCATTGGCGAGAGGAGACCATTTGCGAAATGCTGATCGCTCCGGGATCGCCCATGAAGAACGTGCTGGCCAAGGGATGCTTACCGGCGTTTTCGATCATGTAGCGCATTTCATCTTCGGTATAATTACCAGGTTCGGAGAGAAATGCGTTCTTCTCCGGCAGGCTGCTACCAAACAAAACCAGGTCGTAGCAGTCTCCCGAAACGAGCTTGGCCAAACCTTCCCGGGTCACCACCTTGACCTCGTCCAATGTCCGAACCGCATAGAGATTATCGATGACCTTGAGAAGCACGTCAACTGGGGTCACATCTTGATATTTGACATTTATCCCAATGGTCAACGGTCAAAGAGGTCAAACCTTCCCTATTTACCATTTGCGCACAGAATCTCTGCCCCATGGATCGCATGCGTCGCATCACACCCACAGCTTGCGGTCGAGCGTTCGGTATTGGATGGCCTCGGCGATGTGGGAGGAGTCGATTTTGTCTTCGCCGGCGAGGTCGGCGATGGTGCGGGCGTTGAGTTGGAGGTCCTCCATGGCATGGCGAAGCATCTCATGTCAATAGGGGAGAACTGACCCCTTTGAATGATCGTCGCCATGCGCTTGGAGAGCATGCTTTTGCCGGATCCTGGCGGGCCGATAAAAAGCAACATATTTTACAATAACCCACAATCGGCATATGATGAGGAAATGAAACCTCTCGCCTTTTCATATCTCAGGTTTTCAACACCGGAACAAGCTTTAGGCGATTCCGAGCGGCGGCAAATCGAAGCCGCCGAACAATGGGCCAAGAAAAAAGGCATCAAGCTGGATAAATCCTACGCCGACCGTGGCCGCTCAGGATTCAAGGGCACAAACCGCAAAAAAGGCGCTCTCGGCAAATTCCTGAAACGCATCACCGCCGGGGAGATACCTCGCGGCTCTTACCTCGTCGTTGAAGACCTAGACAGGCTTTCGAGAGAGCATCCGATGGATTCGCTTACGTTAGTGCGCAACATTATCTCCGCCGGAGTCACCATCGCAGTACTCAAGGGCAACGAAGAATACTCCGACGAAGTCCTACGCGCAGACAGAAGCGGCATAAAAATGATGGCCCTCGTCTTCGAGCTTGGGCGGGCTTCCGGGGAATCAGCCCGGAAAGCGGACCTTGGTTCCAAAAACTGGTCCCAAAAGCGCAAGCAGGCAGCGGAACACGGGAGGGTGATGACCGAAATCGCGCCAGCATGGATTGGCACTACAGGAGAAAAAGAAAACCGAAGATTCGTCCTGATCGAAGACAGGGCAGAAATCGTCCGTCAGATATTCAAATGGCACCTGCAAGGAACCGGCAACCGGACAATCGCCCAAAAGCTGAACGACGGAAAAATCCCGAATTGGGGACGAGGGAAACGTGCCGCCACGCACTGGCATCCGTCGTACATCCAAAAAATCCTGCACAACCCCGGCGTAATTGGGGAACTCCATCCGCATAAACTCGAATACGTGCCAGACCCGACCAACGCATCTGAGCAAATCCAAATCAGCAAGCCTACTGGCGAAATTTTCAAAGACTACTACCCCGCCGTAGTGGATTTAGACACATACCAGCGAGTACAGACCACAAACCGGCATCCCTCTCGCGGAAACCACGGCGGACGAATCCAAAAATTCGTTTCCAATCTCTTCCCCAGCCTTACTTTCGGAACATTGAAAGATCCGACAGCAAGCATTCCAGACCCGGACGAACCAGCCCCTCCCCCGACAGTTCTAGTTCCTGCGCGCTACAAGTCAAAAGGAAGTCACGGGCACGGGCAATATCTCGTAGCCGAAGTGGACGCTGTGAACAAAAAACGGAAATGGAAGGACGAAATAGAGCCTGCCCGCTGGCCGTACCCCGCCGTCGAATTCGCCATTCTGAAAACCCTACGGGAAATCGACTGGAATGCTGTGGCCGGTCATGGCAACTCCCCGGCGCAAACGGCTTTTGCGTCCCGCGTGGCCGCCATTGAAAGAACCGCCGACGAATTGAGGGTAAAATGCGAGAACCTAGCAGATGTTATCGCAAACACACCCCTCCCCAGCCTGGTTCGGAAACTCGCGGAACTGGAAGAAGAGCGGAAGGAGGCAAAGGCCAACGCCACCGAAGCAAGAAAAGAATTGGCGGACTCGGAAATTTCAAAGCGCGGGCTCGCCGTGCCACTCTCCATAAAAGACGCAGCGCACGATCCGACGGCCCGTGACATACGGCTAGCTCTCCGCGCCGAGATTGCCCGACGCATCAAATCAATCCAAATCTCTCCCAAAGTACTGGTCCCGAAAAAGGACCACCGAGACAGGATCACTCATGCTCACTCGTTTCAAATTGCCATTTTCTTCGTGAATGGAGCCTCACGTTTCATCCGAGTGACCCTGAATAAAGGCAAGGAACCAACTATTCAAAGCGTCAATTTCCAAGAAAAAGGAAAATGGAAGTCCTTGAAACTGACGAGCAATGAAAATGAAAACAGTCAATGACATGCGGCCCAAAAATAGCCGCCGGTGCCGAAATAGACGGTCAACCACAGCCGAAACAATTCATAATGAGAATCAGTCTCATTTTGAGCATTCTCCCCACCACCCAATCTACAAGGGGCGAAAATTTCGCCAATCGACGCGCCAGAGCCCGCCAGGTTTTCTAACCCTACGGCCAGAGACTCAAAGGAAGCAATCCCCTGACACCCTGATTGCTTCCTTTGAGACTCTTCGGCCGATCCCGGTGCGGCCAAGCCTCCTCCGTCGGCTTCGCCGCCGCGCCTGCGGCGCACGCGCCCTCCGGGCGTAGGTCAAGTCCCTGCGGTAGTGGAAAAACCCTCCAGCGGTCGTCGCCTACTTTCCCATCCCTCATGAATAGCCAACCCAAAAACAGATTAGAAACCCGAAATATCTGAGTCGGACAGGCTACTTTTCAGTTCAGAATCCTGCCAAAAAACGAGAGCCGATTTGGTTGTTTTGCTCCGCAGGGTGGCCCAAATTTCAAAAAACGTTCCTTCTAATCTAGGCGGAAGGTGATTTTCCGCAAAGCCGGAAAACGCTTCGCGCCTTCCCGCTCAACCAAACGCCAGAATCGAAGAAGAATCGACGCGGCAGAGCCCGCCAGGTTTTCGAGCCCTGCGGTCAAGCCTCCTCCGCTCCGGGAGCAAGCCGGAAGCTGCGCCCTGCGCCCCCACGCTTCCGACCCACTCCCTCCGCTCCGTCGGCTTCGCCGCCGCGCCTCCGACGCACGCGCCCTCCGGGCGTAGGTAAAGTCCCTGCAGCCAATCGTTCAACAGAAGATCCAGCTGGTCAAAATACAATCGCGTTCTAGGCTCAAACAGCTAAAACTGGGCAGACTAATGCCAGAACAAATACCCGTTTCCCAAGAAGAATATGCTCGCAGCTGAATCGGATCGAAAAGACACCAAGGAAAGGAAGAATCCTGCTGCCTCTGAGAAAACAAGGATCACCGCCGTGGACTTGTTCGCCGGAGCCGGTGGATTTAGTCTCGGCTTTTCCATGGCTGGCTACAAGCTGGGGCTTTCCGTTGAAATAGATGCTTGGGCATGCGACACCCTCCGTCACAACCACGCAGGTTTAAAGGTCATTCAAGGGGACATCACCCAGTTGGATGATGACTCGGCCATCCGCGCCCTCCTCCCCAAGTCGCCGGACATCATTTTTGGCGGCCCCCCCTGCCAAGGGTTCAGCATCGCCGGGCCAGCCCGGAAAGATCCCTCAGACCCCAGGAACAGCCTTTTCATGAATTTCGTGCAATGGGTCGGAACCCTCCAGCCCAAGGTTTTCGTGATGGAAAACGTCAAGGGCCTGCTGGGGCGAAAAAACTCCTCGGGCGAGAGCGTGATCGAGATCATCAAGGCCTCCTTCGCTGCCAAGGGTTACCACGTTGAGGTTTGGTCTCTCTGCGCGGCAAACTACGGAGTGCCCCAAGTGAGAGATCGAATTTTCATTGTCGGCCACAAGGGGCCGAGCGTGATCGGACCACCGCCGCCAACGCACTCGTTACTCTTCACGTCCGAAGATATGGAGCTTGGCCTCGATGCGACGAATGGACTCCAGCCAGCTATTACCTTGTGGGATGCCATCTCCGACCTCCCCGAGCTAGGAGCGGGGGAAGGCAAAGAGGAGCAACCGTACCAGGCCTCGGCCAAAACCCCTTTCCAAAAGATGGCCCGAAAAGGATCGACGGCTCTCTACAACCATGTCGCCATGAGCCACTCCAAGCGACTCGTGGAAAGATTCCGCCATATCGGGTCTGGCCAATCGATCTCGGACGTTCCCACAGAACACGGTCCGCAGCGTCGGAATGGGAAGGGCGAGCTTTCAGCGGGCGGCGGCTACGATCAAAACAACCGCAGGCTTTTCCCCCACCGGCCTTCTCACACCATTGCAGCGTCCTTCTACGCGAATTTCCTGCACCCCTTCCAGCACAGGAACCTTACGGCTCGGGAGGGTGCTCGCATTCAGTCCTTCCCCGACTGGTATCGCTTCATGGGAAAAAAAACGGTGGTCTCCCAAAAACTTCTGAGCCGCGAGGAAAGGAACGATGAGAAGTTTCTTTGCCAATATAACCAAGTGGGAAATGCAGTCCCCCCCCTTCTGGCCAAAGCCATCGCTTTCCACCTCAAACGCAAACTCTTTAATGAACACTGACGGCAAGCTTATTCACGGCTCAAATCTCAAACAAAAAGAGAACCACGGGACGAAATACCGGGACACCGAATCCAAGCAGTTCCTCGGGGAAATCCGCACTCGCTATGACCAATGGTTGGCGGATAACTTAGCTTTGGTTGGCCCCGGCGTGAAGCCATCCGAAAACGACCGGGAGCTTTTGACCAAGCGGGTGAAACTCACAGAGGACTACAAGGATTTCATCGACCAACAAAAGTATGCAGAGAAGTTCGATTCCCGGTCGAACCTGCACTCCAGCGTCCTCGAAGAATTCATGTTTTTCCTCTTCAAGGATCTGGTTGAAGAACTTGGAACCCACGCTCTCATCGGGAAAAGCCACTCCTTTAAAGACATCTTCTTCACACCGCCCACCTATGCCGAAATGCTAGAGCGGCCATACGCGAAGATCGAAATCAAAGACCACGACTTCGTGATCGGAGCTACCTACAAAGCATCCTTCGCTTCAACCGTTCCTCCCTCCCGCGAAAGCGACCCCGAGGAGAAGATCGAAGCCAAGGTGGAGAAGACGCCCAAAGATTACAAAACAACAACCGTTGTCCAGAATCCAGAGGAGTTGAAATTGGGACTGCCGGCGGCGGACCCTGAATCGGAAACCGAGTCTCACCTGTTCGACATTCCAGCGGTCGCCATTGAGTGCAAAACCTACCTTGACAAGACGATGCTGGAAGGCTCATCGAGGGCGGCGGATGAAATCAAAGCCCGTCACCCGAACGGCATCTACATCGTGGTGATGGAGTATATCAAGCTGACTGAAGCTGTGAATTTCAAAAAATACAAAGTCGATCAAATCTACGTCCTTCGAAAGCAGAAGAACGTGGATCGGGAGTATCGCTACTTGGAAACCTTCACCAAAAAGCCTATCGACCTGGAGACGGTCATTCATCTCTTCAATCTGGTCCGAACCCACCTGACAACGAACTGGGCTTCTGGGGTAAGCGGAGGCATCGAGCGCGGCTGGCTGATTGAGTAGTCTTATTTCGTCAGCGCCGACTCAGCAGCTCGCCCATTGAGAACGGCCCGCGCCCCCTTCAAAATGTACCCGCTGGCATCATCCGCATTCCAAACATGAAGTTTTTCAAGCTGGTTCATGACAGCCGAGCCCTCGTCCCACAAACCCAGGTTGTTCCTAATCCACATCCCCAAGCCAAAGTGCATACTCAAAATGGCATCGTCATCGGCCGTCCGCACGATTTCGGCATCTTCTTGCGACAAGACGGCAAGAACGGTGGCAACAGCCGATTCAAACGGGGTGGGATCACTCATATAGACAAAATTCTCCCACTTTGCAGGGACAATTGCATTCCCCAATACATCAAATCCCCAACACTCCTGAAATATTTTCTCCTTCTCGTTCTTGCCCTTGCTTGCCTCACCAATGGCGCACACGCCCAATGGGAAACTTGGAAGGGCTGCCGCCTCATCCCCAACGATTCCAACGACGGCGATAGCTTCCACGTCTCCTACAAAAACAACGAATACATAGTCCGCCTGTACTTCGTGGACACGCCAGAAACCGGCACCACCAACCGGGGAGCCGAAAAGCAAGTAGCCGACCAAGCCGCCCACTTCGGCCAATCCCCGGAAGCAGTCAACCACGTGGGCAAATACGCCAAACAAGCCACCGCCCAACTGCTTTCCCGACAATTCACGGTCACCACCCAGGGAACCGACGCTCGCGGCAACAGCTCAATCGCCCGAATTTACGGCTTCGTAACAACATCAGACGGCGAGGATCTCGCCGAAACCCTCACCGCCAACGGCCTCGCCCGCAGCTATGGCATGGCAGAGGCCACACCCGGAAAGGACCGTAACCAACTCCGCGCCCGCTACGACCGCCTTGAAGCCAGCGCCCGCAGGCAAAAAGTCGGCATATACTCACCCAATCCCCTCGGTTCCATCGCCCGTGCTTCCTCTCTGCCCGCAGAGGATGAATTACCAGAGCCCTCGAAAACCGAACGGAAAAACCCTCCCACAAACGAGGGACCGGGCATACTCGGCCCAGACATGGTTATCAGCCAACCTACAGTCCCAACAGTGACATGGAATTTTCAAGAACCCGGCACTAAACCTACCCCGGCACAGCCAAAAACCTCGGAAACGGAACCTGAGCCCACCGGAAATTCTGCGGGGAAAATTAATATCAATTCCGCCTCCAAATCCGAACTTGAATCGCTCCCAGGTATCGGACCAACATTTTCCCAACGCATCATCGACGCCCGCCCGTTCCAATCCCTCAGCGAGTTATCCCGCGTTAAAGGCATCGGCCCCGCCAAAATTGCCGAAATCCAAACCGCAGCAACCGTCAAATAAATCCGCCAACCCACCACATAGGCCAACCAAAACGAAACACCTTTTTGGCATTGCCCAAAAAGGTGTTGCCAAAAATGCTAGGGGGAACAGGGGGATTTCTCGCGAGTAAACCCGCCACTTGAAGAAAAAAGGGCAAAAAAACGCATTTCCCCAGAAAATAGTTCTAGGTGCTGGGGGCAAAAGAAAGGAAAGAGCCACTACAATGAACTCTTCTCCTCGCAATATTCGGCTGAGCAAAGACGCGCTAGACGCCATCAAAATCCTACGGCAGACCTCACCGGACAAATCTATCTCCGAAGTCGTATCAGAATCCCTCGTTCGCGCCGCCAACGATATAGTAGCCGCCCCCGTCCTCAAATTTGCCAGAATTGACCCCGGCGAATACCTCGGCATCTACGCCGCCATAGCCGAAATCACCCAACAACACCAGCGGCTAAAAAAAGACCTCCTCCGCATCCGCCCCGCTGACAAAGAAGCAGCGGAAAAGCTGGCCAATGTCATCAGCAAGGCAGAAGCCGAAATCGCTGCCCTTGGCGAACTACGCCAAAGGCTCGGCAAGATTGCCAAAGCCACCGCCACCATCACCCCGACAGATGCCACGATGCTTGTGGAGCAGGTAGCCCCCGTTTGCCGTCAAGACATCGCGGACCCCGATAAAAGCGACTACGTAACCCGTAAAAGCCGGGCAATCTTCAACCTCATCATTTCCGCCTTCCCCGAAACAGAAAATGATTAAGGTCGTCAAACGGCACACACTCCGCGCCAGCAGCCGGAAAATACTGGTTGCCCGCATAGCCTATATTGTGGACGCCAACCACCCGGACCACCTGGGCAAAATCCTTGGCACACCCAAAAACTACAACTGCCACGACCAGACGGAAGAGGGATTCATTAACGAGGTGATCCGGCTGGATTCCGAATATCTCAAATACCGTGAAGGCAAACGAGGCAAGCGGACGAAACGGCTATTCGAGGAAATCGTCTATTCATCCCCATACCTCGCCGATTTGACCGACGAGGAACTTGATATAGCCGAAGAAGCCGTTGTTGCGGCACTTGTCCCCGACGCGGCCGCCCGCTCGAACCGCCACAAAACGAAGCCCGGCAAAAACAAGGCGAAAAATGGCAGAACCGACTTCCACATCATTGCATCCGCCAAAACGACGGGCTACCCGCCCACGACGACGATATGGGGAAAATTCGGAGGCAAGGGAAAAGCCTGCATCTTCCCGGCACTGGACAACTTGGACGACGAAATTGTCAGGCGCATCAACGCCCACCGACAGCCAGACGACAAAATCAAAAGCCGTCTGGATGTCCGCCGTGAGCAAGCGATTGCCGCAAAGGGCCAAAAACCGTCACTCGCCCAAGAGGTTGCAGATGCAAACCCTACACTCCGCATCACCGCCAAAAACATCCGCACCACCATTGAAGCCATCGGCCATGCCGTGCCCAAACTCACGGAACGTTTCATCTCCGTGATTTTCGCAGGCGCGAAAAAACCACGCCGTTACAATCTACCCGAACTGCTGGATGCTATCGCCGTAGCACAGGCCGACGAGCATCATGGAGGCGGCCACGGGTCACCGACCCCGGCCACGCCCAGCGCCCCGGCTACGCCCAG
>JBGSJQ010000045.1:0-11588 GCA_041741775.1 Terrimicrobiaceae bacterium | reverse complement strand
CGAGCCCGCTCGCAACCGCGGCGGCAAAGCCCGCGCCCAGCGCCGCACCCTCCCAGGCGGCCAAATCGTCCGCTTCGGGAACTTCCTACACGGTCTCGAAGGGGGACAATCCCTACTCGATTGCCAAAAAATTCAAAGTGAGCTACAGCGAACTCATTAAAACCAACAAGATTGACGATCCAACCAAGCTGCAAATCGGTCAGGTCCTGATCATTCCCTGAGCGGGGGAATGATGTCCTGACGGCCGGGTCACACCGGTCGGCGGGGCCTCCGGTCAAATCCATGCAAAAGCACGGCATCCATGTTCTTCTTCTGACGGTCGCGGGCCTTGTGGTCCTCGGCCTTGTCATGCTTTTCAGCACGAGTGCCTTCGCGCGTGACAGCCACGGCGACATCTACTTTTTTGTGAAGCGCCAGATCATGTGGCTCTGTGTCGGCCTCTTCGTCGCCTTTGCAGCCGCCTGCGTAGATTATCATTTCTGGCAAAAGTGGTGGTGGGCATTTTTCGCCGCGGCGTTCGTCTTGCTTTTGCTTTGCTTTGTGCCGGGGATCGGACTGCGCCTCAACGGCTCCTCGCGCTGGATCCACATCGGGGTGGGAGTTCTGCAGCCAAGTGAGTTGGCAAAAATTGCCGCTCTCTTCTTCCTGGCGTGGTGGTATTCCAAGTTTCAGGACCAGTCCAAGGGGTTCCTGATGGGGCTGATGGCTCCGATGGGAATCCTGTCGCTTCTCATGCTGCCGATCCTGCTCGAGGTGGACATGGGAAACACCGCCCTCATTGGTGCGACCGGCGTGGCCATGATGTTTGTGGCCGGAGCCGCACTGCGCTGGCTTTTGCTGGCCGGCGGGGTCGGTCTGGCCGGCATCGCATTTCTTGCGATGAATATCTCGGAGCGTCAGGGGCGTCTGCTGGCATTCATGGATCCCGAAAAATACCGCCTCGGGGAAGGCCTCCAGCAGTGGCAGGCTCTCATCGCATTTGGATCCGGCGGGGTTGATGGCCTCGGGCTTGGCGAGGGACGCCAGAAAATGCTCTACCTGCCCTATGCGCACACCGACTTCATTTTCCCGATGATCGGCGAGGAGCTGGGGCTGCGCATCACGCTCCTGACCGTGGCCGGGTACCTCCTGGTTTGCCTCTGCGGATCGCTCGTCGCTTCGAACGCCCGCGACCGCTTCGGACTCCTCCTCGGGTTCGGTTCGGTTATGATTATTTCCATCCAAGCCGCCGTAAATATCGGCGTGACCACCTCTCTGCTTCCCAACAAGGGGATGCCGCTTCCGTTCATCAGCTACGGAGGATCCAACCTCGTGGTCTGCCTGTTCATGATCGGGCTCCTCGTCAACATCCACCGCCAGGGCCGCCCCCTGGTTCCACATTTTGCACCGGCCCTCCTCCGGGCCCGCGTGCAGCCCCGCCTGTGAAAGCTTCCGATAAACCATTTCGCGCCGTGATTGCCTGTGGAGGCACGGGCGGACACCTCTTTCCCGGTCTGGCCGTCGCGGAGGCTCTGCATGCGCGTGGCCATGAGGTGGTGCTCTTCGTCTCAGAAAAAGAAATCGATGCGACCGCTCTGAAGGCCCGGCCCGAGTTTCGCTCCGAGAAGCTGCCCTCTGTCGGCCTCCCAAGCATGGTGTTTTCGCCGGCCTCGGTGCGTTTTGCCCGCCGGTTTTGGGAAAGCTTCTCGCATTGCCGGCGGTTCTACAGGAAGTTCCGACCCTCTGTCGTCCTCGGCATGGGAGGCTTTACCTCGACGGCCCCCGTCCTCGCCGCCCGCCTCCAGGGCCTGCCTGCTTTCGTGCACGAGTCGAATGCCATTCCGGGTCGCGCCAACCGGCTTGCTGCCAAGTTCGCATCCAAAGTGCTGATCGGGTTTGAGGAGGCGGAGGCGCGCTTCGCCGGTGCCAACTGCGTGGTGACCGGCACGCCTGTGAGGAAAAACCTCGGTCTGCCACTCGACCGCGGAGAGGCCCGACGGGCCTTCCGTCTCGAACCGGAGAAAAAGACGCTCCTCGTCATGGGCGGAAGCCAGGGGGCGGCCGGAATTAATCAACTCCTCTTCAAAGCGGCACCACTACTCGCTTCTTCCGGCCTGCAGATCATTCACCTGACCGGTGACCGCGATGACCGCCTGGCGGCGGCGAATTATCAACGCGAGGAAATTCCGCACTACGTCTCCCCCTTCCACCACAAGATGGAAGAAGCGTATTCTGCTGCCGACCTGGCGATTTCCCGCGCCGGGGCCTCCAGCTTGAGCGAGCTCTCGCAATTTGCCCTCGCCTCAATCCTGATTCCTTATCCGTTTGCCACGGACGACCACCAGACGGCCAACGCGGGGATTTACCAGCGCGCGGGAGCGGCGGAGCTTCTGACCGAGAAAGGAACGACGCCCGAAGTTCTCTCTGCAATGATTTGCAACCTCCTCGACGATGAGCTGCGGCGCGGCCGGATGTCGATGGCCTCCCGCCGAATCCCCCCCGCCTCGGCCGCCGAGAATGTCGCCGATGTGATGGAAAAATCCGTCAGGGAGGCCGCCCGATGACCGCGCTCCAGCAGGCGCTGACTTCCGGTGTTCCGCGGCACGTCCATCTGATCGGTGTTGCCGGATCAGGCATGAGCGGGATTGCCGCGCTCCTGCTGGCCCTCGGGCACCGGGTCAGCGGATCCGACCGGGTCGTAACGATTGAGGTTGAACGCCTCCAGAAAAAGGGCCTCGTCTTCTTCTGCCCCCAAACTGCTGAGAGCGTTCAGGGTGCCGAGATCGTGCTTTTTTCTTCCGCGATCAAACCCGGCAATCCGGCCTACGACGAGGCAAAGCGCCTGGGGCTGCCCATGGCCCGGCGCGCGGATGCGCTGGCAGCCATCATGGCGGTCAAGAAAGGTGTCGTGGTCTGCGGCATGCACGGCAAGACGACAACCTCCGCGATGGCGGCTCACGTGCTGCGCAGTGGGGGGCTCAAACCTTCCCACTACGTCGGCGCCGAAATTCCAATCCTCGGAACCAACGCCCGCTGGGACTCCGAGGGGGAATATTTTGTGGCGGAGGGGGACGAGAGCGACGGCACCCTCATCAACTACCTTCCCACCCACGCCATCGTGCTCAATATCGAACCCGAGCACCTCGATTTCTACAAGGACCTCGCGGCGATTGATGCCGTCTATGACCGGCTGGTCGGACAAACTTCGGGCACGGTTTTTTATTGTGCGGATGATGTCGGGGCCACCCGGGTCTGCTCGTCCCGGGACGGCGCAATCCCCTACGGCCACTCGCCGGGCAGCACCTACCGCATCACCAGCCTCAAAGCCGAGAACTTCCGGTCCCGGTTTTCCATTTCCCGGAAGGGGGACCACCTGGGGGAAATTGCTCTGAACATCCCTGGCGCCCATAATGCCATCAATGCCCTCGCCGTCGTCGCTCTCGCCACCGAACTCGGAGTGCCTTTCGACAAAATTGCCGCTGCCCTGGATACGTTTCGCGGGGCCCGCCGCCGGTTTGAAATCCGCTACGAATCCGCCAACCACCTGATCGTTGACGACTACGGGCACCACCCCACGGAGATTGCGGCGACCCTGGCTACAGCCCGAACCGGCGGATGGAAACGGGTGATCGCGATGTTTCAGCCGCACCGGTTCAGTCGCACGCTGGCGCTGAAAGAAGCGTTTGGAAAAGCTTTTGCCGATGCCGACCATGTCTTCGTCGCCGATGTCTACGCGGCGAGTGAAAAACCGATTCCGGGGGTTTCCGGCGCGACGATCGTGGAGGCGCTCCAGGCGGAAGGTCACCCATCGGCCCGCCACATTCCCGAGGTGTGCCGGATCCACCGCGCTGCTGCGGCTGTCCTGGAAACCGGCGACCTCGTTATCAGCCTCGGAGCGGGAAATATCCACGAGGCTGGAGCCCGGTTGGGACAGGATCTTGCCACCAGCGAAAAGTTGCGCGCGGTTATGGGGTCCGGGGCCATCAAGCTCCATGAGCCTCTCTCGCGCCATACCACGATGCGGATCGGCGGCCCCGCGCAGTTCTGGGTCGAGCCCGAGACGGAGGAGGGTTTTGCGGATCTCGTCCAATACTGCTATGACGAAGAGATCCCGTTCATGGTGATGGGCCGCGGGTCCAACCTTCTCGTTCGCGATGGAGGCATCCCGGGGGTTGTGGCCCACCTGTCCCGCGGAGAGTTCCTCCGCCACGAAGTGTCGGGAGATGAGATTGCCGCAGGAGTTGGCGTCAAATTTAAGCAACTCAGCGCCATCGCCCGGAACGCAGGGCTTGGTGGCTTCGAGTGGATGGAGGGCATTCCGGGGAACCTGGGCGGCGGGCTTCGCATGAATGCCGGCGCCATGGGCACCCAGACGTTTGATCAGGTTGTCCGGGTCCGCTTCTGCGATCAGGACGGAAACATCTTCACCCGCACGCCCACCGAACTCGACATCCGCTACCGCAGCGTGCCCATGCTCCAGCAGAACTACGCCCTCGCCGCGGTGCTCAAAGGATCGCCGGCCACACCCGAGGAGATCGACCGCCTGATCGAGGCTTCCTGCGCCAAACGCCGGTCCTCCCAGCCGATCGCCGCCAGCGCCGGATGCATCTTCAAAAACCCCGGCACCATCCCCGCCGGAAAACTCATCGAGGAACTCGGATTCAAAAATTTTGCGGTCGGCCGCGCGAGGGTTTCGGACGTTCACGGGAATTTTATCGTCAACGACGGCGGGGCGACGGCCGAGGACGTGATGAACCTGATTTCTGAGATCCAGGCGGCAGCCGAGCGCACGCGAGGGATTTCTTTGGAGACCGAAGTGCAAATTGTTGGAGTGGATCTATGAAAAGAAATTACGAGGGACTTTTGAACGGGATGCCGGTGGCGCTGGTGATGGGAGGGCCGGGAAAAGAGCGGGAGGTTTCGCTGAGGTCCGGCGCAGCGGTTGCCGGCGCACTCCGCTCCTGCGGTGCGTCCGTCACCGAAATGGACGTGGGGGGTGCGGAGTTCGATCTACCGCCGGATACGGCCCTCGTCTACAACATGATCCATGGAACCTTCGGCGAGGACGGCGGGATCCAGTCCCTGCTGGACGCCAAGGGAATCCCCTACACCGGCGAGGGGGCTGAAGAAAGCCGCCTGGCTTTTGACAAGATCGAAACGAAGCTCTGCTTTGACCGGGCCGGGATTCCGACCTGCGGGTGGCGGATCCTTTCTCGCGGAGAGCCCGCAGACTGCCGGTTTCCCTGCGTGGTCAAGGCCCCGCGGCAGGGATCCAGCGTGGGGGTCCATATCGTCTCCTCTGCCGGGGCTCTTGCCGCCGCCCTCGAGGATTGCTTCCTCTACGGCGACCGGGTTCTTGTCGAAGAATTTTTCGAAGGCCGGGAACTGACGGTTGGGATCCTTGGCCCCTCCGCCCTTCCCATCGTTGAGGTGGTTCCTCACGAAGGGTTCTACGACTACGAGCACAAATACCCGAAGGGGGCCTCCGACGACCAGGTCCCCGCCCGGCTTCCGGCCGACCTCACCGAAAAAATCCAGGCCGTCGCCGTCGCGGCCTGCCGGGCCCTCGGGCTCCGGGTCTACTCGCGCGTCGATGTGCTCCTGGCTCCTGATGGAAGCCTGAATGTCCTCGAAATCAACACGATTCCCGGCATGACGGAGACCAGCCTGCTGCCCAAGGCCGCCGCCGTCGTCGGCTTGAACTTTCCGGCGCTTTGTGAGGAAATAGCCGGACTTTCTCTTTTGGCACGAAACCCATGACGCGACGTCCCACCAAAGCTGTTGCAGGCAACCGCAGGCACCGGTCCAACGGTCGGGGCCAGCATCTGCTCAACGTCAAGGTGCGCGCCGTCACCGCCCGCCGCCAGCGCCGCCAGAAGATCAGCGGGTTTTTCTGGACGACCGCTCTCCTGCTCACGTTCGGTGTCGCTGCCTGGCTCGGAATCACCACCGCCCTTGATAAATTCTTTTTTTCCAATGCCGAATACACCCTGCGCCGGGTGACATTCGAGCTCGACGGCATCATGACCCGCGAGGAGGCACTGGAAGCAACGGGCCTTTGCGAGGGGGGAAACATCTTCCGCGCCGACCTTTCCGCTGCGGAAAAGTCTCTGCGAGAAATCCCCCAGGTGGCGGATGTCGCGATCGAGCGGCACCTCCCCGACAACATCACGATCACCCTGACCGCAAGGGACCCCGTGGCCTGGATCGCTCCGCCGGACCTGAATGCCGACCCGTTTGATCCGGAAAAATCCCTCCTGGCGGATGACTCCGGTTTTCTGATGAAACCACGCCTAATCCAGCCGGAATTCTACCACCTGCCGGTCATTTACGGCGTTCGCAGCGATAATATACGGGATGGAGAACCCCTCCACAGTGAAGATCTCCGCCTGGCCCTTGCCCTGCTCCGGGAGGTCCAGAGCCATCCAGAATGCCTGCTGAATATCCGCACTCTCAACATTGCCAAAGGCTACTGCATCGACGTCGTGAGTGACAGGAATGCCCGCATCACATTCGACACAGAGGATTTTCCTGAGCAGCTTGCCCGCCTGCGCCAACTTCTCGAGCACTGCAGCAACTCCGGACGGGAGCTCGACTCTGTGAACCTGATGGTCCGCCGCAACACGCCGGTGACGTTTGTCCAGGCCCCGCAGGCAGCCTCCCTCAAAACCGTGAATAACTCAGCTGAAAGGTAACACTCATGGCTCGCGAAGATATTCATGTCGGGCTTGAGATCGGAACCACCAAGGTCTGCGCCGTAGTGGCCGAATGCCGCGAAGACGGTGATGTCCGACTGCTTGGCGTGGGCGAGGCCCCTTCCCGCGGGGTCCGCAAAGGCGAGATCGTCGATCTGGAGAATGCTTCCAACTGCGTGCGGGAGGCGCTCTCTGATGCCGAGGATAAGAGCGATGTCGAGATCCGCAGCGTCTGGCTCGCCGTTACGGGCAGCCACATCCAGAGCTTCAATAACCGGGGCTCGGTTGTCATCCCCGAGCAGGGTGGTGAAATCACCGACGAAGAGATCCAGGAAGTGGAATTCAAAGCCAAGGAGATCAGCCTTCCGAAGGAGAACTTCATCCTGCACTCGATCATCCAGCACTACTACGTGGACGGTCAGGAGGGCGTCCTCAACCCGATCGGCATGCTTGGCAGCCGCCTCGAGGCCGATTTTCATATCATCCACGGCGTGACGAACCGGACCCAGAATTCGATCCGCTGCGTGAAAGAGTGCCACATCGAGGTCGAGGACGTCGTCGTTAACTCGCTCGCCTCCGCCCAAGTTGTGCTCGGGCAGCACCAGAAGGAATCCGGTGCGCTCGTTATCGATATCGGCGGCGGTGTCACCGATTTTATCGTCTATCTTGACGGAGCTGTCCGCCACAGTGGAGTCCTCGCCGTCGGGGGCGATCACATTACCAACGACATCTCGATCGGCTTGCGCATCCCGATCACCCGCGCCGAAAAACTCAAAGTCGAAGAGGGGTCCGCAATCATCGGAAAAGCCCTCCCCGGCGAAAAAATTATTTTAAAAAATGACACGGGCTTCTCCGGCAAGGAGGTCGAGCGAGAGATGCTGAACATGATCATCCACGCGCGCCTTGAGGAACTTTTCACGCTGCTGCGCAAGCGGCTTGCGGGCGAGGTGCCCGAGCACCTGCTCGGGGCGGGAGTGATGCTTACCGGCGGATGCAGCCTGATCCGAGGGATCCGCGAGGTGGCCGAGTCGGTCTTCGAGATGCCGGTCCACCTGACCCGCGCCCAGGCGGTCTCCGGCCCAACCTCGGCGTTTGAGAATCCCCAGTTCTCGACATGCATCGGGCTCGCCAAATACGCCCAGGCGGTCCGTTCGGAGATGCCGGAGGAGACCCTCCTCGGCGGAGTCTTCAAGAAAGTGGGCCAGATGTTCCGCTTACCGTTCTAATCCTATGATCACCTATCCCAGGTTCCTCGATCGCTCCCAAACCCCGGTGGTTCGGCTCGTTGGGCTGGGAAATGCTGGCGTCAACCTGGCCGACCGGATCAGCATGAGCCGAGGCCTCGATATCGAGACGGTTGCAATCAACTCCGACCAGCAATCGCTTTCATCTTCGGTATCCTCCACAAAAATCCCGCTTGGTCCGCTCACCACGCGAGGTCTCGGGGCCGGGGGTGACCCTGAGATCGGTCTCGACGCCGCAAAGGAGTCCCAGGCCGACATCGAAGCGTCGGTCAACGGAGCCGACATTGTCTTTCTCTGCGGCGGCTTGGGAGGAGGCACGGCCTCCGGATCAGGAGTCTACGTCGCTGAGGCCGCCAGAAAGTCCGGCGCTCTGCTCATCGCGATCCTGACTTCGCCGTTCGGTTTTGAAGGCCGCCGCCGCTCGGCGCAGGCGGCAGCAGCGCTGCAGGACATTTCAGCTTATGCGCATGCGGTGATCCATTTTGAAAATGACCTGATGGCCGAGCTCTCGGCTCCCCGCTCGGGCGTGGCAGAGACATTCTCCGCCTGCGACGAGATCCTCACCGGCTGTGTCGAAGCCGTCGTTTGCCTGATTTCCGCCTCGGGACCGTTGGGGGTGGGCCTTCCGGACCTTCTCTCCGTGCTACAGGGTGGCGACGGGGCCTGCCTTTTCGGGACGGCGTCTAAAACCGGGGACAACCGTGCGCACGAGGCACTCGAAGGAGCGCTCGCGAGCCCGCTCCTGGATCGCGGAAGGCTCCTGAGCGATGCGGCCAGCATCCTTGTCCACATTTCCGGTCCTCCTTCGCTCTCGTTTGCGGAGGTTGGGGCCGTCATGCAGGAGATTTCGCGGCACGTCTCGGAAACCGCAATTCTCCATCTCGGCGTCAGCACGTTACCGGTCGCCGACGCTCCCGTCTCGGTCTCCATCATCGCGAAATGCGGATCGCCCCGCGCAATTCCGACCCCGCACTCATCGGCCAAACCTCCTGCAAGGCGCCCCGAGCCCCCAGCCCCCCTTCCTGCCGAAGAGCCCGCCCCAACGCAGTCGCTCCTCTCCTCCGAACCTGCTCCGGTTGATGCCGCTGCGGTGCCCGCACCGGCGCGAAGCACTCCCACGGCGGTGCCGCGGCCTCTGCGGCAGGCCGCCTCCGACGCCAAACCAACAACCCCCAAGGTCAAACAGGAAACCCTTCAGTTTGAACCTGTCGCCCGCGGGCGCTTCGAAAAAATCGAGCCGACCATCGTCGAGGGCGAGGACCTGGATGTTCCGACGTTCTTGAGGATTTCGGGTAAAAAACGCTGATGTTCTGCCCATTCCGCGTGCAGCCCGCTGTGCAAACGCGGAATTCCGATTCCCCCGGCCTGGTAGAATTCCCATCCAAAATGCAGGGAATAGTTTTGGTGCCCCATCGGCGATAGGCTGTCAACCCCACTTCACGGTCTGGACCGTGCTACGTCTATCAGGTAGTCACGCATGAACCCTTCGTCATCGGGGGGCCAGTTGATCCGCCTGGATTTGGGCTTGGGAATCCGGAATGCCTGGTTTCAATTCCCTGGTAACAGTCACGTAATACTCTTGCAAAACCTGAGAGCTTCATCGCCCAGTGCGCTTCCTCCACAGAATACGAAGAACTTCATCTGCGCATAATTGTTTGGCCGGATCACTGCTATCCCGAGCGTAAACCAGAATGTTTGCATAACGCATCCCACCGAAGGCGCAGAGGCGGGATGTTCGCGTGGGGTTATTTTTTCGGCAGGTCGTTTTTCTGGATCGCGGCGGCAATCGGTCCGGCCTGGAAGATCATGAGGAGGCCGATCAAGAGGGCCAGAATCGAGACGAAAGGCCCCTGGTAGGCGTAGAGGCTGGCTGCGTTGAAGGCAGCGCCCTTTGTCTGAAGGAGGGTGATAACCAGCGAGGCTGTCGTGATGGCAAAGGTCGCGAGATGCGTTGCCACCAGATAAAGGCCGACCACCCGCACAAACAGAACTGTCCAATCGTTTTTGCTCATGCCCCCAAACTGACGCCAATTCCGCACGGGTGTCGATTTCCGATTTTCAGGCAGGGGCCCAGCAAAAATCCGCCTTTTCTGCGCTTTACAGGCAATTCCTCCGGCAGCGATAGTGTGCGGCCTGCAATGAAAAGAGAGATTGGCATAGGTCTGGCCGGATTTGGCACAGTGGGCAGTGGGGTTTTCAAGAACCTTGCCCGCAACGGTGCCCTGCTGGCGCAGCGCACAGGCGCGACGTTTGATGTCCGCCGGATTGCCGTCCGCGATCTGCAAAAACCGCGCGATGTGGTGGCCCCGGCCGAGCTCTTCACCACGCGGCTGGACGACCTGCTGGAGGACCCATCCATCGATATCGTGATCGAGTTGATAGGTGGAATCGAGATCCCGTTGGAGTTCGTGAAACGCGCGATCCAGGCCAAAAAAACCGTCATCACGGGCAACAAGGCGCTTCTGGCGGAGCATGGGCGGGAAATTTTCGATTTGGCGGCGAGGGCGAATGTGCCGGTGTTTTTCGAGGCGGCGGTGGCCGGGGGGATCCCGATCATCAAAGCGGTCCGGGAAAGTTTTGTGGGGAACCGCTTTGAGTCAATCCACGGGATCCTGAACGGCACGAGCAATTACATTCTCACGCGCATGACCGATGCGGGGCTGGAATTTGCTCCAGCCCTGGCAGAGGCACAGAGCCTTGGCTACGCCGAAGCGGATCCCTCGCTGGATGTGAACGGCTGGGATGCCGCGCACAAGGCGATCATCCTCGCTTCGCTGGCCTACGGGTTCTGGGTGGACCCCTCCGAGGTGCTGGTCGAAGGGATCGAAAAAATCACGGCGGCGGACATCCGGTTCGCCGATGAGCTTGGCTACCGGATCAAATTGATCGCCACCATCAAGGCCCACGAGAGCAACGAGATTGGCGTGCAGATCGTTCCGACGCTCATTCCTAAATCCCATGTCCTGGCCTCGGTGAACGGGGTTTTCAACGCCGTGGCCGTGCGCGGGGATGTCGTTGGCGATGCGCTATTTTACGGACGCGGAGCCGGGCAGGACCCAACGTCGAGCTCGGTGCTGGGCGATCTCGCCGAAGCCGCAGCGGCGCTCCAAGCCCCGAGGGGATGCTGTGGATTCACCTCACACGACCTCTACGGAAAATGCGAGCCGATCGCTGATTCTGTCGCCAAGTATTACCTGCGCCTCGCTGTTGAGGACCAGCCCGGCGTGCTGGCGCAGATTGCCGGGGCACTCGGCGCGGCAGACATCGGCATCCTTTCGGTCATCCAGCCCGAAAGCCCGGACCCCGGTCCCATTCCTCTCGTGCTCACCCTGCACGATGCGCCGCTGGGGCGCATGCGCGAGGCCACAGCAACGCTGGCCGCCCTCCCCTGCGTCAAGGGCGACCCTCTCCTTCTCCACATGGAATCCTTCTCGTGAACTCACCTCTCCACGACTGCGGGGTCATCTCCCGCTACCGCCTTCATCTTCCCGTCACCGACGCCACGCCGGTCATCTCGCTCAGCGAAGGCTCCACGCCTCTCATCCACTCCCCGCGACTCAGCAAAAAAACCGGCGCGGATGTTTATTTGAAATTTGAAGGCCTCAACCCGACGGGTTCGTTCAAGGACCGCGGGATGACGGTCGCCATCTCGAAGGCGGTCGAGGACGGG
>JBGSJQ010000044.1:0-6904 GCA_041741775.1 Terrimicrobiaceae bacterium | reverse complement strand
TCGGACCGATGACGGTCCCTCGCACCTGCAATTGTTAGCCGGCGCGCTCACCACGCCTTGCGTCGCGATGTTCGACCCGCGCAATGGCACCGGCTGGATCCTGCTCGCACCGCCCAACGCCGGGCCGGATGAAGTCGGTTTCGACTTTGTGGAAAGCGATGACCGCCAATCTGCACGCCTCACGGTCACCGCACCCGGCGTGCGGGAGCGGCGCTATCAGTTCATGAACACCGATGCGGAATCCCCGGATCGCGGCCGTGATTTCCTGCCCGGTGACGGGGTTTCCCTTTCCGTCCGGATCGATTCCTTTCCGTGCGCAAGCATCCAGGAGTTGTTCGACCGCGTTTTCGCGGTTCGCAAAGCGCTGGTGCCGCCCAGGGAGGCGCCGGTCGAGCTGCCGCAGTCGGCGGTGTTCGAACTGATCGAGGCGCACTACAATCGGGATTTCTGGTGTGAGCGCGATGGGCTTTACCATACCAGTTTGACTCATGAGTGGGCGAATAATCCCTATCAAACCGGCTGGTGTGGCGGCATCATCGCCAAATACGCGCTGTTGGCCGGCGGCGCGGCGGGCCTGACCCGCAGCCGCTGCCTCGCCCATCTGGACCGGGCGCTCGGGGAGGGGATCACGCCCGGCGGCTTGTTCTTCGCCCGCTGCAGCGAGGGCATCTGGCAAAGTGACGGCCTGTCGGATCCGGCCCATCCGTGGCGCAAGAATTTCACCCTCGTCCGGCGGCAGGGTGATGCCTTGCTCTATGCGCTGCGGGCGATGAACGCGCTCGAATCCAGTGGCGAAACAGTGCCGCTGGCTTGGCTCGATGGCACCCGGCGCACGGCCGATGCCTTGGTGCGTGTCTGGAAGGAAAACGGCCAGTTCGGGCATTGGCTGGATCAATTCACGGGCCGCGTGGCCGTGGGGAATTCCGCCAGCGGCGCGTTGATTCCCGCCGCGCTCTGTGCGGCGGAGCGACGCTTCGGCGACGGACGATTCCTCGCTGCCGCTCGGGAGAGCGCGGAGTTTTTCTATCAGCATTTCACCTGCAACGGCATTTCCACCGGCGGTCCAGGCGATGCCTTGCAATGCCCCGACAGCGAGTCCTCTTACGCGTTGGTAGAGTCCTTCGTCGAATTGCACGAGACGACCGCCGATCCGCTCTGGCTGGCGCGTGCCGGCGAGGCTGCCCGCCAATTCGCCTCATGGGTCGTATCCGATGACTACCGGTTTCCGCCCGGCTCCGAGTTCGGAAAGCTCGGCATCAAAACCACCGGAGCCGTCTTCGCCAACGCGCAGAACGGCCACGCCTCGCCCGGCATCTGCACCCACTCCGGCGTCGGATTGCTCAAGCTCTTCCGCGCAACGGGCGACGCCCGCTACCTCGATCTCCTGCGCGACATCACCCGCTTTCTGCCACAAACCGTCTCGCGCGAAGACCGCCCGATTTGTGATAAAGACGGACTGCCACTCCCGTCCGGATGGATCAACGAGCGCTGCAATACCAGCGACTGGGACGACAACGTCGGCGGCGTGTTTCACGGCCCCTGCTGGTGTGAGGTCAGCGCCCTGCTCACCCGCGCGGAAATCCCCGGCATCTATGCCCAGCCGGACACCGGCCTGATTGTGGTGATGGATCACCTCGACGCTTCATGGACCGAGGATGGCGGATTGAAAATCGGCAACCCCACCGCCTGGCCGGCCAAGTTCACAGTGCTCGTGGAAACCTCAGCCCAAGCCCTGCGCAATCCCCTGCCGCAACCTGGCAAGCTGCCCGTGGTGGAAGTTCCCTCCGGAGGTTAACCAGATTAGTAGCCGCAGAATTGCGGGTGGTTCGCATTCGGAATAGGTGTGACTCCAACAGTTTGCGAGGTATTCCGTCCAGTATCCGAGCTATTTTCGACATTTATGAAACCATGTGATTGCTCCATTGATCCCCGGCATGTCCTGCACGAGGTCGATCCGCGCCTCTTTGGCAGCTTCGTCGAGAACCTTGGCCGATGTGTTTACACGGGCATCTTCGAGGCGGATCATCCCACGGCCGATGCCGACGGCTTCCGTCAGGATGTGGCCGCGCTGGTCCGCGAACTCGCACCCACACCGATCCGCAGGCCCACCAATACAGCCGAGCACCCCGACCGCGTCAAGCCGTGCGCGGCCTCGCAGCCAGGCACTTTGCCGCCGTTGTCGTGGAACATCCTACGCTTCTCGGCATAGACTCCAACCTCAGATCCTAATGAAAACGTCTTTGCCCGTTCAGATCTTTCTCCTTTCGCTGTCGTCCAGCCTCCCGTCCGGCGTGCGGGCCAGAGAATCGCCGATCCTCGTTCCGATTGTCCACTCCGCCGTGCTTGCGCTCCTTATGGCGCCCGATTGCGTTGACACAAACGACGGACGCTTAAACCCTTTCCCGCATCAGGCCACGCATAATTCCAGCCGCTTAACGCAAAAAGCATGACCGCTCATCCCGAATACAAAAACATCGCCGGCGTGCCCACGGGAGGCATCGGCGCATGCAAGATCGAGCGCGGCCCCGACGGCGGGATCCGCAACCTCACCGTCCAGAACAATCTGGATATGCTGCTGACCCGCATATTACAATGAAATCCACCCCCGTCACTTGCCGACGCGAGTCCGTCCTGCTGCCGACCTACGAGCCCCAGCCTCCGGATAAAAATCCGATGTTTCTGGAGAAGCGGGTCTATCAAGGCAGCAGCGGCAAAGTCTATCCGCTGCCGTTCTATGACCGCATTGCAGAAAAGCCAGTCGAGCGCGCATGGGACGCTATTATTCTGGAAAACGAATTTCTCGAAATCCTTATTCTACCGGAAATCGGCGGCCGTATCCACATCGGCAAGGACAAGACCAACGGCTACGACTTCTTCTACCGTCAGGATGTGATCAAACCCGCTCTCGTGGGTCTGGCGGGGCCGTGGATTTCCGGCGGCGTCGAGTTCAACTGGCCGCAGCACCACCGCCCGGCCACCTTCATGCCCACCGAGGTCGAGATCGAGAACTCCGCCGACGGTAGTATCACCGTGTGGTGCGGCGACCATGATCCGCTCCAGCGCATGAAGGGCATGCACGGCGTCTGCCTGCGTCCGGGAAAATCGCTCCTTGAGTTGAAGGTCCGCGCCTACAACCGCACTCCGCTGGTGCAGACTTTTCTTTGGTGGGCAAATGTCGCGACCCGCGTCCACGAGGCCTATCAGAGTTTTTTCCCGGCAGATGTCTTCTACGTCGCCGACCATGCCCGGCGCTCGATGAGCAAATATCCGCTGTGCGAGGGAAGTTATTACGGAGTCGATTACGCGGAACGCGCCCGCAGTGGCGTGCCCGCCAGCGAGGCTCCGCCAGCCTGCCTGCCGCCGGCATCTGGCGGGAGCACGCCAGTCGATTACCCTCCGAACGACCTGTCGTTTTACGCCAACATCCCCGTGCCGACGTCCTACATGTGCATGGGCTCACAGGAGGATTTTTTCGGAGGCTACGACCATCGGGCGCAAGCGGGAGTCGTCCATGTCGCCAATCACCACATCGCCCCCGGCAAAAAACAATGGACCTGGGGCAACCACGAATTCGGCTACGCCTGGGATCGCAGTCTGACCGATCCGGATGCCTCCGGTGAATGCGCGCCCTACATCGAGTTGATGGCGGGCGTTTATACCGACAACCAACCCGACTTCGCCTTTCTCGAACCGGGAGAAACCAAGACTTGGAGCCAGTTCTGGTATCCCATCCGGGAGATCGGCCCGGCCCGCCATGCGAATGAGGCCGGTGCCATCAGTCTGGCCCTCGCGGGCAAATCCCTGCGCCTCGGTGTCGCAATGACGGCGCGCCACGCTCAGTCCACCATCGTCGTGGAGCGAAACGGGAAATCGCTCGCACGTTTCCAACGCGACCTCGCCCCCGGCCAGCCCTTGGTGGAAAACATTTCCCTGCGTGGCAATCTCTCCGTCGAGGGGCTGAAGGTAAGCGTCAACGATCAAGCGGGTCAGCGGATTTTGTTCTGTGAGACCACGACACTTTCCCGAGGCGAAGTGCCACCTCCCGCGACCGAACCATCGTCGCCCGCCGAGATTTCCAGCAACGACGAACTTTATCTCACCGGCCTTCACCTCAGCCAATACCGGCACGCCACCCGCAGCCCGGAACCCTACTGGGAGGAAGCCCTGCGCCGCGACCCCGGCGATGCACGCTGCCATACCGCCCTGGGTATCTATCGGCTGCGACGGGGCGAGTTCACCCTGGCCGAGTCCCACCTGCGCTCGGCCATCGCTCGGCTGACCGCACGCAATGCCAATCCCGCCGACGGCGAGGCTCACTATCACCTCGGCCTGACTCTCCGCCATATTGGTCGCGACCAAGAAGCCTACGCGGCCTTCTACAAAGCCGCCTGGAATCAGGCCTGGCAATCCGCCGCCTACCACGCACTGGCCGAGATGGATTGCCGCCGTGGCAACTACGAGACCGCCCTCGATCACCTCGACCGATCGCTGCGCCTCAACACCGGGAACCTCCGCGCCCGCAACCTGCGCACCATGGTGCTCGGGCGACTTGGCCGCGAAAACGAGGCCTTCCTAGCCGCAACCCGGGCGCTGGATCCGCTCGATTCTTGGGGAAAACTCCTAGGCGGCGAACCACTCCACTGCGACACCCAGGCGCGCTTCGATCTCGCGTTGGATCTGGTGCAGTCTGGTTTCTATGCCGAGGCCCGAGCGCTGCTCCTCGCGGCCACCCCCGGTCTCGGCGACGCACCGCTTCGGCACTACTACCTCGCTTGGATCGCCGGACTAACCGGCCAGACCGCTCAAGCCCAAGCCTCCCTGAACGAAGCGCAACACGCCTCGCCCGACTATTGTTTCCCCGCACGCATTGAGGAAATCGCGATCCTCGAGTCTGCCATGCGCGCCAACCCCAAAGATGCGCGCGCGCCCTACTATCTCGGCAATCTCTTCTATGACCGCCGCCGCTATCAGGAAGCCATCCAGCTCTGGGAAACCAGCGCCCGCCTCGATCCGGGCTACTCCGTCGTCTGGCGCAACCTCGGCATCGGATATTTCAACATCCTCCATTCCCCCGTCCGGGCCAGCCGCGCCTATAATCGCGCCTTTGCCGCCAACCCGCTCGACGCACGCCTCCTTTATGAGCGCGACCAGCTCTGGAAACGCACGGCCGTGCCGCCCGCCCGCCGCCTGCGTGCACTGCGCCAACACCCGGATCTCGTCGCCCAGCGCGATGACCTCACCGTCGAAATTTGCGCGCTCTACAACCTCACCGATGCTCCGGAAAAGGCCCTCGCGGTTCTCGAAAAACGCAAGTTTCAGCCTTGGGAAGGCGGCGAGGGCATGGCCCTCGGCCAACACCTGCTCAGCCACCTGAACCTCGGTCGGAAAGCCCTTCAGTCCGGTGATGCCGCCACCGCCCTCGACCACTTTGAACAAACCCTCCGCTTGCCGCCAGAGCTCGGCGAAGCCCGTCACCTGCTCGCAAACCAAAGCGATGCGCACTACTGGATCGGCACCGCGCTCCACGCCCTCAAGCGAAATGCCGAGGCCAAAGCCCATTGGAAACTGGCAGCGGATTTCCGGGGAGACTTTCAGGATATGAGCGTCCGCGCCTTTTCCGAAATGACCTACTACTCCGCTCTCGCCATGCAGTCGCTCGGACGCAAAGCCGCCGCAGAAAAACTTCTCCGCGCCTTGCTCGACTACGCCTGCACCTTGGAAAAAACCGAGGCCAAGATCGACTACTTCGCCACCTCGCTGCCGACCATGTTGCTGTTCGATGCCGACCTCCAGTCCGTGCAGACCACCACCGCCCGCTTCATCCAAGCCCAGGCGCTCCTCGGTCTCGGCCAAAAAGCCAAGGCCCGCTCCCTTCTCAACGAGGTGCTCCGCCGCGATCCCAACCACGCCCGGGCCGTCGTTACCCTCTCACCGCATTTAGTAGCCTCCTCCTGATCCTCTTCCTATGCAACTAATGTCCGATGCTCTCGCCGTGACGGGTTCCCGTCATGGAATTTTCTTTGAACCCCACCGCCGCAGCTGTGCGCTTCTGCGTTTCGCGCCATTTCATGCCAGACCGCTGTTTCATTTGCGCGCCGGCCTGAAGGTCGGAGATCGCGAAATCATTTTCCCACTGGCTCCGCTCAATGGCGCGCAGGATTTTTCCTTTGTCGATCAACGCACCTCCCCCTGCACGGTTGGATTCATCGGCATTGATTCCCCCTCCGGGCTCAAGGTGCGGTTGACCGTTACGACCCCGTTTCGCCCAGGCGACGCGGACTTTTCCACCATCCCTGCGTTGTTGTTCGACTTGGTGCTCGAGCCCATCGGCGGACAGTTCCGGTGGGACGCGCAAAATACCCCACCGGCCAAGGTCGAGCTGTTCCTTGAAATCACCGATGGCCCCTTCGCCTATGAAGAGCAGGGACGCGATGCGCTTGATCTCGTTTTTGAAGCAACGAACAGCCGTCCGACCACCGGTCCTGAATGGTATAAAGGGATCGGAGAAACGGTAGCTCAACGCGACCGCCTCGTCGTGATCGCAGGCAAAAGACAGGGCCGCCGCTTCGTTCAAACCCTCCGTCCGCAACAGGCAAAACCTCTCGCCGCCCTCACCGTCGCGTGGTGCACATGGAGCACCGCGACACTGCGCGTGCAGGGCGAACCCGCTCCGTTTCGCTATCAAGCGCAGTTCGCCGATCTGAAAGCCGTCGCACTCTGGGCCCGTAAATCCGGCCACGAAATCACCGACAACGCCACCCGGATCGACGCGATCCTGACCGATCATAATCTCGGCCCCGCCACCGCCCACTTGTTGGCCTACACGCTACATTCATGGGCGATCAACACGTGGTGGTGTCATCGCTCCGATGGGCGGGAATGGTTCAGTGTCTGGGAAGGCAAC
>JBGSJQ010000043.1:0-4859 GCA_041741775.1 Terrimicrobiaceae bacterium | reverse complement strand
GGCGGTGGCTTTGGCTGTGATGACACGGGCTTCGGCAAGGCCGGGCGCGGCAACGCGGGCGGCTTCGCCCTCGGCCTCCTGCTCCATGGAGTGGCGCTGTTTGTCCGCAGCCTTGGCCTCGGCGTCGGCCACGGTTTGGATGCGTTCCGCGTCGCGCACAGAGGCGTCGCGAGCGGCCTCTGCGGCGGTGATGATCTTGATTTTTTCGGCTTCCGCGAGATTGCGGTCCGCCTCCTTCTGAGCCTCGGCGGCAACCACCTTGACGACCTGTTCTTTCTTGGCGTTTTTGTCGGCGTCGATGAGAGCCACTTCGCGTTCGCGCTCGGCGGTCATGCGGGCGGCGATGTTGTTTTTTTCCTCCTCCTGCTCGACGACGGCCTTTTGTTCGGAGACGACGATGGCGCGTTTGCGTTCGACCTCAACGGCGGCTTCGGCCACCTTGACCTCCTTGTCCATCTCGGCCAGGGAGACGGTGCGTTCGCGGCGGACGCGGGCCTCCTCGCCTTCCTGTTGGGACTCCTGTTCGAGGCGCTGCTTTTCCTTGGTCACGGTGAACTGCCGCTCCTGCACGGCGCGGTTCATGTCCTCGGTGCGCAGTTGGATGGACTCCTCGGTTTCGAGGCGCTTGGCTTCCACATCCAGGCGGCGGACCTCAATCACCTTCGACGCCTCGGCTTGCTCATTGGTCTGGACTTCGAGAATCGCCCGCTGCTGCTTGGCAGCATCCTCCGCCTCGCGGCGATGCTGCTCGCGCTTGGCAATGGAGGCGTCGGCATTTTCCTTCTCCACGTGAACCTGGGCGCGCTGGGAGAACTCGTTGGACAGCACCCGTTCGCGCTGGGTGATCTCGGTGATTTTTTTGATGCCTTCGGCGTCGAGGACGTTGTTGGGGTCGTGCTGCTCGAGTGGGGTTTGTTCAAGGTAGTCGATGGCGACGTCCTGAAGCAGAAAGCCGTCGAGGTCCTTGCCGATGGTCTCCTGAATCTCATCGCGGAATCGCAGGCGCTCGGTGAAGAGTTCGTGGAACTCCATTTGCTTGCCGGCGGTTTTAAGGGCTTCGGAAAATTTGGCTTCAAAGAGCTCGCGGAGCTGGTTGATATCCGAGACGCGTTCCGGCGTCAGCATCTGGGCGACCTTTTTCACGCTCTCGGCGGTGGCATCGACACGAATGTAAAAGGCGACCGTGATGTCCGCGCGGATATTGTCGCGGCAGACGAGGCCATCCTTGCCCTTGCGGGTAATCTCGAGCTTTTTGACCGAGATATCGACAATGTGGTAGTTCTGCAAAAACGGGAGGCGGATCATCCAGTCGAAGGCGACGTGGAGGCCGCCGAAACCGGTTTTGATGCCGGCCCGGCCCGGTTGGATTTTCCGGATGCAGAACATCAGGGGGAAAATGATGACAAAGAGCAGGATGATCGCGAGGGCGATCTGAAGCAGTTGGGTTGCAGTGAACATGGATGTGGGGTTGGTGAATGACGTCGGAACGGCCGGCCTGATCGGAAATCAGGCGCACGAACTGATGCCCGATTTCGAGGGGCCGGAACTCCTAAATCGTGTCAGAGAATCAAATTCGCCGCTGCGCTGATATGCAAGATAATCCGTTCTAAAAACGATGCTTCGCTCTGGGCGAGTCAATCAACCCTCAGCCCTCAACGATCACCCCTCTTTTTACCTTTCCACGAATCCGGGTGGAAGCTCCGGGGCGGTCGAGACATCGTCCATGATCCCCGCGCTTTGCGAGCTGTCGATGATGCCGCGGTAAAAGAGGGCCGACGGGCGGAGGAGGCGCTGATGGGTTTTGCGGTTGAGCTTGGCCATTCCGAATGGGGCCTTGTAGCCGTGGTGCCACTCGTAGTTGTCCACCAGCGTCCAGACGAAATACCCCCGGACGTCTGCGCCGTCCGCCATGGCCTCCTTGACCTCCAGCATGTGGTTGAAGAGGTAGCGAACGCGTTTGATATCCTTCGATGTGGCGATCCCGTTTTCCGTGACGACAACCGGCTTGTTGTAGCGCTTCTGGACATTTTTGATCTGCTTGTAGAGCGACCGGGGCTGGATGATCCAACCGAGCAGGCTGTAGTTTCGGCCGCGGCGGGCCTTGAGGGCGAGGAGCGCGGTAAAATCCGGGTATTCGGTGTAGTAATAGTTGAAGCCGATCAGGTCGCAGACGTCATACGTGCGGTCGAGGTGTGTGAAGTTGATCCGCTGCATGAGGTTGTAGTAGGCGCCGGTCGGGTCAAAAATCCCATGCTCCCAATACGGCATGGCGGCGATGCTGAGAATGAGGGCATCCTTGCGGTATTTGCGGACGATTTCCGCGGCTTTGCGGAATCCCCACACGCTTTCCTCGAGGGCGGCGGCATGGGTTCCGAAGCTCAGGAAATACCCCGGCGGCCATGTCGCGCTGATGTAGCCGAGAGCCAGGTCGCCGTTGGGCTCGTTTTGGGGGGCAAACGTCTGCACGTAGGGAGCCATGGCTTTGGCCACTTTCTCGACGTAGAGCGGCCAGCGCTCGCGGTAGAGCGGGTTCAGCCAGCGGGTGTTGCGCCCTTTGGCCACCATCCAGTCGGGAAATGTGAAGTGCCAGAGCGTGATGATCGGCTCGATGCCAGCCGCCTTGAGCTTGCGCGCCATCTCGACGTAGCGCCGGAGAGCCGCCTCGTTGTAGCGCCCCGGCTGCGGTTCGATGCGCGCCCACTCGACGCCGAACCGGTAGTGGTTCACCCCGATCTTTTTCAGGGCCTCCACATCGCGATCAAAGCTGGACCAGCTGAACACGCCCTCGTCGCCCTTCGGAGGCACGCGCTTGGCATCGGCAAAAAGATCCCAGTCGGTGCGGAAATAATTCGGAGACCCCGGCTTCTCCCCGCGGTCCTCATTTTGGAAAGAGCTGCTCGCAATCCCCCACCAGAAGGGCCCGGTGTCGCGCTTCGCGGCCGGCTTGCTCCGGTCGATTCGCGGGGCCGGCGGAGGGGTGACGCATCCGGCCAGAAGCACGCCGGCCAGCATGGCAGCAAGGAATCGGGTCATGCGGACTCATTGTCACGAATCGGACCCGCTGGCGAGGTGAAAAGCGGCTCGCTCCTCCCTGGCGAGGTGGAGGGAATTCCGATACCACCGAGCGACCCCTTGACAGCTTTGCGCGGCTCACGCACGGTTCCGCGCGTGGAGCTCACAGAAAAATTTCTGGTCTCGCTCTGTGGGTGGCCGGTTTTCAAGGAGGCGCGGGCGATTCATGCGGCGGGCCGTGTGTCCGAGGCGGCGTATGAGCCGCCGGTCCTGAAAGGGAAACTGACCTCGGACGGTAAATCGTATTTTTCCGGGTTGAGGATCCGCAATGCGATCGACGTGGAGAACCTGTGCCCTTGCCGGGATTCGAGAGCGCGGGGGATCATTTGTGCCCATGCCGTTGCTGTCGGGCTCGAGGTGATGAAGCCGTCCAAGCCGCCCCCTGTTGCCACTCCGGCTCCAAAGGCTCCCGTGTCGCGGGGAGCCCCCACGAGCGAGCTGCCACAGGTCCGCCTGACATTGGAGGGTTCGCTGCGGCATCTGGAGGCCGAGATTGCCTTCGACTACAGCCAGGCCGGCGTGACCCATCCCGCTGCCGAGGGGGAGGCCCTTCGCGAGCTGATGTTCTGTGGGTTTGAGGATATCCAGGGAAAAGCGGTCCTGCGCGGCGAGGAGGCCACGGTCCGGTTCTTTGCCTCCGCACTTCCGCGCCTCAAAGCAAAGTGGGACGTCCGCGAGGGTGAGCGGTTTGCACACGTCACGAAGGACATCGTCCGCATCGAGCCGCATTTCGCCATCCGCGAAAAAGACGACGGATGGCTCGACTTCCACGTGCATTTCACCGCAGGAAATGATGCCGTTCTCTCCGCCCAGGATGTCCAGCAATTGCTGCGCAGCGGGCGGCCGCAGGTCCGGCTCAAGGACGGACGGATTGCCGTGCCGGACGCCGCGCTTGCTGCGGATCTGGAGGAAGTTTTGCGGGATTGCGATCCGGAGCAGACGCACGGGGTCTATCGGGTTCGGCCGGCCCAGCGCGCCTACCTGGAGGAAAGTATGGCAAGCTGGACCGGTTCGCACGTCATGGAGAAAGAGCCCTGCAAACTGCCTCTTGGGCCGCTCGCATGCCGGCTCAGGCCCTATCAGGAGGTCGGGGCGCGCTGGATGCTCGATCTTGCCAAACGCCGGCTCGGCGGCCTGCTGGCGGATGAGATGGGGCTGGGAAAGACGATCCAGGCGCTCGCGATGATTGAGGCCCGTCCGGGTCCTCACCTCGTCGTGTGTCCGTCCTCATTGGTGTGGAACTGGCAGCGCGAGGCGGCGACGTTCACGCCTCAGCTTCGGGTCCTGGGGATTGAGGGCAGTGCTCGGGAGAAGCTGTTTGTCCGGATCCCGGAGTCCGACCTGGTGGTGACCAGCTACGCTCTCATTCGCCGGGATGCCGAGCGCTACCGGGGAATCCGTTTTTCCTCCCTCATTCTCGATGAGGCGCAGCACATCAAAAACCCCGATAGCCAAAATGCCAAAGCAGCCGCAGGGCTCGAAGCGGAAGCCCGATTCATCCTGACGGGAACCCCTCTCGAGAACTCGCTCCGCGACCTCTGGTCGCTCTTTGAATTTTTGTTGCCCGGCTACCTTGGCCTCCGACGGGATTTTCAGGAGCGCTACGAGAAGCCTCTCCTGGAAGCGGCCGACGGGGCGCTGTGGGATCGACTGAACCGCCGCGTCCGCCCATGGATTTTGCGCCGGAAAAAAGCCGAGATCCTTCCCGATCTTCCGGCAAAGCTCGAGCAGGTTGTCGAGGTCGAGCTGACGCCCGCGCAGAAGGCCGCCTACACCCAGCTGCAGGT
>JBGSJQ010000042.1:0-31863 GCA_041741775.1 Terrimicrobiaceae bacterium | reverse complement strand
CTCCTCCAACCCCCTCGATCTCCTGCATGATCCGCTTGGCCGAGCGCTTCCCTGTCCCCTTGAAGAGCATGTGCTCAATGAAATGCGAGATCCCGTTGAGCCTGGCCGGCTCGTGACGGCCGCCGACCGAAGCCCAGATTCCCATGGCCGCCGTCTGCGCGTGCGGCATCTCGCAGGTGGCCACCCGCAAACCTCCGGGCAGGGTTGTCAGATGGGTCGTGTTCGCCATCTTCACGCCCCGATCCAATCAAAACGCACCGGCTTCTCCACGTCCGGATGCAGGCTGTGATGGACCGGGCAGGCCAGGGCCGCCGCTTCGAGCAGCGCCCGCTTCGGGTGATCCGGCGGCTGCGAAATGGTGAAGACAATCTCGATCCGGGCGATCCGCCGGGGAGAATCGGCAGACATGACCTTACCCACGCCGACCGTCATCCCCTCCAGCGGGACCTCATGCCGTGCGGCCGCAATCCCCATCACCGTCGCCATGCAGGCCCCCAGCGACGTGGCCGCCAGGTCGGTCGGAGAAAACGCCTCCCCTTTGCCGTGATTGTCGACCGGCGCATCGGTCAAAATTTTCATTCCGGAAGGCCCGTGCACGGCTTCGCACCGCAGCGACCCCAAATACTTAACATCGACGTGAACCATCCCTCCATTCCACGCAGAAATTCCCCCGCTCCGCAACAACTCCCTCCCTGGATTTTTCGGGGAGCCCCGCCTCAGCCCCCGAAGGCCTTCTTCCCGAGCTGGAAAACGGTGTTGGCCTTCGCCGCCGCTCCGGGCTTGCCCGGCGTCGCCATTCCCACCCGCCCGCTGGGAGCAATGACCGTCGGAGCCTTGATCTGGAGATTCAGGAAACCAACCGATGCCTTGATCGAATCGGCGTCCCAAAACCGCGTGTTTTCGCGGACCAGATCACGGTATTTGGTCTGGATCGTTGCGGTGAGCTCAACGCGCTGACCATCGGCCGAAAGTTGCTTGGACGTCACCTCCCCGACAGTCATGTCCCGGTAGTCGATAGGCGCTCCGGGCTGGATTTCGGTCCCCTCGGAAACCAGGCGGATTTCGAACCCGGAGGGCTGAAGGATCGCGGGGTCCGTGGCGGTTCTGCCGACAAAGGACTCCGCAAACCGTCCCCTGCCCGGCAGGCACTCGATGTAAACGCCGCTGAGGAAAGTCTCAAGTCCCGAGAACCCCTTCAAAGAGATCTGGGGCCGGACGATGGCGAAGGCCGCGCCGCGCCGCCGGAGGTCTTCGTGGCCCGCCTCAAATCGCGCCACGACCTCGACCTGCCCGTCCTTCGTCCGAACTGTTTCTACCAGCCCGACCGGAAGGCCCAGATATCGCAGCTCCGTGCGGCCTGCAAGAAGACCCTGCCCGTCTTCAAAGGTGATTCGGATCGGCGGCGACGTCGCCGCCGCAGCTGTCCGGTTGTCGAAGAGCGGGTAAGTCTCCGCCGCCGGGCCGCCCGCCTCTCCAAACGTCTCAAAAGCCACGCCCCCCTGCACAAGAGAAGTCAGCCCCTGCACTTCGACATTCAAGACTCCCGGACCAGCAGTCACCGAGGTCGCAGGCACCCGCCAAAACCGCGTTGCCGCTTGCACGGAAGAGCTAAATGCCTTGCCCACCACGATCTTCAGGGCCGGGCGCCCCCGGTCATCCACCGATTTTTCAAGTACCGTTCCTGCCACGACGCCACGGTAGAGCACGGGCGCCCCTGCGGTGATATTTGGAAGCTGGTCGGCGGTGAGGCTCACACGAAGCCCCTCCTGTTCGGACAGCACGCGATCCCATTCCTCCTGGCTGACCGACCGTCCGGCAAAGGCATTGGCGGGTTCCCCGTGCCCTGGCTCCATGGCGATGTAGGGCCCCGTTACGAGGGTCTCGAGCCCGCTGACCCCTTTCAGCGAGATTTGGGGCCGGATCAAAGTAAAGACCGCCCCCTTGCCTGCGAGGCCGACGAAGGTTGATTGGAGGCGCGCCGTGGCGACGACGCGTCCGCTGTCCGGGTCAATATCCACCTTCCCCACCAGACCGACCGGCTGGCCAAGGACTGTAATCCTGGTTTCTCCGGCCAGCAGGCCGCGCCCGTCATCAAAGGCAACCGTGATCGGCGGCCCGGCGGCCCGCGCCGCAAACTCGCTGCCAGCAAGTTCAAACCCCGTGTCGTCGGCAACCTCCCCTCCCCCTTCGCCGAATTGCTCAAAGGCGATCCCCCCTTGAACCAGGGCGTCGAGTCCCGCGATGTCGAGGCTGGCTCCCCGTGCGCTCAGCTTCAGAGAAGTGGCCGGAAGAATCCAGAATCTCGAATTTTTTTGGACGCTGCGGGCATATTTCGCCTTAATGATGACCCGTAAAAACGGCTGCCCGTTTTCATCGAGTTCCTTGTCGTTGACAAAGCCGACCGCGACGCCGCGGAAATAGACCGGGGCGCCGCGGCCGAGAAACGGGATTTCCCCGGCATGCAGTTTCAAGGAGAGGCTCGGTTCCCCCAGAGGCCGGAGCGGGGCATTGCCCAGCCCATCGAATTTCGTGGCCGGCTCTCCTCCTCCCAGCCGGGCCTGGATCGAATTTCCCTGAATGATCGCATCCAGCCCAGTCGTCTCTTTGAGCGAGATGACAGGCTTGTCGATCCAGAAATCCGTGCCTGATCGAGCGAGCCCGGCGGCGAACGCCTTCAACCGCACGCTCACCACCACGCCCTCCAAGGCCGGATCCAGCCGCACTCCCGTCACCCGGCCGGAGGTCACTCCACGGTAAATCAGCAGCGACTTCCCGGCCTGGATGCCCGGGGCCTGATCGAAGCGGATCTGGATCTCCGGACCCATGGATTTCCAATTGGTCCACAGCAGCCAACCGGCCGCCAGCGCAGCCAGAAGAGGAAATACCCACGCCCAAATCGCAACAAATGCCCTCGAGCGGACCACCTCGCCGTGATCCTCACTGACTTGCTCTGCTTTATTTCCAGTGTTCATGTGGTGGCCTCGCGCCAGATCAGGTGCGGCTTGTAAAAATCAGCGGCGAATAAAGTGCAGAGCAGCACGATGGCAAAGAATAATCCCCCCGGCTCCGCCCGCACGCTCGCCAGGATCCCCAACTGCCCGACAGCCGTCAACACCGAGAGCAGGAAAATATCAATCATCGACCACGTCCCGATCTGGTGGAGGATCCGGAGGGCTGCCGTGCGCTGCAGCCGCAGGATGTCAGTATCCTGCAGCAACAGCATCCAGGAGAGGCAGACAAGTTTGAGGAGGGGAACCACGATGCTGGCGAGGAAAACGATGCCCGCGACGGCAGGGAGCCCCGAGTCGTAGAGCTCCTGCACGCCGCCCATCACGGTCAGCGGCTCGACATCCCCCGCGACGGTCATCGTCATCACCGGAAGGACGTTGGCCGGAATGTAAAGGATCGCGCCGGCCACCACGAGTGCGCGGGAAAGCTCCAGGCGTGTGGCATCCGTCATGGAAGCCCCCCCAATCGCTTCGCCGCAAATTCCCGGTCGAAAACCTGCGTGAGCGCAAACGAGCAGGCTGCAAGCAGTCCGACCCACCAGATGCCGGCCTCCCATGTCACCTTGCCCAGCAGGTCGAGCTTGACGACCGAGACCATGCACGCGATGGCAAACACCGGAACCAGGCTCCATGGAGCCACCCGCTCGGCCACCCTCGCCACCAGGCCCACAAACGGCCAGCGCTGCCCCATGCAAACCGACCCCGCCACATACCAGACCGCCGCAAAATACAAAAACGGAGCCGCCACCGCGCAGAAGAAGACCAGGAGAGCCACCGGCCAATACCCCTGGCCCGCAAGCCCCTGCACGCCGGTCATGATCCGATTGGACTGCGTGTTCCCCGCCACGTTGAACTCCAGGATCGGATACACGTTGGACAGCACGCAAAGGATCATCCCTGTCGTCGCCAGCGCCCAGGCGACATGAAGGAGGTGGCCGCGCCCGGAGGCCTTCACCACCTCGTGACAGCGCCGGCAGCGCAGGGTCTCTCCAAAATGGAGTGCCCGGTCACGGATCCCAGCCCCGCACACGCGGCAGGAAATCATCGCTTCTTCCGGCTCAGCCATTTCCGATATTTTCCTCCATTGATCCCCTCTTCGCGCAGGCTCCCTTCATCATCTTGAAGAAATAACCGCTCTCCAAGCTGGATGACAAGCTTCTCGAAAAGCCCGAAAAGATTCGCTTTTCGTTACAGCCCGTCCAGTGCTATCCCGTTCAGCCATGCGGCGCATCCCACTGCTCCTTCTCCTGCCATTGTTCCTCGGTGGCTGTGCCATCGTCGGGGTCAAGAAGGACCCCTCGTCTCGCACGGAGGCCTTGCGGACCCTGGCCCGCGAAATCCCCCCGGCGGCCAAGGCCTCCTCCCTGCTCCGGTCCCCCGGGACTCCACGCGACGAAAAAGTCGCGGCCTTGCTGCAGGTCTTGGAGCGCACCTCCGCTGCGCGCTCCGGTGATCGCGCGCAAAAAGCCCACTCGGCGGCGATGGCCGAATTGGTCGCCATCATGGAAAAAAACCAATTCCAGCCCGTCCCGGTGGCGGGCAGCAAGCAACCTCTCGTCGTGCGGCGGAGCGGCGACGGGATCCTAAATCCGGCGACAGCCTCCCAATTGGTGCCAGCGGGCGATCTTCGCATCAAAGGCTTTCGCGAGCACGGTGCGACAGACGGAGCGGGCGTTCCCTTCGTCGCCTGGTTTGCGAAAGGCTCCACGGCTCTTGCCGGCCAGCCGGGGATCCCCCGCCCCGGCCTTTGCGAGCCCATCACCGCCGTTCTAACCAAAGGCGGCGACCGCCCGGTGCTGACATTTTTCCGCCCGCTGCTCCGCGAGGACGCCGTGATCAAGGGACGCCGGCAGGCTCTGGCGGCTGACTACTCCGCCTCGCTGGCCTTCACCCTCTCCAAAGGACGCAACCGGCCAATCGACCTCCGCGCGATGTTCTTCAGCGACCGCTACATCGAGGATGCCGGACTCATCCAACTGCAACCCTACGATCCCAACAAGATCCCCGTGGTGTTCATTCACGGTCTCCTCTCACGCCCCGAGGCCTGGGCGCATGCGACCAACGCCCTCCTCGCGGATCCCGAAATCCGGAAAAAATACCAATTCTGGTATTACCTGTATCCGACAGGCCTGCCGGTCCTGGGGTCGGCCGCCAAGCTGCGTTCCGAGCTGGACCGGTTCCGCGACGCCATCGACCCCAAGCGCAAAAATCACCGCCTGGATGAGATGGTTCTCGTCGGCCACAGCATGGGGGGACTCATCTCCGGGTTGATGGTCCGGGAGGGAGGTCGGAAGCTCTGGGGGCAGTTCACCGATACCCCGCCATCAAAATTCCCTGTTCCCGCCGATACCAGGGAGGAGATGGAACGCGTTCTGGAGTTTGCGCCACGCGATGATGTCGCCCGCGTCATCTTCGTCTCGACTCCCCACAGGGGAAGCAACCTCGCTCTGCGCCCAATCGCCCGATTCTTCGCCAGCCTCATCCGCCTGCCGTTCACCCCACTGCTGCGCGACCACAAATACATTTTTTCGTCGTTGAGTCCGGAGGTGCGCGCCTCCTTCAGCGCCCCCACCAACAGCATTCGACTGCTGAAAGCCAACTCACCCCAGTTGCTCGCTATCGACCGGTTGCCTTTGAAATCCGGCTTGCCCTACCACTCGGTCATCGGGGACCGCGGCCGGGGCGACACACCGAACAGCTCGGACGGCGTTGTGCCTTATTGGAGCTCCCACCTCGCCGGGGCAGCGAGCGAAAAAATCGTTCCTTCCGGTCACGGGGCCAACGAAAACCCGCAGGGAATCGCGGAAATTGACCGCATTCTGCGCGAAGCTCATTAAATGAACTCAACCGTCCTCATACGTAAACTCTGCGGCATTTTCCTAACGGGAATTCTCGCCTCCTCCGCCTCCCTGGCCGGCCTTCCCGTGGCGAATCCCGTGCGGGACTGGACCCCGGACGCTGCCCCGGCGGTTCGCGGATCGCTGGTTTCCTTTGATGGCACGACGCTCGTCCTGCGCCTGGTAAATGGTCAGAAGGCCGAGCTGCGCGCCAATTCTCTGGGGGGGGCAGACCGGGACTACCTCGAAACCTGGCAGGACGCCCAGCCGGTCGTCATGCCGGATTCCGTCGGGGTCGATGCAACGAAGCTCTCCGTCGAGGTCGTCCGGGAAGATGAGGCCGAACAGGTGTTCGTTTACCGCACGCCGCACTTCGAGTTCACCTGCGAAGGTAAGCTCACCCAGAACCTCCTCCGCGATGTCGCCAGAAATTTTGAAGCCACCTACGAGCTCCTCAAGGCGCTGCCATGGGGGATCAACCCGCAGCCAGAAGAAGGCGACAGGTTCCGCGCACTTCTCGTCCGCACGCGCGGTCGCTACGCCGAGCTTGGCGGTCCCGAAAACAGCGGCGGCGTTTACTTCGGCTCCAAAAAACTTTTCCTCATCCCCTTCGAGAGCATGGGAATCGAACCCGTCGGGAAAAGCTACAAGAAAGCATCGGATTACCGCTCGGACACGCTCGTCCACGAGCTCACCCACCAGATGATGCACTCCTGGCTGGACCTCCTCCCCATCTGGGTCGTGGAGGGAACCGCCGAATACACGAACATCCTCCCGCTGCGCCTCGGCACGTTCCGCGTCTCCGCCGCAAAATCCGGCCTGAGAGATTACATCGCCTTCCTCAAAGCCAGCGGCGGGGTCCCGGAGCCCTACCCTCTGGACGGACTTCTCGCGATCGACAGCAAGAAATGGGCCGCGATTCTCGCTTCCAACCCGCAGGAATCCCGCCGCCTCTACTTCACCGCCTATCTCCTCGTCAACTACTTCATGACCCTCGACGGAAACCGGGATGGAGCCCGGTTCGTGAAATACTTCCGGGCCGTCGGAAAATACCGCCAGCAACTCCTCGACTACCAGGAGGCCGTCGAGGCATTCAAAAAACTCCCCGGCGTCGAAGTCTCGCCCGACGGAAGCTACCGCTGGCCCAACTCCCTCACCCACCCGACCAGACCCGACTTCCTGGACTCACCGGAAAAGCAGGCCGAAATCGAAAAATCCACCCTCGAAATCCTCCTTGATGGCCGAACCCCCGAGCAGCTCACGGACCAAATTCGCACCGCCTACCGCCGGCTCGGGGTCCGCCTCTAAAGCCGTGTTTTTAATTCCTCTCGTCGTTGACACCTGCGGGGGGCCTTGGTAGCGTCCGCCTGTTCGCGGGGCCTTCCCGAGCTGGCTTCGTGTGAGGAGTCCGCGGCCAAAACCCATGCAATCGGTCCTCGATACTCCGGTGTTGGTGCTGAACCGCCTGTGGCAGGCTGTAAATACCTGCAGCGCACGGCGCGCGTTCACGCTTCTCTACCAAGGCCACGCGCAGGCGGTCTCCGCCGAGGGCGGCCAGGCCTTTTTGACCCACGACTACGAGAGCTGGAGGGATTTTTCTCGGCAGGACCCCGCCCATCCCGAGATGGTAAAGACGATCTCGATGCACGTTCGTGTGCCCCGGATTATTGTCCTGATGCTGTTCGAGCGGCTTCCAAAAAAGGAGGTGAAATTCACGCGGCACAATGTCTTCGAGCGCGACGGCAACACCTGCCAGTATTGCGGGGTGCTCTTTGAACGGGAGAACCTCAACCTCGACCACGTGCTTCCAAGGGATCGCGGCGGCCAAACGACTTGGGAAAACATCGTTTGCTCGTGCATCCCCTGCAATACGCGGAAGGGAAACCGCCTGCCGCATGAGGCCAGGATGCAGCTCGTGCGCAAGCCGAAGCGCCCCCGCTGGCGCCCGTTTGTCAATATCTCGATCTCCAATGCACCCCACGAAAGCTGGAAGCACTTTTTGGACATCGCCTACTGGAATGTTGAACTCGGCGACTAAGCTCGCTGGCAATTACCGCCTTTGCGCGTTAGATCTGACTTGTGGAGCAACTGAAACGTCGTCGCAATCCAGCTCTCTGGCACCAGGTGAACCGCCTTCTCGTGGGACTCATCGTGCTGGCCCTGCTTCTTTTCGCCGGGCTGACCTTCTACCCCGAGTGGGTGAAGCGCAATGAACTGACGCGCCAGCTCAACGAGGAGCAGGCCAAACTCGACGCAGAAATTCTCCTCCAAAAAAAGCGGGAGCGCGAGGTAACCCTCCTGCAAACCGATCCCGGCTACGTCGAAATTATCGCCCGCGACAAGCTTGGCGTCATGAAGGAGGGGGAGACGATCATCCGCCTCGACGGCTCGCGAGCCGGAACCGTTCAGGAAGAACCCCCTGCCGCCAGCGGGCAAAAATGACCTGCCGCCCTTGATGATCTCTGCGCCGAATCCAGACTCCCGCTGGGCCACCCTCTCAGCTTCCCTTCGCGACCACCTCACCCGCGAGGCTCACGGGCGATGGATGCCATGGGCTCTCCTGGCTTTCGCGATCCTGTACTATGCCCTCTATGCCAATGCCGGACTGAACCTCGGCGGGGAGGGCGGCACGGCCGGCGTCGTGTCCCAGCGGCTCATGGCCGGGCAGCGCCCCCTGGTGGATACATTCCTCGGCTACAATGTCCTCTGGTTCTATCCCGTGGCCGGACTCTTCGAGCTCACGGGCCCCAACTACCTTGCGCTAAGGTGGTATTTTTTCGCGTTCTGCACCGCCTCCGGGCTGCTCGTTTACTTCGTCGTCCACCGCTACACCCGGAACGCCTGGTACTCGGCCCTGCCGGCTGTGATGGCGATCCTTGTGCCCGGCATGATCTTCCGGAACTACATGCCGTTTCTCGGGATTCTCAATGCCTTCCTCCTCACCCAGGCCTGGGTCGTGCGGAGGGATTCCCTCATCAACTCTCTGGCCTGGATGCTCGGCGCAGGAGCCGGGCTGGGCCTCACATTTTTATTCCGTATCGACCTCGGAATCTTCAGTGCCTTGATTTTCCTCGGCCTCGCCGCTCTCTATCCCTTGGGCGAAAAGAGACGTTTTTTCCGGAGGTGTCCCGTTGCGCTTTCGGGTGCCGCCGCCGGACTCATCCTGGCCGGTGCGGTCCACCTGCCGGTTTGGAATGACGCCAAGGCCCGGGGATACGACCGCGCATTTCTGAGCCAATACACCGGATGGGCCGAAATGATCAGCAACGAGTTCCGCCGGCAGCTGGCGGATCTGGCGGAGAACGACCGTCCGCCCGACGTGGCCCCGACCGCAAGCCCTGCTCCAACAACACCGACGGCCCCGACCTCTTCTCCAGATGGGGCAAGAACGACCTCCACCGCCCCGCCGAAGCCGGAAGTGAATTCCTGGGAGGATCGAGGTGCCCTCGTGCGGGCTCCGCTCAGCGACGCGATCTTCGGCCGCAAGTGGACCCACAAATCTCTGGCGATCAGCACGTATCTTCCTCTCTTGGTTTCCGCCATCGCGATCATTGCCGGCGGACTCACCCTGCTCAACGCGCTGATCCGAAGGGACGCCGTCCTCAAGGAGAGAGCCCTCTACCCGCTGACTGTGCTTGGCTGTGCGCTGACGCTCTTGCCGCAGTTCCTGTTTTTCCGGCCCGATACACCGCATCTTTCTGAAATGATGGTCCCGTTCCTGGCGGCACTGGCGCTCTTGATCTGGGCAGCGGGACGGATCGCCCGGTGCGCGTCATCCGCGCTGCTGCGGCAATCCGCACTCGGGTTTACCTTACTCTGCGCCTTGAATGGGGGTATCTATTTTTCCCACGGGTTTCCGAAGGAGTCGGCGGGTTCGATCGCTGCAAACAAGAACGCCACCCACAGGTTTCGAGCCCTCAACGGAGTGGACGTGCGGGTGAGGGAGCGGGATGCCGAATGGCTCGCCGGGTTGCGGGATGCGGTGGCGGAGCATTCCTCCCCCGGCGAATACGTCCTCTGCCTGCCCTACTCGCCGACGATCAACTTCCTCGCCGACCGCCCATCCCCGCTCTACAACCTCTACGTGGACAACGCCACGGCCGGGGGCGGATTCCAAGAGAGCTTCCTCGCGCTCATGACAGAGAAAAAACCGCCTGTCGTCGTCATCGACCAGAGGCGGATTAATAAGAACGAGCTCTCCCGGTTCTCCAACTGGGCCCCCGGTCCCTACGCCTGGCTCAAAGAGAACTATGTCTACTTCGGGCGCTATTTCCGCTCCGAGGTTTTCGTTCGACCCGACAAGGTTTCCCGGCCGGTTGTCCCCCAGGCGATACAGGTCGAAGATTGATGCGGCTCGGATTCCCGCCCAAGCCACGATTTGACGAACCAACCGTTCTGCGGCATGAATGAGCGCGTGAAAGCAATGCCCCAGGCCCGTTCCCGACTGTGGTTTCTTCACTCGATCCCGATCGGAAAATTGAATGCGCTGGCGTGGATTGCCTTCGGCCTCGGTGCGCTCTATGTGCGATGGATCTTCCAGGACGACTTCGTTCGTGCGCTGGGATTCACCCTGATCGTCGAATCCGGGGGGTTTCTTATGAGCCTCGCCCTTTGGCGGATGTATGAGCGGCTCGGAATCGCCTTCGGTCTACGGACAGGGATCTGGGTGGCGTTTGCGAGCCTGGTGGCCTCGGCGCTGCTGGCCTGCTTCGCCCACCTTGTTGCCGAGCTGACGGGCTGGCATAACCTGAAATTCACCCACTTGGAGAATGCGATGCTTCGTGGCATCCTGATGTGGATTGTCTTCCTTTGCTGGAGCTTCGCCTATTTCTGGCTGCGCACCGGGATCGCGCTCCGGAGCGAAACCCGCATCGCCTCCGCAGCGGTGCAAGAGGCCCACCGCATGGAGCTCCAGATGCTGCGGGCCCAACTGGATCCGCACTTCCTTTTTAACTCGCTGAACGGGATCGCGGCGGAGATCTCACCCCATCCCGACAGCGCGCGCGAAATGGTGCGCAAGCTTTCTCTGTATCTGCGCTATTCGCTCGACCACCGCCGCCGCTCCACCAGCCCTCTGGCCGATGAAATGAACGCGATGTCCTGCTATCTCGACATCGAAAAGGCCCGCTTCGGCGACCGTCTGGACTTCGCGATTCAAGCGACGGAGGAGGCTCGCTGGCGGCTGGTCCCCAGCTTCCTCCTTCAACCGCTCGTGGAAAATGCGATCAAGCACGGGCTGCTGGAATCCCGGCAGACGTTGAAGCTCTCGATCACGGCCGCCGCTGCCGGAGACCTGCTGGAAATCTCCGTGAGCAATTCCGGCCACCTCACCACCCCCGAAGCCCACTCAACCCGTCTGGGGCTGGAAACCCTCCGTCGGCGGCTTGACCTGCACTATCCCAGACGTCACGTCTTCGAGCTCGTGGGCGAGGGGGAAACTGTGCGCGCCGCACTCAAACTCCAGGGGGATCCATGCTGCGCCTGATGTTGATTGACGACGAGCCTCTGGCGCGCCAGGGGCTCCGGGAAATGCTCTCCGCCATGCCGGAGGTCGAGGTGGCTTGCGAATCGGACAGCATCGCCGACGCGGCAGCCCGGATCCCCGGGATCCGCCCCCACGCGATCCTCCTCGACATTTGCATGCCCGAAGCGGACGGCTTCCAGCTCCTCTCCCGCTTGGAAGATTGTCCCCCGGTCATTTTTGTCACGGCACACTCCGAGTTCGCCGCGCGGGCATTTGATGTGCAGGCGGTCGATTACCTTCTGAAACCCGTCCTCCCGGATCGTCTGGCACGTGCGCTATCCCGGATTCCGTCGGTTTCCACTCCGTCGGATGAAAAAACCCCCTACGAATCCGGCGACCGGATCTGCCTGCGGACGCCCGAGCGCACCCTCATCGCTCCACTGGCAGATGTCATTGTCCTGCAGGCGGAAAAGGATTTTACGCGGGTCACGGTGGCAGGCGAGCGGCCGATCCTCATCTGCCAATCGCTCGGAGTTTATGAACGCAACCTTCCGGGGCCGCCCTTCCTGCGCCTCGACCGCTCAACCATGTTGAATATCACCCGACTCCACGCCGTCGAGATCAGCCCTTCTCGGGGCGCGCATGCCATCCTCAACGGACTGGAGAAACCCTTCCCGCTCGGCCCCTCCGCCCTCCGCCGCCTCCGAAAAGCCATCCCTCAACACCTCGGCGAGAACCCGGGTGACCAAGCGTAGTCAACTCCACCGGAGCGCAACCCGGGATGGGAAAATCCTTCTCATCCGCCCTCAAATGAGGTGAAGTCCGTCCATGCATTTGATCGAGATGGTCAACTACTTGAATGGCCTGCTGGACATCCCGGCGTTCCGCGACTACCCGAACGCGATGAACGGCCTCCAAGTCGAAAACTCGGGGAGCCTCTCGCGCATCGGGGCTGCCGTGGACGCTTGCGAGGCGACCATCCGGGAGGCCTCTCAGGCCGGCGTGGACCTGCTGCTTGTGCACCACGGGCTCTTCTGGGGAGGGCTCTCCTGCGTGACGGGGGCCTCCTATCGCAAAACCCGCCTGCTCATCGAAGGCGACATGGCCATTTACAGTGCCCACCTGCCGCTCGATGCCCATCCCGTTTACGGCAATAATGCCCTGCTCGCGGAAGCGCTTGGCCTCACCGGCGGCACCCCGTTTTTTGCGGCGATCAACGAGCCAATCGGGCTGCGCTTTGAAACCGAGATCAGCCGCGAAGTTCTTCGCAACCTCTTGGAAAACGCCGTTGGGGGGCCGGTTCACCTGGCCCCAGGTGGCCCCGTCCTCGCACGGAACGTCGGCGTGGTCTCCGGCGGGGCCGGCTCGGAGGTCGCCCGTGCTGCGGCAGAAGGGATCGACACCCTGATCACCGGCGAAGGCCCGCACTGGTCGTTCACATTAGCGGAAGAACTCGGCATCAACCTCTTCTACGCCGGCCACTACGCAACCGAAACCTTCGGGGTGAAGGCCCTCGCCGCCCACCTTTCCAAGCGCTTCGCCCTGCCGTGGCAGTTCATCGACCACCCGACAGGCCTCTGAGCGGGGATTCCCCTACTGCTTCTTCAGCGTCTCAATCTGGTCGGCGATACCCTTCTCCGGGATAATTTCGTAGGCCTCCCCGTATTTCTTCAACGCCTCTTCAATCTTATCGTTGTCAGCCATCATTTTGGCCTCTTCTCGGAGGGCAAGAAATTTTGCGACGTCCGCATTGACGCGCTGCTGGACGCCGGAAATGGCGGCGGCCGTGTTCGTGCCGATCATGGCCGCGTGGCGCACCAGCGTGTCCAGGCTCGTCTTGGCGTCCAGCAGGCTTTTTTCCGCGATCCTCTTCTGCAATACTGGAAGATTTTCGCCAAACGAGGTCATGGCGTCGGCGAGCGGAAGCGGCACCTGGATCATGGTGGGCGGGGACCCGGCGCGGTATTGCTTCACGGAGGCGGTCATGCCTGAAAGGCTCTCCACAAGCGCTGGAGGCAGAGCCGGCGTGTCAGGCGAGTCCGCCAGCGGCCCCATCGCCGCCTCGAAGTCGGATTGGACGCCCTGGATCGTTTTCGTGAGGTCCCCCGCTTTTCCCACTGCCGCATCCCAGCTCTGAAGGAAGAGGTTGGCCGTGGCATCCTCCTGCGGTTGGAGGGTCCGCAGCTTGGCGATCAACGGAGTGGCCGCTTCGTAAGAAATCGCGGGAGCTTTGAGCTGGACGAGCAAACTGTCGCGCTCATCTTTGCGGACCCTGCTGTCATACAGCGACTGGACCCCCTTGATCACGGAGTTCACAGAAGGCTCGGTTGCAGCCAATTCTTTGAGTCCAACAAAATACTGGTCCTCTTCCAGCACGAGATCCTTGATCTTTGGTGCCGACAGGATCTCCGGCTTGATGAAGTCCGCCAGAGTCGCGGCCTTCTTCTGAAAATATGCACCCCGGGGCACCCACTCTCCGTTTTCTTTGATGCTCCCGGCATCGAATTTTGCGGCATCCTCCTTCAGCGGAGCCAGAGCCTGACCCAGCTGCCGCGCAGCGGAGGGAAATCGTTTTTGCGAGGTTGTGAACTCGTCGATCACCTTCTGGAGTTCCTCCCGCTTGGCGGCTGAGGTGATGGAATTCGGCACATCGGGATAAATAATCACAGCCACAACTTTGGCCGATGTCACCTGCTGGGCGGGATTCCGGCTGGTGCGGAACTGGTAGTAACCCGTGTGGTTCGAGGCGGACTGAAACTCCAGAACCGTGGCCTGGTCATCCTTCGACCACGCCTGGGGCTTGACAAGGGCGATGCCCGGTTTGTCTCCATCGAGGGATTGCGCATCGAGAAGCCCAACGCAACTCAGGAGGACCGCGGTGGCGAGGAAGGGGAAAATAGAGGGATATTTCATTGACGCTTCGGAAACTACCATCACACACATGCCGTTCAAAAGAAGAATCTCCAGTGCAGGGTTCCGGAGGGTGCGATCAAAGAAACTGTTCGCTTTTTTCCACTTATTGCACTTAGAAGAGCGCGCATGGGTCCTGAATCGAGCGCTGGCGCGGAAATCCTGGTGATCAACTGCGGTAGCTCGTCTTTGAAATTTGCCGTGCTTGAGGGGGATAGCGGCCGTCGAAACCATGAGGGAACGGCCGAGCGACTGGGCACCGCCGAGGCGGTGCTCACCGTCCGGCGGGCCGGCAGCAAGGAGAAGATCCCGATGCCCGGCGCAGGCCACAGGGAGGTTCTGGAGGTCGCGATGTGCGGGGAGCCTTCTGACAAGCCGGTGATTGGGATCGGCCATCGCGTCGTTCACGGCGGCGAAAAATTCACCGGGGCGGCCTGCATTACCCCGGCCGTGTGCGCGGCGATCAGCGAATGCTCCGCCCTGGCTCCACTCCACAATCCCGCAAACCTCATGGGCATCGAAGTGGCAGAGGCCCTCTTTCCCGATGTCCCCCAAGTCGCGGTCTTCGATACCGCGTTCCACCAGACCATGCCGAGGGAAGCTTTCCTCTACGCCATTCCCTACCGACTGTACCAGGAGGCGAAAATCCGTCGGTATGGATTTCATGGAACCAGCCACCATTTCGTTTCGCTGGAGGCGGCGCGGCTTCTCGGGCGCGCTCCGGAGGACTGCCAACTGGTCACCCTGCACCTCGGAAACGGATGCAGCGGATGCGCGGTGCGCGGCGGCAAAAGCGTGGACACCACTATGGGGCTGACTCCCAGCGAGGGGCTTGTCATGGGAACGCGCAGCGGGGACATCGATCCCGTCCTGCCCCAGTTCCTACAGGATCGCACCGGGCTTCGCTTGGCCGAAATTACGAAAATGCTCAATTCCGAAAGCGGGCTTCTCGGGCTTTCGGGCCTGAGCAATGACATGCGCACGCTGCACGAGGCCTGCGCGGATGGCCATGAGCGCGCGGGGACAGCAATTGATGTTTTCTGCCTGCGCCTTTCCAAGGCGATCCTCGCACTCTGCGCCTCGCTGGACCGCGTGGATGCCATTGTCTTCACCGGCGGCATCGGAGAGAATGCCCCCGATGTGCGCGCCCGCGCGATGGCTCGCCTGGCGGTTCTCGGCGTGGAAATCGATCTGGCTGCAAATGCCGTCCACGGAGAGCATTCCGCGGGACGGATCTCATCGGAATCCAGCCGGATCCCATGCCTCGTGATTCCGACGAACGAGGAATGGATGATCGCCCGGGAGACGCTGAGCATCCTCCGTTCTGGCAACGGGGCTGAGCCTTCAACCCAACACACAAGACCATGAAACAAATCCTCTTCCTGGCTGCGGGCGGCAACGGAGCCGGCCTCACCTCGGTCTGCCTTGGCGTGCTTCGCGCCATGGAGCGCCGCGGTATCCGCGCCGCCTTCTGCAAACCCATCTGCCAGAATGCCCTGGCCTCCCAGGCCTCCGACATCTCAACGATTTTCCTCGAGGCAACCTCAGGCAGGACTCCTCCGACCCCGATCAGCATCCATGAGGCCGAAAACCACATTCGCGAGGGCCGCATGGACGATCTCATGGAGCTTGTCGTTGGCCGCGTCCAGGAGGCCGCTCAGGATGCCGATGTCGTCCTCGTCGAGTCCCTCCTGCCCGCAGAAAACCAAACCTACAACAACAGGCTCAACCGCATGATGGTGACCAGCCTCAACGCGGAAGTGATCCTTGTGGCCAGATACCGCGAGGAAAAACCCGCCAGGTTTGAGAAGCGGATAGAAACCCTCGCCGCACTCTATGGCGGCATCGAATCCGGGCACCTCATCGGTTGCATCATCAACCGCATCGGCAAATCCGACGCCAACGCTGCCTCTGGAGTCGTCCCGATTGTCGATGCCGGCCCGAAGGACGCCAGCCTGCCCGACCCCAACATCGATGAAAAAAATGCCGTGCTCGACGAACTCCGGCGCTCGTGCCCGATTTTCCAATCTGGAAAATTTGAGCTATTAGGCGGCATCCCGCTCAATCGCGAGTTCCTTTCCTGCCGCACGTCCGATGTCGCGCGGCACTTGGGAGCAAAAGTCCTTGTGAAGGGCGACATGCTGCGACGCCGCGTGCGCTCGATTGCGCTTTGCGCCCGACAAGCCTCCCATATCTACCACGTTTATGCGCCGGGGGCGCTGCTCATTATGCCCTCGGACCGGGATGATGTCATCATGGGCGCCGCTCTGGCCGCGCTGAACAACATCCCGCTGGCCGGGATCCTTCTCACGGGCGAATCCGCTCTCGATTCCCGATTGCAAGAGCTCATGGGCAAAGCGCTGGAGACCGGCCTGCCGGTCCTGCAGGTCGCGACCGGCAGCTACGAGACCGCCCTCAACCTCTCGAAAATGAGCACGGAAGTTCCAGGAGACGACATCGAGCGCATCAACCTCGTCATGGATTCCATCGCACGGAACATCGGTACCGAATGGATCGAAAACCGCCGGCGCAGCGACTTTGAGTTCCGCCTCTCCCCGGCCGCATTCCGGCACAGCCTCGCGGAATCCGCCCGCAAGGCCAACAAGCGGATCATCCTGCCGGAAGGGGACGAACCCCGCACGATCCAGGCCGCGATCTCCTGCCACCAACGCAAAATCGCCCGCTGCGTCCTCCTCGGCCAACCCGAAGAAATCCACCGGGTCGCGGAAAAAAACGGGCTCGCGATCCCGCAGGAGATCGAAATCCTCGACGCCGATGCCATCCGGGCGAACTACGTTGCGCCTCTGGTTGAAATGCGCAAGCACAAGAACCTGACAGAGAAAGATGCCCTGGAGGCGCTCGAGGACAACGTCATGCTCGGCACCGTGCTGCTCGCGCTCGGCGAAGTCGACGGCCTCGTCTCGGGGGCCGTCCACTCCTCGGCCAACACGATCCGTCCGGCCCTCCAGATCATTAAAACCAAGCCCGGCGCACGCGTTGTCTCCTCAGTGTTCTTCATGTGCCTCCCCGAGCAGGTGCTCGTTTACGGCGACTGTGCCGTGATGACCAACCCGACCGCCGAGGAGCTCGCTGATATCGCCGTCCAGAGTGCCGGGTCCGCCACCAGCTTCGGGATTCCTCCCCGGGTCGCCCTCATCAGTTACAGCACCGGCGAATCCGGCCATGGGGCGGATGTCGACAAGGTACGCAAAGCGACCGAGCTGGCGCGCACGATGCGCCCCGATCTTCTCCTCGACGGCCCGCTCCAGTACGACGCCGCCGCGAATGAGTCCGTCGCCGCAACGAAAGCTCCCAACAGCCCGGTCGCCGGCAAGGCCACTGTCTTCGTGTTCCCCGACCTCAACACCGGCAACACAACCTACAAAGCCGTCCAGCGAAGCGCCAACCTCATCAGCATCGGCCCCATGCTCCAGGGCCTGCGCAAGCCCGTCAACGACCTCTCCCGCGGCGCTCTGGTGGACGACATCATCTACACGATCGCCGTCACCGCCATCCAGGCCGACCAGTAAGGATCACATCCAAAAGGTGGCCGACTAAATCGAACGGGCACAGCCTTGCCTGCCGTATTCGCCCGTGATGTCGCCTGAGATCGGCTCGACAACGATCCGGTCTCCCGAGACAGAAAGGACCCGGATGGGGGTTCCCTGTTCAACGAACTGCCCGTCGGTCACGACGTCCAAAAGCGTGGAGCCGATGAGCGCCTTGCCTGCGGGGCGAAGCGTCGTTTGTGCAACGCCCGTCTCCCCCGCCATGACATCGGATGCCGCAGAGGCGGGGTCGGGAATCGAGGGGCCGGAGGAGGACTGCGCCGAGAGAAAGACCCGCCGGAAGACGGGCAGGCTGGGAAGAAACCGCGCGAGTAAGGCCATCAACAGGACCGAGGCCACGATCGCCGCCCCCAGATTGATCATCGGCCGTGCCACCAGAGCGAAGGAAAAGTTCACCGGCTGCGCCGGGTAAAAGTCCACCATCGCGAAAAAGAGGGAGCCAAACATCAGGGCGGTCCCAAGCGCGGCCACGACGATCACTCCAGGAAAGAGAACCAGCTCCAGTAGCACGAGGAGCAGTCCGAGAGCGAAGACCGCCGCCACCTCCATCCCCGTCAGCCCCGCAATATAGTGCCCGGTGAAAAAGAGGAGAAAACAGATCGCCGAGAGAACGCCAGCGACCCCGAAACCGGGGGACTTGAACTCGATATAGGCCCCGATCGCCCCGCCAATCAGCAGAAGCGGAGCAAGGGTTGTGATCCATTGGGCCAGCAGCTCGAAGCCGGATGGCTCCACCCGCACAAGCGACTTCGGATCCAGCGAGGCCTCGCGGCAAACCGCTTCAAGGTCATCGGCAATCCCCGAGGCCAGGAGCGGTTTCCCTCCGATCTCCTTCACCGCCTCCTGAGCGCTAAGCGTCAGGAGAGCTCCCTTCGGGTTGATCACCTCCTCCCCGATTTTGACTTCCTTGTCCAAGTTCATGAACCCGTCCACGAGTTCCGGGTGGTAGCCATTCCGGGCCGCGACGCTTCGAAAGTATCCGGAATAATAGGAGACGATCTTCGCGTTCATCGTCGCAGGGATCTCCTGACCAGAGCTAACCACTGGAGCTGCCGCCCCGATCGCGCTCACCGGTGCCATGAAAATTTTTTTCGTGCCCAGAGCGATCAAAGCGCCGGCGCTTCCGGCGTTGGTATTGACATACGTGTAAGCCGGAAGCGGGCTGTTCGTCAGCATCTGAACGATCTTCTCGGTCGCCTTGAGCTCCCCGCCCGGCGTGTCCATGTCGAAAATCAGGGCCTCCGCCCCGGCCGACTCAGCCTGCTTCAACACCCTGCGCAAGAAAAAGAACTGAGCCTCCGTGATGGCATCCTTCACGGGCACGACCACGACCGAGCCGCGCACGATTTCGGGTTCCTCCGCGCGGGCGCACAGAATCCCCCCCAGGACCGCAAAAAGGAGTAGAAATCGCTTCATCACCACGAATCTCCCTCGCCCCGGGCGGGGCCGCAAGGTAATTTGCCGGGATGGGCCTGATCGCAGACGAAACCATCCAACGCGTCACCGGGGCGAATGACATCGTCGAGGTGATCGGCTCGTATTTCCCGTTGAAGCGCGCTGGAACCAGCTTCCGTGCGCTGTGCCCCTTCCACCGCGAGAAGTCTCCGTCGTTTCACGTCAATCCGGCCCGTCAGTCGTTCCACTGCTTCGGCTGCGGAGCCGGTGGAGGCGTCCTGCGCTTCGTCATGGACTACGAGCATGTGGACTTCCCCTCCGCCGTCCGCCGTCTGGCCCAGCGGGCTGGGATCCCGGTGGTTGAGGAGGAGGGCGGCGGCGAGGATGACAAAAAGCGCGGCCTCCGCCAACGCCTCCTCGGCCTCCATGCCGAGGCCGCCGGGTGGTTCCACCAAAACCTGCTCAAAGCCCCCGACGCCCGCCCTGCGCGCGATTACCTGAAATCCCGCGGCATCGGCGGCGACATCGCCCGCTCGTGGCAGCTCGGCTACGCCCCGGATTCCTGGGATGCGCTCCTCGACTTCCTCTCCACCCGGAAGTTTTCCCGCGAAGAGATCTCCCAAAGCGGACTCGCCTCGTCGAAGGAGGACAGCGATGCGCTCTACAGCCGGTTTCGCGGGCGGGTGATGTTCCCGATCCGAAACGACTACGGCGAGGTCATAGCCTTCAGCGGGCGGGTCCTCGACCCCGAGGCCAAAGCCGCAAAGTATGTCAACTCCCCCGAGACCCCCCTCTTTTCCAAAGGAAAAATCCTCTACGGCCTCGACAAAACGAAGCGCGCCCTGATTGAAGCCAACGCGGCAATCGTCTGCGAAGGCCAGCTTGACCTGATCTCCGCCTACGAGGCCGGGGTGAAGCATGTCATCGCCCCGCAGGGAACAGCCTTTACGGGCGACCAGGCCCGGCTTCTTCGGCGCTTTGTCGAAACCGTTCTGCTCTGCTTTGATTCCGACAAGGCCGGCCAGCAGGCCACGGCCCGATCGCTTCCGGCCCTCCTCAGCCAGGGGCTTTCCGTTCGCGTGGTCTCGCTGCCCGAAGGGGAGGATCCCGACTCCCTGATCCGAACGAAGGGCCCCGAAGCTTTTCTGGAGGTGGTCTCCCAGGCCAAAGACTTCTTTGACCACGCCACGGCCCGGGCGGAGGCAGCCGGGGAACTTGCCGACCCGGCCGGGAAGTCGCGTCTCGTCCGGCTCCTCGGTCCGCCCCTCGCGCTCGTGCAGGATCCCTCGCTCCGCGAAGCCCTCCTCGGACGCCTCGCCTCCCGCCTCGGCATCCCGCAGCAAGCGATCCGATCCGCCATGAAACCTCCCTCCAGCACGGAAGATTCCGGCCCAGGGCACGATGACGCCCCCGCGGAAGTCGAACAAATCGTTCTTAGCCCAGGAATGCGCATCCTCTGCCGCTTGGCCATGACCAGCATCGAAGTCCGGAAGTGGCTCCGCGACCATGATTGCACGTCCATCGACCCCCAGGGAGGCTTGTTGGCGGAACTTTCCCGGGCGGATTTTCCCGACAACGACCCTTCAGCCCTGGCGGCCTTTCTCGGCTCCCTCGGAGGAGCGGCCGAACGCGCACTGTCCGCCCTCGACCTCTCCCGGCCCTCACCCGATCCCCTTGCCCTCACCCTCGAAACCTGGGCCGGCCTCCACGCCCAAAATCTCAACCGCGAAATTGAGGGCCTGAAAAATCAACTCGCCCGGCCCGGACTGCTCCCGGAAGAGCGGATGAAAATTCAAAAACTAATCCTTGACCTGAAAATCCGTGTGGCCGAAGGTTTTCAGCCCTCTCAGTGAGGGGGCAAAACCGGCACGCTGCTTGAAAACCAAATCCAAACCGTCGAAGAGCCAGGATACCTTGGCCAAAAAGAAACCCGCAACAAAACCGGCCAAAAAGCCTGCGCTAAAGGTTTCATCCAAACAAACAAAGGCCCCCGCGCCCAAGGTCGCCCAGGCCAAAAAACCTGCGCCAAAGTCCGGGACAAAACCGCCACAAAAACCCGCGCCAAAACCCGCGCCAAAACCCGCAGCGAAACCCGCAGCGAAGCCGGCAACCAAGTCTCAAGCCCCCAAGCAATCCCATCTTCCAAAGGCTCCGCTTATCCCGCTGCCTCCGGCCACGCCTCAGGATCTCCAAAAGGCCATCCAGGAAAAAGTTCGCGAACTGATCAAGCTCGCCAAGGAGCAAGGCTATGTCACATTTGATGACCTGAACGAGCATCTGCCCGAAGGGATCACCGAGGCTGACCACATCGACTCGATCATCAGCCAACTTAACGCCGTCGAAATCGAAATCATCGAGTCCTCCGATGTGGATCGCGTCAAGGAGGTCCGCAAAACCGACGAGGAGGAGGAGGAAAAAGAAGAGAAGCCCGACTCCAAGCTCGACATCCTCGACGATCCGGTCCGCATGTATCTCAAGCAGATGGGCCAGGTCCCGCTCCTCACCCGCGAGCAGGAAGTCGAGATTTCCAAGCGCATTGAGGACGCGGAGCTTAAGGTTCAGGAGACCCTCTACCGATTTGGCTTTATCGCCCGCGCCCACCTCGACCTCGCCCAGAAGCTTATGGACCAGCGCGAGCGCTTCGACCGGGTGATCCTCGACAAAAAGATCGAGAGCCGCGAGCGCTACATGAAGGCCCTCCCCCGGCTCTGCCAGCAACTCAAGCGCCAGACAGATTCCGTAACAAAAATCTACGGAGACAAGATCGCCGTCGCCTCCCCCACCGCTGCCAACATCAAATCCTTCGAGCGCTCACTCCAAACCCTCCAGAAGCTCTACCCGAAATTCTTCTTCAAGCAGAAGGTCATCGAGGATTTCGTCCTCCTTGCCGATGAAAACCTCCGTGCGCTCCACAACCTCGAGCACGAGCACAAAAAGCACGCGAAGGATCACAACTCGAAGCACAAGAAGCATTTTTCCCAGGAAATCAGGGACATGCAAAAGCGGTTCTGGCTCACCCCGGAGGAGCTTGGAGTTCTGCACCACGATCTCAAGGGATGGCACCGCAAAGCCCTCAAGGCCAAAACCGAAATGGTCGAAGCCAATCTCCGCCTCGTCATCTCGATCGCAAAAAAATATACCAACCGTGGGCTCTCGTTCCTCGACCTCATCCAAGAGGGCAACATGGGCCTCATGAAGGCTGTCGAAAAATTTGAATACCGCCGCGGTTACAAATTTTCGACGTACGCAACGTGGTGGATCCGTCAGGCGATCACCCGCTCGATTGCCGATCAGGCCCGCACGATCCGCATCCCGGTCCACATGATCGAGACGATCAACAAGCTCATCCGCGTGCAGAAGCAGCTTGTGCAGGAATACGGTCGCGAACCCAGCCCCGAGGAGATCTCAGATGAGATTCAGCTCCCGGTCGAACGCGTCCGCGCCGTTCTCAAGATGGCGCAGCAGCCGATCTCGCTACAGGCACCCGTCGGAGACAGCGACGACACCAGCTTCGGCGATTTCATCGAGGACAAAGGTGCCGAAAATCCCGCCGACATGGCCGCCATCGTCCTCCTCAAAGACAAGATCAAGGACGTGCTGGAGACCCTCACCGAGCGCGAACGTCAGGTCCTCGAGCAGCGCTTCGGCCTGGTCGATGGATACAGCAGGACCCTCGAAGAGGTCGGACGCCAATTCAAGGTCACCCGCGAGCGCATACGGCAAATCGAAGCCAAGGCCCTTCGGAAAATGCGCCACCCCACACGCATCCGCCAACTCGAAGGCTTCCTCGAAGCCCAGGAACTCTGATTCTCCACAACTTTTCCAGCCAGGACGTGTTCCATCTCTTGAAATGAAAGACGACTGGGAGAACGACAGGCTGTGGAATTTGCTCGGCGAAGCGGGAAAGGTTTCTGTGTCGCCGTATTTTTCACGCCGCGTGCGAACCGCTGTGCGCAATGTTCAGCGCCCGGCGCTCCCACCCATCCTTATCCGTTGGCTGGCCGCCGGGTCATTGGCACTTTTGACAGCCGGGTTTTTTTGGAATTTGCAGGGAACGTCTCCTGCAGGAGACCTGGTTGAGAATGCCGAATTTACCAGAACCTTTGACAAGGTCGCAGGTATTGACTCACTTGTCGCTGTCGGAGATTTCTCCATCTCCGACTACTCGCGGGGCCTGTAAGGCGATCGGGCCGACGCACCTTTCCAACTCCTTGACGCGATCATAAAGCTTGCGGATATTTTTCAACAGAACGTAGTTGGATTTGTATTCTTTGATCGGCAGGGCTGGGCGACCCATCATGATGCTCTTCGCGGGAACGTCTTTTGCCACCGCCGAAAGGGCCCCCAAAATCGCTCCGTCTCCCACCTCGAGGTGTCCGGCGAGACCAACTTTCCCTGCCAGCGTGACGAAGTTCCCCAAGCGCGTGCTCCCCGAGATCCCCACCTGCGCACAGAGGATCGAGTGCTCGCCGACCGTCACGTTGTGGCCGATCTGCACAAGGTTGTCGATCTTCGCGCCTTTGCGGATCCACGTGCGGCCAAAGCGGGCGCGGTCCACCGCCGAGTTCGCCCCAATCTCCACATCATCCTCAATCTGAACAATGCCGGTCTGCGGGATTTTTTGGTGCGCCCCGTCCCGGTATTCAAAACCAAACCCGTCGGCTCCAATGACGACGCCGGGATGGAGGATCACCCGGTTGCCCAACGTGCAGCGCTCGCGGATCGTGACACCCGGATACAACCGGCAGCCCTCTCCCACGACAGCCCAGTGCCCAACGTAGGAGTTGGCTCCGATGATCGACCCCGCTCCGATGCGGGCCCCGGCCTCGACGACGGCATGCGGACCGACCGCCACATCCGAAGCAAGCTCTGCGGCAGGATCGATGACCGCTGTGGGGTGGATCCCCTGGGGACGGGGAACCTCCGGAGGAAGGAACGTCGGGAGCAGGGAGGAGAATGCCTCACCCGGACTGTCCACCCAGATCCGGATCGCGGGAATTTCTTCGCCGAACCCGTGGGGAACCAGCACCGCCGTGGCTCCGGATTTCCGTGCCGCGCGGAGGTATTTGGGAGTTCCGAAGAACGCGAGATCTCCGGGAGTGGCATCGTCGAGCGATGCCAAGCCGGAGATTTCGATGGCTGAGGACTCAGGAGCCACCCAACCGCCCGTGCGGGCGGCCACTTCGCCCAGAGTCATCAGTTGGCGGCCGCCGGGATTTTCGGTGCGTTCTTGTTCAGCGTCTCAACGATTTCCTTGCTGAAATCGAGATCGGCACGGGAGTAAAGCAGGACAGGGATCTGGCCCATGCTCATTCCCGACTTGTCAAAGACGATGTCGTAACCGGCCGACTTCACCTTGTCGTTCACAATCTTCATGATCTCATCGATGATGTCCTTGCGCATGCGCACGAATTGCTCCTGGAGCTGGCGCTCGCGGGTTCCGCGGAACTCCGTGATCTCGCGGTCAAGATTCCGGGCCTCGTTCACCTTCTCGTCCCGGGTCTTGGTCATCTTGTCCTTCGCATCTTTGCTCAGTTCCGGCTTCTCCATGTCGGCGTTGATCTTGTTGATCTCATCCATGGATTTCTTGAGAGTCTCCAGACGGTCATCGAGCTCCTTTTTCGCTGCGGCGCGGGCCTCGTTGAGCTTGGACTCAGCGTCCTTGGTCTTGTAATACTGGGTGAAGACCGCGTTCATGTCCAAGGTGCCAATTTTGACTTGGGCCTGGGCAGACGGAGCGACGGATACGAGGGCTGTCGCCACGAGGGCTGCAGAGAGGATGGATTTGAGCATGTTTTTTGGTTTGTTGTGTGAGTGATTACGTTTGGCTGCCAATTCGCAGCGGTTAAGTTTTGACCGCAGAACCGCCCCTGCGTTCAAAATTGATAGCCGATGTTGAAGTTAAATTTCCCGGGAGGCCCATTCCAGTTGTCGTAAATGACGGGGATACCGTAGTCTACACGGATCGGGCCGATCGGCAAATCGAGGCGGAGACCAATGCCGATGTCGGCATTGATGTTATCCGTGCTGAAGTCTCCCGGCTCGACATTCACGAAGCCCATGTCGGTGAAGACCGCTCCTCGGACGCGCGACACAATCGGGAAAGTCGTTTCAAACGTCAGGTAGGCGAGAGAGTTGCCGCCAATGGGGTTTCCGTATTCGTCCACCGGACCGACATCGCGGAAGTTGAAGCCGCGCATGTTGTTGGCTCCGCCAAGGTAGAGGCGATCGAAAATGGGCACCCCATTGCCGTAGCCGCCGTCCACAGAATCCTGATTCCCTCCCCAGCCGTTCGTAATGGCGACTTGACCCTTGATGAGGAAAATGAGGTCCCAGGGAAGCGAGAAGTATTTTGAGAACTCCAGGGAGAGCCCGTAGTCCTGCACCGTGCCGCCAAGCGGACCGCCGGCGATGAACGCGGTGAACTCAACCAGCTCTCCCTTGCGCGTCAGGAAAAGACTGTCGCGAGTGTCCCATGTCAGGGCGCCGGTGAAGACGCTCTTCGTGTAGGTGCCGGCCGAGTTTTCGATGACAGGACCGACGTTCTCGTTTCCGTTGTAGTTGTCATTAAAGCCGTTTGGAAAGAAGTAGCCGTTCTGATCCGTGTCTCCCACATCGTAGATGCGGATGTTTTCGATCCGGTATTCGCCCCGGGCCGAAAGGGCCCGCCAGACTTGTTTGCGGGCCTGAAAGGCGGCGCCGTAGTTCTCCTGATTGTAAACCGCGGAGAGGAAGTTCGCATTACGGTAATACCCTTCCACGCCAACCGAGAGCTTGTATCCCAGGAACCACGGCTCGGTCAGCGAGACAACAAAGTCGCTTCGCTGCAAGCCGTATTGCCCGCGGATCCGGAAGCGCTGCCCGCCGCCGGTGAAGTTCGGCCAGTTCAAAATGTCGAAGTTCGACTGCTGAAGCTCGGCGAATCCCAGCAGGCTGTCGATCGTGCTGAATCCGACGCCGAAGTTGAACGAGCCCGTCCGCTTCTCCTCGACGATCACATTCAGATCCTTGCGCCCGGGGACGATCGTGTCGCTGGCGGGCATCTCAACCCGCGAAAAATAGTTCAGGTTCTCAAGGCGCTTCTTGCTCACGTCAACCAAGGTCGTGTCAAAAACATCGCCCGGTTTGACGGCCAGCTCCCGGCGGATGACCCGGTCCTGCGTGCGGGTGTTGCCCTGGATATTCACCAGATTCACGTAGGACTGCACCCCCTCGTCGAGGCGGTAGGTCACATCGACGGCTCCGTCTCCGGCCGGGAGCACCTCAGGCATCGCCACCATGTCCACGTAACCCCTCGTGCCGTAGAAATCCCGCAGGGCCTTCAGGTCATCCCCCATGCCCTTAGGTGTGAAAAGCTGCCCGCCAAGCATTTTCATGCGCCCCAACAATTCATCTTGCGTGAGCACATTCGCGCCCTCCAGTTTCACGGAGTTCACACGATACTGGACGCCCTCCACCACGGTCACAATCACCTCGACGCCATCATTGCCAATGGGCTGCGTCTGGATGTCGGACACGTCCACGTCGGCGAACCCGCGGTTCTGGTAAAGCGTCCGGATGGCCACCCGATCCTCTTCGACCTGCGCTGGCAGCAGCCTCCCGCTCTTCGTAAAGAAGGAGAGGATGTCCTCCGGTTTCGTCTTCATGACTTTGCGGAGGTCCTTCGCAAGGATCGATTCATTGCCGACAAACGTGATGCGCTTGACGACCAGCTTGGGCCCCTCGGTGATGGAAAAAATCACCCGGGCCCGGTTGTTGCCCGGGATTTCCTGAATCCGGTAGGTCACGTCCACCTCGGAGTAATTCTTGTCCTCGTAGAGCTTGATGATCTTCTGGCGGTCGTCTTCGATTTTATCTTCGCTCACGACATCGCCGACCTTGATGCTCGTCTCGCGCCGCACGCGGTTCAGCGGAATCTGCCCCGCTCCCTCAATGATGATTTCCTCAATGACCGGGCGCCCTTGGAGCAAAACGGTGACCTTCACCCCGTCGCCAAGCGGTTCGGCAAACAGGCGCACGTTGGAAACGCCGCCTGTCGCGTAGAGGGCCCGGATGTCCTGCTCGGCGGCGCGCTCGCTGTAAGGCTGGCCGACTTTCGTCGCGAGGTTTGCGATCACGCGCTCTTTGGAAATGCTCGGTGCCCCGACATTTTCAACAACAATGTCCCGCACGATCGGCCCTTGGGAGGACTGAGGAGCCTGCCCGGTCACGGCGGCAGGCACGGCAAGGATGATCGCCAGCGCAAGCAGGCGAAAGGGCGGTTTCAGGCGGCAAAAAATCATGTTCAGGTCAAGCTTCCCCTTGCAGATCAGGCGCAAGCGAAGGAAATGGGATGAAGCAAGCACCGAAAAAGGTCAAGCGAGAACATGCGGCAGCGAAAACGTGCAGGCCCGAAACCATCTGGCTTGAGTGAATGCGGGCGTCTTTTCTCCCGGGCTTGCCGTCGGCTTTGGGGCTTGCGGGAAAGCCTCAACCTGAGGCATGATCTCCCAATCGGTGCGGCCAAAAAGTTCGTCCCGACATTTCTTTATGCACAAAAAAACAGCTCTCCTCTTCTCCGGTCAGGGTGCCCAGTCGGTGGGCATGGGCAAGGATCTCTGCGCCGAATTTTCCACCGCTGCCGCCCTGTTCCGCCAGGCGGATGGCATCCTTGGCTACCCGCTCTCGGCGATCATGTTTGATGGTCCGGCGGAGGAGTTGACAAAGACCTCTGTCTGCCAGCCTGCACTCTACGTTCACGGGCTGGCCTGCCTGGCTGTTCTGAGGGAGAAGCTGCCCAATCTGGAATTCCATGCAGCGGCTGGTCTGTCGCTGGGCGAGTTTACGGCGCACGCCGCCGCGGGAACATTTGATTTCGAGACCGGTCTGCGCCTTGTGGACAAGCGGGCCCGGGCCATGCAGGCAGCTTGCGAGTCAACCGAAGGAGGCATGGCGGCCATCATCGGCGGCGACGAGGACCGCGTGCGCGACCTGGCTTCTGCTGCGGACGTGGATGTGGCCAACCTCAACTCGCCCGGACAGATCGTTCTCTCCGGCGAGTCCTCCAAGGTGGCTCTGGCGGTCTCGCTGGCCAAGGAATACGGCGCACGGAAAGCGGTCGAGCTCACCGTCGCCGGAGCCTTCCATTCGCGCCTCATGGAGTCGGCCTACCAGACGCTCAAGCAGGCGCTGGAGGAAACTCCCATGCAGCCCCCCCGCGTGCCCGTCGTCTGCAATGTCGATGCCACCGCCGTCGGGGATGAGGAGAACATCCGGCGCACCCTGGCCGACCAGGTCACCGGAAGCGTTTGCTGGTCGCAAAGCATCGACTACCTCGCCGAACACCTCCACATCACCGAGTTCATCGAACTCGGCCCCGGCGGAGTCATCGCCGGCCTCGTCGGCCGCATCCGCAAAGGCATGCCTGTCGTTTCCGTCTCGAACGTCGCCTCTCTTGAAGAGGCCGTGGCCACCCTCTCCGCCGCCTCCTGACCGCCGGAGACGTTGACGAAATACTCCGCTGTCAGGGCTTCGCTGGCTGAAATTCCGGCTCGCCGCCGAACTGCTCCCGGAAGAGCGGAGCGGCAAAGTAGGCTGTGCATTCGTCCTGCGCGCTGCGGAGGTGGAAGCGGCGCTTGTAGTAGGGCCCGGTCAAGTGGGGCTCGACCTCCCCTTCCCGCTTGGTTTCCACGGCAATAAAATCCGCGTCCCATTTGCTTGGCTGATTGTCTTTTCCGTAGTAGCCGAGCCTTGAGAAGTCCCCGAGCATCCAGGGAAGGGGGTAGTAGCTTTCCAGAAGGATCAGGCCCGTCATATCATACCGGCGCGGGTCGCTCTCCGCGAGCTGCAGCAAAGGCTTGGTGAAATCGTAGATTCCCGAATACGTCTGCACATAGACGTAAGGCTCCCGGTCGTCGGTGAAATTCTTGAAGTTCAGCAACCACGCGGGGACAAGCGATGCGGCGACGAGCGCGGCAGCCGGCAACCAGACCACCCTCCCGATCCGCCCGGCCAACTCAGCAAAAAGACCGCCAAGGATCAGGTAAAACGGCCAGAGGATCGAAATAATGCACCAGGGAGTCTTGTAGGGAATGAGCGAATACGCAACAAGCACGCCGCCTCCCATGATCGCGATGTATCGCAGGCGCGCGTCGGAGGGCGACATGTAGCGCAGGCAGGCCACAAGCCCGATGAGCGCAGGCCACTCGTAGCGGGCCATCAGCGCAACCCAATAGTAGTTCACCGGGCCGATGGCATAGGAGGTCTTCTCATGGCCGCCCGCGTCCACCCCGGTCTGGAACCACGCGCCAAATGTCTGGTAGAGCCCCTTGAGCGAGGAGAAATCCAGAAAATTCCCCGAGTAAAAAAAGAGGATCAACAGCACCGCGATCCCGGACGCCAGGATCGCGTCGTCTTTCGTCCAGCATCGCCGTGCCCACGACAGCGCAGGCCGCGAAGGCACCACCCGCTGCCATCCCAGAAGCACCGCTCCGGCCAACAAAAAACAGCCAATATGCAAAATATACGTCTCTTTTGTCAGCACCATCCCGGCGGCGGACAGGATGACGAAAAACAACGAACGCCGGTCTCCTGCTTCCCAAAGCCCAAGGACACCTCGAAGGAAAAGAATACTGAAGAGGACCTGCCAGGATTCATGAATCGAATACCTTCCGTAAAATGTGAATGCCGGCGAGAGGGCCATCGCAGCGGCCGCCATCAGGACCGCCGGACGCCCGAAAAAGCGGCGGAATTGCAGGAGGGCCACGACGCACAGCAGGCTGGCCACAATGGCCGGGAGTCGAAGCACCCAAAGATGCCGGCCGAGCAGCGTCTGCGACAGGAACACCGCGTAAAAGTGCAGCGGCCCATGGTAGTTCGTCGGATCGTAATGGTAGTAGCCGTTGGCTGTCATCTGGTCGGCAAACCACCCGTTGACACCCTCATCAAAATGGGGCGGCTTGATCTCAATCAGCCACGTGCGCAGAAAGATCGCCACGAGAAGAATCGCAATTTCCACCCAAGGGAGTTTTGACAGACGTGCAAACACACGCTTGGGATATGCTGAGTGAGCATCCCGGATCAAGCCCCGCGCATCAGTATTGTCATCCCCGCAAGGAATGAAGCCCTCCGCCTGCCGGGCACCATCGCCGGAATCCGGCAGACATTTCCGCACGAGCCATGGGAATTTCTCGTGGTGATCGAGCCAGGGGAAGATGACACCGAAGCCGTCGCAACAGCCGCGGCCGATGGCGACCTCAGGTTCCGGATCCTCACAAACCCCTCCGCGCACGGGAAAGGCCACGCCGTCAAAACCGGCATGCTCCTCGCGAGGGGCGAATGGATATTTTTCATGGATGCCGACCTGAGCGTCCCACTGCGCTGCGTCGGGGAATTCCTGGGGGCCACGGATGGGGCCGACATCCTCATGGGGAGCCGCCGGCACCCCCGCAGCGTGATCGCCGTGCGGCAGCCAATTTCCCGCGAAGCCGCCGGACGCCTGTTCAACCGGGCCCTTCGCCTGGCCGGAGTCACGCGGTTTTCCGACACGCAGTGCGGGTTCAAGGCGTTCCGGCGGGAAGCGGCACACGCGGTTTTTTCCCGGCTGCAACAGACCGGCTTCGGCTTCGACGTGGAGGCGCTCGCGCTGGCCGAGGTCCTGGGGTTTCGGATCAAGGAGATGCCGGTTGAGTGGTCGGATGCTCCGGGGTCGAAGCTGCGACCGCTCCGGGATGGAATTTCCTCTCTCCGTGACGCCGTGCTTGCGGCGCGGCGCGTCCGGCGCGAATATCTCTAATCCCTATGCCCACTCTTGGAGTCAATATCGATCACGTGGCCACCCTCCGGCAGGCCCGCTACCGCGAGTCCCCCGATTCCCGAAACGCCGAACCCGACCCCGTCGCCGCCGCTCTCGTTGCTGAAAAAGCCGGCGCTTCGGGCATCACCGCCCACCTGCGCGAAGACCGCCGCCACATTCAGGACCGCGATATCATCCGCCTCCGCGAAACCGTAAAAACCAAGCTCAACCTGGAGATGGGCGTCTCGCAGGAAATCCTCCGCATTGCCCTGGAGATCATTCCCGAGGACGTCTGCCTCGTGCCGGAGAACCGCCGCGAGGTCACCACGGAAGGCGGCCTCGACTGTGCCGGAAAACTCGAAACCCTCCGCCCGGTGGTCGCCCGCCTTCAAGGACGCGGCATCCGCGTCAGCCTTTTTATTGACCCGGATGAAGAGCAGGTTGCCGCCGCTGCCGACCTCCAGGCGGATGCCGTTGAGCTTCACACCGGGGCTTACGCGGAGGCCAACGATCGTGAAGCAAAGGGCGAGATCCGCCGCCTCGTCCACGCCGCCACCCTCGCCGGCGAGGCGGGCCTCCAGGTCAATGCCGGACACGGCCTCAACTACACAAACACGGCGGCCATCCTCGACATCCCCGGGCTCGAGGAACTCAATATCGGCCATGCCATCGTCTCTCGCGCCGTCGCCGTCGGCATGGCGGAGGCCGTTCGGGAAATGCACGCCATCATCGCTGAGGCGTGAGTGCGGATTGGGACAAGTTTCTCGCCGGATCGCTGGAGTCCGCCTCGCAGGCCGGCCTCCTGCGAACCCTCCGCACGCTGGACTCGCCACAGGCGGCAGAGGTCTCGATCTCCGGAAATCAACTCGTCAATTTTTCGTCGAATGACTACCTCGGCCTCGCCAAC
>JBGSJQ010000041.1:0-4088 GCA_041741775.1 Terrimicrobiaceae bacterium | reverse complement strand
CCCCGCCCGCTCGACGGTGGCGGACTCGAAAACAATGCCGCCGCCGTCTGGCGCGCCGCCGTGGATCATCCCGATATCCGCTCCCGTTACCAAATGCTCGCCGCCCACGCCTACGCGCCGATGGGCCTCTTTTCCGTCGAGCGTGAAGGACAAAAAACCGACCACGCCGACCTCTCGCCCGATGAGATCTGGCTCGCCGCAGTCTCCACACTCGGTCGCTTCGACGCCAACGGACAAAACGTGGCCGACCGCAACATCTACGACGACATCAGCGCCCTCGGCTACCGCGTCGCCGTCACCGAGTGGAATTGGAACGGTTGGGCTTGGTCCAAAAACTTCCCCCAAGCCGACTTCATGGAAGGCGTCCCGGCCGCGCTCGGTGCCGCCGGTTTCCTCCACGGAATGATGCGCCACCCGCAGATCACTCTCGCCACCCAGTCCCTCATGCTCGGCACCACCTGGGGCATCACCAGCGTGCGCGTCACCAAAGAGGGCGCCGTCGGCTACAATCCACAAGGCGAAGCCGTGCGCCTGCACGCCGAGCACCACGGCGACCGCGTTATCGCCAGCACACTCTCCGATGTCCCCGACCTCGGTCCCTCCCCCAACCTCACCACGTGGTGGCCCGCCGCCAAGCACGTTGCGCAGATCGACGCCCTCGTCTCTGCCGACGACCGCGCCTGGTATGTTCACGTCCTCAACCGTCACCGCACCGAGCCCATCACGCTCACCCTTAACCTGCCTGCATCCGCCGCCGACACCGGCACTGCCGCCTTTCACGAACTCACCGGCACTCCCGCCGCCATCATCAGGAGCATCGGGGGCCTGACCCGCCAGCTACGCTCCCTCGCGTGGGACCAACGCAACCTGGTCATCTCGCTCCCGCCCGCATCGATCGGTGTCGTCGTCATCCCGCGCGTCAATCAGTCGGCCGTTTCAGAACTGACTAAAAAAAGCAGATAACAATTACCCCCTAACCTGCTCATGTTCTTACAGAAAATCATCCTGCATATCATGACTGCATCTCTCCTAGCCGTTGGCTCCAGCTCATTGTCCGCGAACGAACAACCTTTTCGCCTCAACGACCGTGTCCTGTTCGAAGGTGACAGCCTCACCGACGGACTGAAAAACAACTACGGCCGCCAGATGGGCTGGGACAAAACCTGGGCACACCGCGTGGACGAATGGCTCTTCACGCATCGCGCCGAGCTCAATCTCGAATTCCGCAACCTCGCCGTCGGCGGCAGCTCCGCCAAAACCATGCTGGCGCGGACGGCCGCCGCCACCGCGTTCAAGCCGACCGTTGCGCTGCTCACCATCGGCACCAACGACGCCATCATGAACGTGCCGGTCGAGACCTTCCGCGAGCAATTCGCCGCCTGGTGCGACCAGCTCACCAAGGCCGGTTGCCGCACCCTCATCCACGTCAGCGGCTTCCCGCCCTGTCCCAATGTGGATACAGAAACGCGCGCCATCCTAGAACGTTGCGCCCCCTACTGGGCAGCCGCGAAAGAAGTCGTTGAATCCCACGGCGGCTTCCAGATCGACGTCGGTCCCTACCTGCTCCCGCGCACCGAGGCCCTCGCCCGTAAATGGAAAGACCACACCGTCTATTCCAGCGGCGTTCACTACAACCCCCTCGGCAACGAACTCATCGCCGGAGCCGTGCTGACGCACCTAGGCTTTTGGAAGGACTGATCGTATGAATCTCAACCCGCACACGAACTCAATCGACCCCTTTTGCGGGAAATACCGTCAGGTTCACCTCGATTTCCACAACTCCCCCTACATTCGCGATCTGGCCGCCGACTTCGATGCCCGCGCCTTGGCCAAGCGTTTCAAAGCGGCGCATGTAAACAGCGTTATTGTTTTCGCCAAGTGCGTGCACGGCATGGGATATTATCCCTCGAAGGTGGTTGATCCGCATCCAGCCCTGAACGGGCGCGACCTCACAGGCGAGTTGATCGAGGCGCTGCATTCTGAAGGTATCCGTGCCCCCATCTACACCATCATCGGATGGGAGGAAAATCTGGCGCAGAAAATGCCCGAGTGGATGCAACTTTGCGACGATGGCAGCATTGCCCAAAACGCCGGTGCCAGCGATGGAATCTCCAAAGACCCGGGCCGCTACCGCTGGCTCAATTTCCTGCACCCCGACTATCAGGATTATTTTGAAGCTCATCTGCGCGAAGTGCTGGAGCGCTACGATTGCGACGGATTATTCATTGATATGTTGGTCGTCCATGCGCGGGCCGATTGGAGTGATCACGCCATCGCTTTTCGCGAGAAGCACGGTTTGATGGGACACGATCACTTGACCCATGCCCGCTTCGAAACCGCCGCGCAGGCCGCCTTCGCAGCGCGGTTTACGCCGCTCATCCAAGGCCTGGCTCCCAAAGCCTCGATTTTTTACAACAGCGAAAACCGGCTTTACTCGCGGGCCGACCTTGGCGTGCTGGCACGGGCGGATCACCAGACCCACTTTGAAATCGAATCCTTGCCCGCCGGTATGTGGAACTACGCCCACTTCCCGCGCGTCGCCCGCAACCTGCGCTCTCGCGCCCCGTGGCTGGGGATGACCGGACGCTTTCAAAAAATGTGGGGCGACTTCGGCGGCATTAAACCTGTCCCCGCCTTGGAGTATGAATGTTTCCGCACCCAGGCCATGGGCGGCGCCAATTCCGTCGGCGACCAACTGCATCCACGCGGCCATCTGGACGAAGGGGCTTATCAACTTATCGGCGGCGTTTTTGCCCAATGCGCAGAAGCGGAGCCATTTTATGACGGGGCGGATCCGTGCCCACAGGTCGCGATTATCTGTCCCCATGACCCGGAATCCAACGAACAATTTTCCACCCTGGTCGAGGAAGGTCTGGTGGCGCTTTGCCAAGGAAACCATTACGACTGCGCCATCGTCAACGAGGCGGACGACTTGGCCGCCTACGACCTGATCTTGATTGGCGAAGGCACGCGACTCACGGATACTTTGCAGAGCAAGATCACCGCGTTTGCCAAGGCTGGCGGCAAAATCATCGCCGCCGGGAGTGCCCTCTTCGACAAGCAGGGCAAAGGTTGGGGAATTTTTCAGAACCTCGAATCTGATGGCGAAGCGGCCTTTGCACCGGCTTATTGGCGTGCGAAACCCGGCAACCCGATCGCTTCCACGCTCGGCAGCGATGATCGCGTGGTTTATGATCGGGGCTTGCGTCTTCGTTATCGTGGAGAGCTTCAAGTCTGGGCAGACCGTGTCGCCCCTTATTTCCAACGAAGTGACCTGCGCTTTTGCTCGCATTTTCAAGCGCCACCCCAGTCGGAAACCACCGGCGAGCCCGCCATCGTTGCCGATGAGCGTTGGGTGGCCTTTGCCGATCCGATTTTCTCCGAATACCGCAAATGCGCCAACCTCGCGGTGGCGCGGGCTTTCCAAGCGGCAGTCGAACACCTCATCGGCCCGTCGCGCTACGGTCACGGCCTGAAGAGCACCGTGCGCCTTTATCCGCTGCGCAAAGGAAACGATCTGCACCTCACTCTTTTGCACTACCTACCCGAACGCCGCGCCCTCCACGCGGACATCATTTCTGAGCGCCTCGGTTTCGGTGGACAAATTCTGAAATTGGCCTCCTCCGTAAGCACCGTGGAGGTCTGGCCCAGCGGCGAAACCTTAAACCGCGTTCTTCCCGACGGCTTCGCTCTGCCGATGAACGAAGGACGACTGCTACTCAAGATTCCGGAATTCTTTTCATTCTGAAATACATACTCTTATGAACATCCAATCCCACCTCGACTCACTCACGCTCGAACAAAAGGCCGCGCAGCTTTCCTGCGTCTTCATGAACTCTCTCAGCGAGTTCCGGAAATTTTCCGAGAGCAAGGCCCAAGCTCAACTCGCCAACGGCATCGGCTGGCTGATCTGCCTCCAGGACGACGGTGAAACGAGCATTGCCCAAGCGGTGGACAACGTCGGCCAAGCCCAGGCCTACCTGCGCGCCAATGCCCCCGGTGGCATCCCTGCCATCATGCTCGACGAGGCCATTTGCGGCCTCATCGCCCCCGGCGCGACCGTCTTCCCGCAAGCTCACAACCAGTCC
>JBGSJQ010000040.1:0-53221 GCA_041741775.1 Terrimicrobiaceae bacterium | reverse complement strand
GTGCATTTGCGCTGCCCCCTCTTGTGCTGGCGGCGGCGGTGCTGCTCTGGGTGGCCGGGTTTGATTTGATCTATGCCACGCAGGATTACGAGGTAGACCGGAGGGAGGGGCTGCGGTCCATGGTGGTGCGGCTCGGTGTGCCCGGGGCGATGTCTCTGGCCATGTGGCTTCACGGAGCAGCCTTCCTCGGACTGGTCGCCTTCGGGCTCGCGGCTGGCCTCGGAGCAGCCTATCTCGGATCGCTGACCGTGGTCCTGGCAGCCTTGGTTTACGAACACCTCGAGGCGCGGCGCGGCGTCGTCGCCGCCTTCATCCGCGCTTTTTTTCAAGCCAACGCCGTGGTGGGTGTGGCCTTTGTCGCAGGAACCCTGCTTGATTCTCTTGTCCGATCCTGACCCTCAGAATACTCCGCGCCGGCGGACCTGGCTGAAACGCCTGGCCTTGGTCGTCCTTGCCCTCGCGCTATTCGCCGGGGCCGGCGCCATCACGCTGACCCAGCACCTCACCCGCATCACCCGGTGGGCGGTCCATCGTGCGCTCCCCGCCGTGAGCATCGATATCTCGGACGTCACGTTCGATGGACCCCGGAAACTTGTCATCGAAAACTTCGTGCTGCGCGACCGCCGCACGGGCGCGGAGTGGCTTCGCCTCGACAGCGGAAGCATCGAGTTCTCCTTCGATGATCTCCGACATCGCCGGCTTGGAGAAGTCCGCCTTGTCAACCCGCAGATCACCATCGCCCCCGATCTTCTGAAATCCTTTTCAAAAGGAGGTCAAACTCCCCCTCCGGCTCCCGCGGCCGATTGGCCGGTGCGCCGGATTGTTTGTGACTACGCGGAAATCTCGGTGAAGGGGTTTGGGGAGAATGTGCCGGATGTGACGTTCAAAGGGGCGTTCGACTGGAAGGCTCCCGGGCCCGATGCCCCGCTCGCCCTCACGCTATGGGATCTCAATGCCAGCCTGCCCGGCCTCCCAACTCCCTTCCTCTCGCTCGATGTCATCCGCATCCGGGGCACTCTGAACGAAATGGTTTCCGGACGGAACCTCGCCTCGCTTTCGATTTCCGGCGGCCAATTGCTTCTGGGCGACGCCCTTGTCAGGCTCATGAGCGGCCCGCCGGCTCCGGCCTCCTCCGCCCCCGTCTCATGGCAAATCGGGCTCGTGGAAATTGCCGGCGTGCGGGCCCGACTGGAGGACGCCCGCGAGACCGCCGCGGATATCTCGTTCCTCATTAACACACGCCTCAAGAACCTCTCGCCGGCCGAGCTGGCCACCTCCCTTGGCGGGGAGCTTCAAACCATCGAGATCGCCGACGTCGAGATTCTCTCCCCCTACGACCCATTCGTCAAGGTCCTGACCATGCGCCGGGTGTTCCTGCGCTTCACCCTCGGCGGCCTCCTCCGCAAGGAACTCGCCGAGGTCGCCATCCTCAACCCCTCGGTTTTTGTCGGAAAGGACCTCTTCTGGTATATGGACGACACCCAGAAGCGTCTGGCGGACGCCACAAAGTCCGCCCCCGGGGCGAAGGCCCCAGCCGAAGAGCCCGGATGGAGGATCTCCTCCCTCAAGGTCGAATACGGGCGCCTGCTCGTCGGAAGCGGTGGACGCGTCAAATACGGCCTGCCGCTGAACTTTCGCGCCACGGCCAGTAACATCTCGCTCGACAACCTCGCATCCCTCCACCTGCAGACCGTGTTTGAGATTCCAAAACAACGATACGAATTCCCCGATTACCAACTGGCCCTCGACTCCCGCGAGGGCGACCTCCAATTTGCCTACCCACCGGAAAAAAATGAGAACAACCTGGTCGGGAAGGTCTTCTTCGACACGCTTCGCTGGCGGCAGTTCGAGGCGTCGGACGCCTGGGTGTCCGCCACGTTCGACATCTCCGGCATCAACGGGGCCTTTGGCGGACGCCTCTATCGCGGCTACGTCTCGGGCGGGTTCAGCTTCCTGTTTGAAGACGGGTCCCCGTGGATCGGCTGGCTCTCCGGCGAGGGCGTCAGCCTCCGCCAGTTCACCGAGATCCTCTCGCCGCAAAATTTCCGCCTCACCGGTCCGCTGGATTTCAAGCTGCAGATGGACGCCTTCGGCCGCAACATCCAGCGGGTCAAGGGCAGCTTCAACCCGACCAAACCCGGTCGGATGACGATCGGAAAGCTCGACGACTTTCTGGCCAACATCCCCGACACATGGAACCTCCTGAAAAAAAGTAGCACGCGCATCGCGCTCGAGGCCCTGCGCGATTTCGACTACGACAAGGCGGACGGTCAGTTCTGGTTTGCTGCCGGCCAGGGAGTCTTCGGGTTGGAGTTGCAAGGTCCGCTTGGATCGCGCAAGTTCGATGTCGTGCTCCACGCGGACGATTCAGGCCCGGCCCGCTGGGCAGACAAACCATGAGAATTCTCCTCGCCACCGCCGCCGTGCTCCTCGCCGGATGCTCCGCTCCCACAGTCAACCTTGCGACGTCGGAACCGATCAAGGTGGATATCGCCATGCGGCTCGATGTGTATCAACACACCAAGGAAACCACGTCGAAGTCGGCCGCTCCTTTCAGTTCGTCCGACAGCGCGGAAGTCCGACGCCGCAACCGCATGGCCGATATCCAGAATTTCAAGAACTCACGCCTCGTCGGCGAAGGCCGCGATGGGCTGCTCTCCGTCCGCCTGGATACCGAAGGTGATGCGGGGGATTATGTCAGAAAAACAGTCGCCGAGGAGAACGCCGATCGCATGGTGCTCATGAAGGCTCTCGCGGAAAAGGAGAAGCGCAACCTCGATGACATCCAGTCCGCCCAAGCCGCCCTCTGGCAAAAACGCGCATTCAAAGGCGAGCTTATTGAGGTCGCCAACCCGGATGGAACGTTCGAATGGGTGGCAAAATCAGACGGATAGATTGCTTTACTCCTTTGGCATCCCTCTGTATAGACACGACTAAGTCTTCCCCGGCAGACCCAACAATAAACACCTATGCCTACTACAAAACGCAAAGCAAACCCTGCACTCATGAAACCCGTTCAGCCTGATGCGGCCCTCGCCGCCATCGTTGGCTCGAAGCCACTTCCCCGTAGCGAAATGACCAAGAAGCTCTGGGAATACATCAAGAAGAACGGACTTCAGGATCCCGCCAAAAAGACGATGATTAACGCGGATGACGCGCTTAAGGTCGTCTTCGGCGGCAAGAAGCAGGTCAGCATGTTCGAGATGACCAAGCTCGTCTCGGGTCACGTTTCAGCGATCTAGCACTAAGCACCAAGCACTGAGAAGAAGCCGCGGCCGCTGGGAAGAACCCGGCGGCCCGGCTTTTTTTGTCACCCCATGCGGTTTGGATTGTGATTCAGTGCGGCTGTTTTCCCCCAGCGATGCCGCCTTTGGATTGCGGCGGTGATATACGCCTTCGCCTGCGCGACAGCCTCCCGCAGCGTCAGGCCGCAGGCCAGCCCCGTGGCAACCGCTGCAGAGTAGGTGCACCCGGTCCCGTGCGTTTCGGCTCCCCGCACAAAGGGAGCCTCAAAGGCTTCGCATCCGTCGGGGGTGACCAGCAGATCGACAGCCACGCTTGCTTTCAGGTGTCCTCCTTTCAGCAGGAAGGGGACACCATATTCCGCAACGAGACGTTCTCCGGCCGCGCGCATCTGCACAAGATTTGCGCAAGGCTGCCGGGCGAGAATCCGCAATTCATCGAGGTTGGGGGTGACCAACGCCGCCTTCGGAAAACAAAGCCTCCTGTAGGCCGAGATCGCCCCACTTCTGAGAAGAGGATCGCCGCTGGAGGACACCATCACGGGGTCGACGACAACGAGTGGCCAGCGGGGCTGCTCGTCAAACGCCGCTACGACCGCACGGATGATCGCCGTGGAAAAAAGCATCCCGGTCTTCGCCGCGCGCACGGGAAAAGCTTCCAAGCTCAGGCGGATCTGTTCGGCGACGATCTCCGGTCTCATCGCCTGGATCGAGCTCACCCGCCCCGGAACCTCGGCGACGACGCACGTCGCCGCCGTCTGCGCATAACCGCCCAGCGCCGTGATCGTTTTCAGGTCCGCCTGCAAGCCGGCCCCGCACGAGTTGTCCGACCCCGCAACTGTCAGAACGACCGGAGGACGCATCAGCGGGAGCGTGTGGCCTGTAGCACGAAGAACAGGAGTTGGCCAAGGGCGGCGACAAAGGCCGCCACGTAAGTTAGCGCAGCGGCATCCAGCACCGCGTTGACACCGCGCGCCTCCTCGCCCGCCTGCACCATCCCCATCTGCTGCAAGATCACTTTTGCCCGCCGCGAGGCGTCGAACTCGACCGGCAGCGTGATCAAATTAAACAACACGAGCACGAAAAAGCAGACGATGGCTGCAATGATCAGGTGGAAGGCATGAAAGAAGAAACCGGCGATGAAGATGATCGGAAGGATTTGCGATGCAAACTGCGTCGCAGGAACCGCAAGCATCCGCCACTTTAACGGCCCATAGGCTTTGGAATGCTGGATCGCATGGCCGCACTCGTGCGCCGCAATCCCCAGCGCCGCCACCGACGGCGTGCTGTAAACCTCCGGCGACAGGCAGAGCCGCTTGTGCGTGGGGTCATAGTGGTCGCCCAGCGCATCCCGGATCGCCACAACCTCGACATCCCGGATCCTCGCCGCAGCAAGGATCCGCTGCGCCGCCTCGGCTCCGGTGATATTTGATGCCGCGCGCACCTGCTTCCACTTGCCGAAAGCACTCGAAACGCGCGACTGCGCCCACAGGCCGATCAATAGCGGCACACCAATAAGTAAGATCCAAGTCATCATAAATCGATAATACGGGTTTTCATGCGTTTGCCCGAGATTCTTCGGTCTTTGCGATGACGGCGGCGGCGACGGTATCGCTGAAGACGTTGACTGAAGTCCGGCACATGTCGAGCAAGCGGTCCACGGCGAGGACGATTCCGATGGCCTCAGCCGGCAGACCGACGGCCCCAAGGATGACGACGATGGCGACCATGCTGGCGGCCGGGATGCCGGCGACGCCGATGGAGGTAAGGAGCGCGAGCACGACGACGCTCAGCTGTGCGGCTAACGAAAGTTCCACTCCGTAGATCTGGGCGATGAAGAGGACGACGGCACACTCGTAGAGCGCGGTGCCATCCATGTTCACGGTGGCGCCCAAGGGAAGCGTGAACCCGCAGATCCTACGGGGGACTCCGCCCTTTTCCAGGCACCCCATGGTGAGCGGAAGGGTGGCAGCGGAGGAGGCCGTAGAGAAGGCGGTCAGCAGGGCGGGTGCCACCATGCGGAAATGCCGCGCCGGCGACAAGCCGAACGCCAGCAGCACCAGAGGCAGGGCCACAAACAGATGGAGCCCGAGAGCGAGGACGACCCCGAAGAAAAACTTGGCAAGGGGAAGAAAGGCCTCCGTTCCGGTTTTGGCAATCGTCGGGGCCACCAAGGCAAAAACCCCGTAGGGGGTGAAGCGGATGATCCATGTCGCCATGGCAACCATCACATCATAAAAATTCTCCCACCAACCCGCGAAGACCTCGCGCCGACCGTCGGCGAGCCGGGTGATGAAATACCCGAAGAGGATGCTGAACGTGATGAGGGCCAGCATGTCGGAATTCCGGGTGGCGGCATCGATAACATTCGGCGGAACCATTCGTGCCAGGATCCCGAGAATGTCCCCGGCTCCTTTATCGGCAATTTTTTCAGCTACCTCGGGCGCCGAAACCTTTGCGGCGGAAATCATCGCCTTTGAGACATCCGGCGGGACTCGACCGGGTTGCAGGGCGTTCGAAACTGTCAGTCCGATCACGACCGCCAGAGCGGTGCTGCCGAGGTAAAACGCGATTGTTTTGAGTCCGAGGCGGCCCAGTGCATGCTCGCCACCCAACTTGGCAATCGCGGAGATGACGGCAGAAACGATGAGAGGCACAACGAGCATCTGGAGGGCCTGGAGGAAAAGGCGTCCAAAAAAGGCCAGGAATCCCATGGGCTCGAATCCACCGACCTTGGCCGGCAGGGTCAGCCCTGCCACCACGGCAAGAACCAAAGCAATGACGATCTGCCAGTGCAGCGCGAGGCCCCGACGTTCCACCGTTGAACTGGCGTCGCTATTTTTCATTCCCATAAAGAAAGCCCGTGTCGAGCGGGACATCCACTACCGCTCCGGAGGATGTCAATCGGATGCCACGCGGGGTCGGTCGGATCTCCCTCACCTCGTCAAACCCTTTCGGAAGCAGCCCCAAGTGCCCGCCAGCACGGGAGACGTGGGCGGAAACCCGGTTGTTTGCAATAGGCCAGGAGGCCTCGCCGTGAATGCACGTCGGATTCATAAACGGGCAGGCTAAGCAGAAAACGGGCCAGAGAAAACCCTTGAATCACCGGCACAGCAGCCTCGCGACAATTCGCGGAGGATCATCTCTACAGAAGCGCCGACCTTATTGCGGGCTCGCGAGAGGAGACGGCAATCGGATGGTGATCGGCTTGCCGACTTCGCCGGTGGCAAACATGACGAGCTCGACGGGTTCGGTGCCGCGGTTGATGCCGTTGTGAGGGGTGTTGACGACCTCGACGAGAGCCTCCCCGGGATGAAGCACTTGCGGCTCACCTTTCGGGAACTCCACAGTGAGCACTCCCGAGAGGATGTAGGCATAACAGGGAAAGGGATGCTCATGCCAACCCGTTGAGGCTCCGGGCGGGATGGTGACCCGCAGAGCGGTCACTTGCGGCTTGTCGGTGGACGGATAGGTCATCGGAGCCCCAGAGGCGGTCTTGGTTGAGCGGAGAAGCGGCTCAATTTGAATTTGAGCTGAGTAGCCCTCTGCGGAGGGTGGTTCCTTGGCCCAGCCCGCTGACGGCCCGATGACCAAAATGAGGAAGCAGCAGGCAGAGGCCCACCCCGCATTGCGATGAGGTCTTGAATTCATGCGGGTGACGATGGCATGCGCGAAGCGGAAAGTCATCCCGAGCTTCATCCTTCGCCTCTGGCCAACCAGACCCCGAGAAGGGCAACATCAGCCGGGGTAACCCCACTCACACGTGCAGCCTGGCCGAGGGTTTCCGGGCGGATTTTTGTGAGCTTTTGGACGGCCTCGGTTCGCAGGCCATTGATGGCGGTGTAGTCCACCCACTCGGGGATTGGCTTGCCTTCGTGTCGCTCGGCGCGCGCGATTTGATCCTCCTGTCTGCGAAGATAGCCCTCGTATTTAAGATCGGTCTCGACCTGCACCCAGACATCCTGCGGGAAGGAGCTCTGGAGATCCGGAGGGAGATTCGTCCAGGAATTTTCAGCGCGTTTGAGCCAGCGCTCGAGCGGAAGCGACTCAATTTTGAATTCGCGGAGACGCGAGCGCAGGGTCGCGACATCGGCGGATTTTTGCTTGAACCGGGCCTGGCGTTCGCCCTGGACCAGACCTGCGGCGATGGCTTTGCCGGTGAGGCGGAGGTCGGCATTGTCCTGGCGGAGGAGGAGCCGGTATTCCGCGCGGCTGGTGAACATGCGGTAGGGCTCGGGGGTTCCGCGCGTCACGAGGTCATCGAGGAGCACGCCGATGTAGGCCTCGTGGCGGGCAAGAGTGAAGGCGGGGCGGCCAAGCACCTTCAGCGCAGCATTTGCCCCGGCGATGAGGCCTTGGGCGGCCGCCTCTTCGTAGCCCGAAGTCCCGTTGATCTGTCCCGCAAAATACAGTCCGGAGATCCGCTTGGTTTCAAGCGTGGTGTGAAGCTGTGTGGGCGGGCAGTAGTCGTATTCGACTGCGTAGCCGGGACGAAGGATCTCGGCATTTTCGAGGCCTGACACGCTGCGGATGAACTCGTATTGCACCTCAAACGGGAGGCTGGTCGAGACACCGTTGACGTAGAACTCGCCGGTGTGGCGTCCCTCGGGTTCCAGAAAAATCTGGTGCTGGGGCTTCTCGGAAAATTTGACGACCTTGTCCTCGATGCTCGGGCAATACCGAGGGCCGATGCCCTCGATCACTCCGGCGTAGAGCGGAGACTTGTCGAGATTTGAGCGGATAATCTCGTGAGTCCTCTCGTTGGTGTAAGTGATGAAGCAGGGGATCTGGCGCGCTTGAAAGGCCCCGTCGCGCCACTCGTTGAGTGTAAAAATGTCGTCCGGACCCCGCCGGATGGTATCCGCAAGGTAGCTGAAAACCGGCGGAGGCTCGTCGCCGGGTTGGGATTCGCATTTCGAAAAATTGATGCTCTTGGCGAGCAGGCGGCAAGGAGTTCCGGTTTTGAAGCGCCCGACCTCGAATCCGAGCTCGCGAAGGCAGTCGCTGAACGTGGAGACCGAGTCGCCGAGGCGTCCGCCGGTTTCATTCCGCCGTCCGACGTGGAGGAGACCGCGCATGAACGTGCCGGTGGTCACGATGACCGAGCGCCCTCGGAACAGGAGGCCGAGGTTGGTTTCGATGCCGCAGGCGGTGTCGCCGTCCACGACGAGGTGGGTGACATTTCCCTGCTTAAGATCGATGTTCGGCTCGGCCTCCAGCAGGGCCTTCATGCGGAACTGATAGGCTTTTTTGTCGCACTGGACACGCGGAGCCCGCACGCTGGGGCCCTTCGTGGCATTCAGCATGCGGAACTGTATGCCCGTGGCGTCGGCATTGAGCCCCATGGCTCCACCGAGCGCATCGATCTCGCGAACCATGTGTCCCTTGGCCAGCCCGCCAATCGCCGGGTTGCAGGACATCTGCCCCACCGTGTCGGCATTCTGCGTCAGAAGAAGCGTCTGGCAGCCGAGGCGCGCCGAGGCCATGGCCGCATCGATGCCCGCATGCCCGGCCCCGATGACGATGACATCGTAGGTTTTCGGATATGCGAAATCGCTCAAAATCCTACTCGGTGGGAATCCCGTGCTCAGCGAGCTTCTTCATCAGGAGGCCGGGCTGGAGTTTGTTGCAGTTCTTCAGGACGACGTCGCCCGCCACGAAGTTGTCGAACGTGCCACGGATGCCGGCATTCTCGCCCTCGACGATGAACGAATGCTCGTTCGTGAGTTCGCCTTCCCAGTTGCGGTGAAAGACGTCCGCCTTGCTCTGGTTGTTAGCGACATCGACATTGGCGGTCGGCACGTCGTCCTGCCCGAAGACGGCTTTCACGTCCGGCGTGGTCTGGTTCGGAAGCTGCAGAAAAACGGTCAGCGGATCCCCCTCCGAATCATCCGACTGGGTGACCTTCCCGACGCGCCCGTAAACCAGGATTCGCATCCCATTATATTTTTGCACAGCTGCATCCGGTGCTGTGGAAAAGTCGCTCACGACCTGCTCGAGCGTGACAAAGCCGTCCGGGGGCAGCGGAGACAGGGTGGTGTTCTGAGCAGGAAGGGAGGTCGCCAGGGCAAGGACGGCGCTGCAAACGAAAAGGAAGGATCTCATAGGGATCGCAGCCTGACGGAATTCGCGGGCATTCACAAATCGAAAATTTTCGGTCGGCCTGCGCGAAGAAGTGGTTGTGGAGGGATGCCATCCACGGCGTCCGGCCCCGCAGAAATCGCGGCGAATCGCGTTCGCAAGTTGCGAGGATGCGGGGGCTAGCGAGGAAACGCGCCCGGGTCGAGGAGATGGAGGGCATCGCCGGCGAGGAAGAGCGAGCCGGTGATGAGGGCGGGGCAGGTCGCCGCTGGCCGGGCGAGGGCCTGGGCGAGATTCGCGCAAACCGTCGAAGGGATGCTGGTGAGGGCGGGAAAGATGGAGGGATCGGCTCCGCGGGGATTTGCAATCGGAACAAAGAGGAACGATTCGGAGATCGAGGAAAGGATGGAGAGCATTTCGGCGTAGTCCTTGTCCTGGAGCGAACCGAAGATGACGGTCGTCTTGGCCGGGCCATAGGCTTCCTGCCATGTGGAGACAAGGCTGCAGGCCGCATGCGGGTTGTGAGCACCGTCCACGACAAATGTCGATCTGACCTGCTGGAACCGGGCAGGCCAGGTGACCTCGCGCAGGCCTCGCGAGATGGCGTCCTCCGAAGGCTGACATCCGGCCGCATGGAGGGCGGCAACGGCAAGGGCGGCATTCCATTGTTGATGGCTTCCGGCGAGCCCGATGGGATGAGGAAAGGGAGCGTCGGCGACGGAAAATGAGGACGCCAGAGATCCCGCACGGGATTTCAAGACGGCAAGAACCTCCGGGGACTGCTGCGCAGAGACAACCGGCACGCCGGGCTTGATGATACCGGCTTTCTCGCCGGCGATTTCTTCGAGCGAGTTGCCGAGCCACTCGGCGTGGTCCATGGCAATGGGCGTGATCACGGAGACGAGGGGCGTGACGATATTCGTCGCGTCCAAGCGTCCCCCCATGCCGGTCTCCAACACGACGATCTCGCAGCCTTCGCGGGCAAAATGGTCGAGCGCGGCAACCGTCGAGATTTCGAAGAACGTCGGGCTGTGGTCCCAATCGGCGCAGGCGTCCCGGAGAGCCGAGAGCGACGCGGCCAGCTTCTCAGGGGGGATTGGCTGACCGTTGACGCGGATGCGCTCGCGGAAACTGACCAGATGCGGCGAGGTGTAAAGTCCGCAGCGGAGGCCGGAGCAACGGAGCACGGAGTCCAGCAGGGCGCAGACCGATCCCTTGCCATTGGTCCCGGCCGCGTGAATCACCCTCAACCGACGGTGTGGATTTCCAACGGCCTCGAGGAGGCGCGCAGTGTTCTCAAGCCCGAGCTTAACCCCAAAAAGCTGGGTGCTGTTGAGCCAGACAAGCGCCTCGTCGGACGTCACTTCCTGGAAAAATAACCGAGAAGCTCCGCGAGCGTGGAGCGCATTTTCGCCCGGTGGACGATGATGTCGATGAGCCCGCGCTTCTCCAGGAATTCCGCCGTTTGGAAATCCGGGGGCAGCGTCTGGTGGGTAGTCTCGCGAATGACGCGCGGGCCGGCGAACCCGATCATGCTGCCAGGTTCGGCGATGATGATGTCGCCGAGCGAGGCGTAGCTGGCCATGACCCCGGCCGTGGTCGGGTTGGTAAGGATCGTGATGTAGGGCAGATTGGCCTGGGCGTGGAGGGCGAGGGCACCGCTGGTCTTGGCCATCTGCATGAGGCTGAGCATCCCCTCATACATGCGGGCCCCGCCGGAGGCGCACACCAGCACGACCGGCATCTTGCGCTTGGTCGAAAGCTCGATGATCCGGGTAACCTTTTCCCCGACCACCGACCCCATCGTGGCGGCGAGAAAACTGAAGTCCATCACCCCAAGGCCAAAGGCGTGCCCGTTGGCCGTGGCCGTGCCCGTGGTGATGGCGTCCACGAGACCGGTCTTTTCCTTGTAGCTTTTCAGGCGGTCGGCGTAGGTGGCGACCCCCTTGAACTGGAGCGAGTCGACCGACGTGAGGCTTGCATCGATTTCCTGGAAGCTATCGGGATCGACGAGGCTCTCGATGCGCTCGCGCGATCCCAGGGTGAAGTGGTGCCCGCACTTCGGGCAGACGTGCAGGTTTTCCGAGAGAGCGAGGTGGTGGATGACTTCGCCGCAGGAGGAACACTTCGTCCAGAGGCCCTCAGGCATCTCGCGGGTCTTGGCCGCCCGGGGGCGGAGGATCGGTTTTTTGAAAATGGCCATAAGATTGAAGGTTCGAAGTTTTATCCGCGCGCGGCAGTGAGTGCCCGGACCGACCCGGCTCCAGCCTCCAGCAGGACTGAGGCGCAGGCATCCAGCGTCGAGCCAGTGGTCAGCACATCATCCACCAAAAGCAGGTTTCGGTTCGTCACATTCGCATTCTTGCTCAGAACAAACGCATCCCGCAAGTTTTGCCTTCGATGTTTACGATCGAGTGTTGTCTGGGTGCCGGTGTATCGCCGCCGGCTCAGGGCGTGAACGACCGGGATGCGGGAGCACCGCGAGAGCTCGGCGGCGAGGAGTGCAGACTGGTTGAACTCCCGCTCGCGGAGGCGGACCGGGTGAAGGGGGACCGGAATTAGGGCCTCGATCCCCGCGTTGCGCAGGCGGGGATCCGAGAGGCCTTCGAGCATCCATTGCGCCAGCTGGCGGGCCAGCCACATCTCCCTTCCATATTTCAGACGATGGATCATATCGCGGACGACCCCGCGGCTGCGAACCACGGCCACGGCTGTCTCGAAGCAGAATTCCTCGCCCCGGCAGTTCGGGCAGGTAAAGACCGGGATCATCCCGTCGTAAGGCTGCGAACACACCTCGCAACGCGGAGGGCGTATCCTCGAGAGGTGCTGGTCGCAGTCGCGGCAGAGCAGCGCGTGCTGCGCCACAGCACATCCGCATCCCGCGCAGCGGGCAGGAAAAAGCAGCGAAACCAGCGGCTCAAACAGGCTGGCGGGCATGTCGACCATGGCGGAGGTAAAGCAGCGCCGCCGTTCCAACGACCAGAAGCGCGGTAACGGGGATAAGCCCCGTCGGCACGGCCCCGCTCACAACGTTCTGCCCCACCCAGGGCAGGAGGGCATCGGGGGGCTTGATGCGGAATTTTGCCAGCCATTGGGTTCCCTGCTGGCCAAGGATCCAGCCGGCATGGATGCCGATGGCCAGGAAGAGCGAGCGGGTCCGCAACGTGACAACGGCAAGGATCAGGCCGGCAAGAAAAAGCGAGAGGATCCCCCACCCCAGAAGCGGCCAAGCCGGGGCGCTCGAAAATAGCTGCGGAAGCTGGGCAAACCCGCTTGTCCAATCCACCGCCACAGCTTCGGCGGGCCGTGCCACGCGCATAAAATGGACCAGAGCAAAGACCGCAGACGAGGCCACGGCCGCCAGCCAAGGCCCCATCGCCCGCAGGCAAAGGCCCAGGATGACCCCGCGAAACAGAAACTCCTCCAGCACGGCGACCGCCGAGGCGGTGGCAAAGATTCGCAGGAACCCCAAAGGAGCCGGAGCGCCCCTCAGGCGGTAAACATCAAACGCAATGTAGCCGATGGCGAGAAGGATCACGGGGATCAGGGCGATCCCGACCCCGACGGCCAAGTCGCGCCAGCGGAGTCGATTTTTCTCAATCCCCAGCTCTCCCAGGCGACGGATTCCAATCGAGCGGAAGGCCGGCCAAAGCAACAACAGGGCGCTGATCTGGATGCTGCGGCTGAAGTAGCGGTGAAAGGGAAAGCCCCTCAGAAAAGGAAGAATCCCCTGCTCCGCCAACACCGAGCCCGCCCAATACAGCGGGGGAGAAAGCAGGCAGGCCAGCAGGACGACACCCAGCAGATACGCCAGAAGTGGTAAAAGGACGGGTTTTGATTTCACTCGACGGATGGTATGCGCTATTTTTCCCGGCGATGCGAGACGTTTGGAACACCGAATCTTTGGCGGCGATGGACAGAATTCACGGCTGGCATCCGTTCACCCAGATGAAAGCCTGGTGCGCGGACGACCACGAACCGGTATTTCTCGTGGACGGCGAAGGTGCCGTCCTTCGCGACAGCCGCGGACGGGAATACATCGACGGAAACTCCTCGATCTGGACAAACATCCATGGGCACCGGCACCCGGCCATCACCCGCGCCATCCACGACCAGCTCGACCGCGTCGCCCACGTCTCCTTTTTGGGAACCGCCAACGCCCCGGCGAGTGAACTCGCATCGGGCCTCGCCGGACTTTTCCCGGAGGGCACGCTCAGCCGCGTCTTCTTTAGCGACGACGGTTCGACCGCCGTCGAGGCCGCAATGAAAATGGCGGTCCAGTTCCTGCAGCTCACCGGTCAGGCGGAACGCACGCGCTTTGTCGCCTTCGATCAGGCCTACCATGGAGACACGGCCGGAGCAGCAAGCCTTGGCGGAATCGGAACCTTCCACGCACGCTTCGCCGGGCACCAGTTCCCTGTCGAACGGATTTCGGACCCGGAAGACATCGACCGCCTCCCGGAAAAAGAAATCGCCGCCGTCGTCATTGAGCCACTCATCCAGGGGGCGGCCGGGATGCGCGTTTGGCCGGCAGGCCTCCTGCAGCGGCTGCGAAGAAAATGTGACGAGGTCGGGGCGCTCCTGATCCTGGACGAAGTGCTCACCGGATTCGGCAGAACAGGCACCATGTTCGCCTGCCAGCAGGAAGACGTCATCCCCGACTTCCTCTGCCTCGCAAAGGGCCTCACCGGAGGTTACATGCCGCTGGCGGCGACGCTGACAACCGAAAGGGTCTTCGATGCTTTTCTTGGAGAGTTTGAGGAGCAAAAAACCTTCTACTACGGGCACAGCTACACGGGGAACCCCCTCGGATGCGCCGCAGCACTCGCGAGCCTGGACGTCTTCCGCGACGAATCCGTCCTGGAGCATCTCCAGCCGAAAATCGCCCTCATGCACGACCTTCTCGAGGGGCTGAAATCCCGCCCGGGGGTCTTTGAGATCCGGCAGTGCGGGTTCATCGCCGGCATTGAAGTGCGCCAGACCGACGGGCAGCCTTTTCCGTGGCAGGAACGAACCGGCGGCCGGATCTGCGAGGCGGCCCGGAAATTCGGACTACTCACCCGCCCGGTCCTCGACACCATCGTCCTCATGCCCCCGCTTTGCACGACCCCGGACCAACTCGCCCACGCCGTCGATGCCATCGCACGGGCGCTGGACGACGTTCTACAGTCCAAAGAACTCTGACCTGCTCCCCGCCCCTGGAGAGGGTCACCATTTCCGAAGTCGCGACATGGCGCCCCCCTGTTCGTTCGGCCGGAGGAGGGATTGAGATTCCCTATTTCTTTTTGCGGAGCATGGCGGGAAGCCAGGTCCAAACGATCTGGGTCGAGACCGCATAGTTCCAGACCGCACCGATCAGGGCACCGGCTGCACCAGCAAACCACCAGTGAATTGAGTGCTCGTAAAGGTATTCGGCAGCCTGAACGTTGACGATCGCCCCGAGCGCGCAGATCCCCATGTAGGCCGTGAGGCCTGCGGCCAGAAGAAATCCTTTCAGTCGTCGGGCGCGGAATGTCACCGCGTTGTTCACGAGAAAGTTCGAGACCATGGCCACCACAGTCGCGGAAATCTGCGCGTTGACGAAATGAACGCCGATACCGCGGTAGAGCAGGCCCAGAACCGCAAGGTGAAGCAGGAGCCCCGAAAGCCCCGCCAACACATACAGCACGAAACTCACCGGCACCATGCGGCCCAGCGTCTTGTCCACCAGCAGGTAGAGATATTCAAGGCCAACGATGACATCGAGCTTGCTCTCGCCGTGCTGGCGGGCGCGAAACTCGTAGGGAAACTCGCGCGTCCGCAGCTCGCGCCCGGTCGAAAGAACGATGTCGAGGAGGATCTTAAATCCCTTGCCGGTCATGTGCCGCACGGTCTCCTCAAAAAGCTTCCGGCGGAGCACAAAAAACCCGCTCATCGGATCCGAAAGCGGCGTGCGCAGAACGGATTTCTCGATGAGGGTGGCAAACTTGCTGACGAATTGTCGGCGCTTCGACCAGTTGCTAACCCCTCCACCGCCAGCGTAGCGGGTCCCGACCGCAAGGTCGAGCAAGGGATCCTCGCCGAAGGCAGCGATCATTTTGGGAAGAACTGTCTCGTCATGCTGCAGGTCGGCGTCCATCACCGCAAAAAGCTCCGCCGAGCTCGAGGCCATTCCCTCAAGGCAGGCGGAAGCCAGCCCGCGTCGCCCGATCCGACGGATCGCCCGCACGCGGGGGTGGTGGCGGCTCAGATCCAGCAGCACGTCGGCCGAACCGTCGTCGGAATCGTCATCCACAAAAACAACCTCCCAGTCAAAATCCCCCAGAAGCTCATCGAGCAGCCCGACTACGAGGGGCAGGTTCTCGCGCTCGCGGAATGTGGGAACAACGACAGTAACAGAAGGAGATTTGGTCATAATGCGGCCGGGGCCAATTGAGAAGGAGCGGAAGTCTTCTTCCACACCGTGGCGCGGTTGACAATAAAATCGGGATGGGGGGGGTAGGCCCACCACGGGCGCACGGGACTGGCCCCATCGAAGACGACCTCGAAACCCGACGCCGGCTCAAACAGCGCCTTCTTTGTCTCGTGGGCAGATTGGGAAAGATGCGGGGTCACTCTCTTTTGAGCCAGGCAACCGTGCGGTTGATCACGAAGTCCGGGTCCCGGGGATAGACCCACCAGGGCCGCTCCGGGCTGCGACGATCGAACACCACCCGGTAGGAGGATTCCGGCCGGAGGAGGGCCTCAAACTCGGGGGTGACGACTTTTTCCACGTCGTTCGAGCTCCAGATGATCGCCCCCGGATTGCGAACCCGGCGGCGCTCTGCCGTGAACCATTCGGGACCGTGTTTTGGCTTCCAATGTCCCTTGAGTTTCTGCATCTCCTCGTTATCGGAAAACATCTCGTCGAAGAGCGCCGCGCGTCCGATCCCCGAGGGCATCCTGATGGTGCGAAAATCCTTTCCGGCCATGAGCCCAACAGGAGGAATCGATTTGCTCATCTCAATCAGCGTCCCCCTCTCGAAGTCACTCTTCACGATGCTGATCACGTCCATTCGAGGATCGCGACGAAAGATCTCCCCCGTCCACCATCCGCAAATCAGATTGTAGAGAACCGCAAGACTGACGGCGCCCAGAACGGGAACCCGCCAGCGCAGGAGGGCAGGAAATCCCACTGAAGCCAGGACCAGGATGAAGGGGGCCATCGGGAGCACAAAGCGGGTTTTAATCCGGGGAAAAGCACCGATTTTCCATGTGTAGATGGCAACAACCGCTGCGGCCAGAATCCAGAGGGCACGAGCCCCACCCGGCCGGAGCTGCACTGGTCCCAGAACGACAAGGAAAGAAGCCGCGACCCCCAGAGCCAGAAGGACAAGTGTCGGCCAGCCAAAAATTTCCGGATAGGCCTGAAAAAATACGGCATAACCATTGGTTGCGGTTTGGCCGCCGTAGACGGGAGTGATGGTGTAGTTGTAAAAAAAATCGGAATGGAACTTCGGCCAGTCGAGGAGGGCGTAGGGGTTGCCGATCAAGAAGCCAACGGGGACAGCCGCCCCACAGGCCCAGGCAGACGGCCGTCGCAACGCCTGAAGAATCCGGTTGCCTGACCCGGTCAGCAGGTGAGCCAAGGGAAGCGCTGCCGCCACGGCCAACCCGTTGTATTTCGTGGCAGTGGCCAGGCCGGCCAGCAAGCCCGCCAGCACCGAGATCCGCATCGACGGCGTCTCCACAATCTTGCAGGCAAAGACGAAGCTCAGCGTCATCATGAAAAGGAGGGCGAGGTCGGTGGTCAGAAAAATCTGAAAAGGAACCATGCCTGCCGAGGTGGCGAACAGCCACGCCGCCATGCGGGCCGACAGGACGCCAACATGGCGACACACCAGCCAGTAGACCATCACCACCAGTCCGGCAAACAGGGCAAGGTTCAGCAGGCGTCCAAGCAAAAGCCGAATCCGGAAATATGTCTCGGACTGAACGCTTTTCCCAAGGAAATAGAACGGTGCACTCAGCGCGGTCGCTGGCAACCTCGCGACAAAATGGTTCACGTAGGTGTAGAGCGGGGGCTTTAAAAATTCCCCGGGATGCATGGGCGGCCGGTCTTTGGTAAAGAGGCTGCGGAAGGCCATGGAGTCGGGGTTCAGGCAGTCATACTTTCCCCATCCGAGCCCCTGCGCACCGAGCGCAAATCCCAAAACAACTGCGAGTAGGAGCCAGCGGTCGGCCAGGCCAAAGCGGCGGACGATGAATGAGACCTTTTGTAAGAGGAGATTCAGGTTCGGAAGTTTCACGTCAGAGTCTCGGCGGGTTTTTTTTCCATATGGTGGTCCTGTTATGCAGGAATTCGGTGGCCCTTGGATAGCTCCACCAGGGGAAATCGGGCGACGTTTCGTCAAAGACAACCTCATACCCGGAATCCGTCTGAAAAAGCGCCTCGAATTGCGGTCTCACAATCCCCTCCAAATCAATGTCGGACCAGAAGATCCAATCCGGATTTCGGGCGGCCCGCGCCTCTTTGGTGAACCACTCCGGCCCCTCACGTGTCGCCCGTCGTTTGAGAGCGTCCTGCATCTGCTCATCGTCAGCGAAGATCCTGGAGAAATTGGCATCCCGCTCAATGCCGGCCGGGATTTTGATGATCTTGAGCTTCCGGTCCGGAAGGTCCTGCACGCGGGGAAGCGACTCACTGATCTCCACCACGTCCCCGGAGGACAGGCTTTTGTCGGCGAGGTCCAGCGCGGCCATGCGGGGATCGCCCCGGAAAAGATTTCCCACCAACCAGCCGCAAACCAGATTGTAAGTCAGCACCACGGCGAAGACCGGAAGCACCGCCATCCTGACGCGCAGAAGCGTGCCAAATCCCGCTGCTCCCAAAATCAAAGCAAACGGTATCACGGGGAGGACAAAGCGGGTTTCAACGCGTGGAAATTCACCAATTTTCCACGTGTAGGCGACGAGGACGGTGGCGGCCAAAAGCCAGAGATGCCAGGCCTTTTTCCTGCGGGATGTTGCCAGGAAATAGAGGCCCGCAAGTGCTCCCGCAGCAAGCAGCCAGGTTCCCGGCCAGCCAAGGATCTCGCCAAAGGCGCGGAAAAAAGCCACATATCCGGTGCCTTCGGTCACGCCATTGTAAACCGGCGTCACCTTGTAATTGTAGAGAAACTCGGAAGAGAACCCGGGCCAGTCGAGAAGGACGTAAGGGTTGCCAAGCAGGAATCCCAGTGGCACGCAGAGCCCGCAAAACCACGCGGCCGGGCGCTTGAGGCAGGCGAGCACCGGATTGCCGCGGCTCGCGAGGAGGTGGGCCACCGGGAGGGCAGCCGCGACGATCAGCCCATTGTATTTTGTGGCCGCAGCGAGGCCCGTGAGCAGGCCCGCGGCGATCGAAATACCCATTGTGGGCTTTCCCACAATCCGCACCGCGCAGGCGAAGGCAGCCAGCATCATAAACACAACGGCCAGATCAGTCGTCAGGAATACCTGATAGGGAACAAACCCCGCCGACGTCGCCAACAGCAGGGCCGCCATCCGCCCCGCCGCCAACCCGTAGGCCTCCCGCGCCAAAGCGAAAACCAGCACCACGCACCCGGCAAAGAGGGCTAGATTCAAAGATCGGGCCAATGCCAGGCGGATCTGCAAATAGGCCTGCTTCTTGTCGACAGGTCCCATCCAGAAGAGGTTTCGTGCAATGTTGCCCGCCGGCACCCGGGCCACAAAATGGTTCACATACGTATAAAAGGGAGGCTTAACAAAAGTCTTCGGATGCAGGAGCGGACGGGACTTCGAGATGACATCCCTCAACGCCATCCGGTCGAGATTGAGGCAGTCATATTTTCCCCATCCAAACCCTTGGATTCCCAGAAGCAGACCCAGGGATACGGCCACAAGCAGCCAGCGATCCCACGATTGCGCTTTCCTTACTGCATGCCCAACCCCTTCGCGGAGAGATCGAACAGTCAGAAATAGCCATTGCCTGAATAAAGCGCACACGACGCCCGAGCCTACTGTCCGTCTGGAAACCCCTCAACCTCAAAAGTTAAAATGGACCCGGGGCCCGCAGCTCCGCCGCGATTGACTCGCAGGCGAAAAATGGTGACCCTGCAGAAAGCACGATGACCATTCTTGACCGATATCTTCTTCAAAAGTTCTTCACCCCCTTCATTTACTGTCTGTTTGGGTTCTTGGGGATCTGGTTCATTTTTGATCTCAGCGACAACCTTCCGGACTTCATTCAGGGGCGGGCGGGCCCGGGGATCCTGGCCGAATATTACGCCTCGCAAATCCCACAGATTATTGTGATTTCGCTCCCGATCGCGCTTCTGCTGGCGATCCTCTATTCGCTGACGGCCATGTCACGCTCAAACGAGATCATCTCGATGCTGGGCGCAGGCCTCAGCGTGACGCGGGTTCTCATCCCTCTGTTCTGCGTCGGGCTCCTTCTCACGGGGATATCAGCTGTCTTCAACTACCGTTCCGCCCCTCACGCCGCGGAGACAAAGAAGCAGATGCTTAAGGAAATCAAGCGCGGCGAAAAGCGCCAGGACGCCGTCTATGGCCACCTCTTCCGCAACCGCGAGGACTCCCGCACGTGGTTCATGCGGCGCATCAATTACCAAAACAAAAAAATGGGGGACATTCAGATCCTCCAGCAGAATGCCAAGGGCGATATCACCAAGAAGTGGTATGCCTCGTCGGCGGACTTTGATCCGGCCACCAAATCCTGGACCCTCTTCAAGGCTCTCTATGTCGAAACCAATCCCGAGGGACTGGTGATAAAGTCCGAACCCAGGGACCAGATGGTCATCACCGGATGGAGCGAGACCCCGCAAAGGATTCTGGGCGAGGTAATGAACCCGGACTTTATGGCGGCGGACGAGCTGCGCGATTATCTCAGCTACAACAGCGACCTGCCGGTGCGCCGACTGGCGGCCTACCGGACCCAGGAACACTACCGCTGGGCGCTCCCCTGGTTTTCAATGGTCGTTGTGCTGCTTGCCGCTCCGATGGGGGTGGTTTACTCCCGCCGGGGGGTTCTGGGAGGCGTGGCAGTGGCCATCGGCCTCTTCTTTTCCATGGTCTTTCTCAGCAGCCTCTTTGTTGCCCTGGGCAAGGGCAGCCGGATACCGCCCGGAGTTGCCGCATGGGGGCCGGTGGTCAGTTTTGCGGCCATCGGAATCTGGCTGCTCTGGTTCCGGTCCACCAACCGAGACCTGCCAAAAATCAAAATTCCCGGGTTTTGATCGTGCCGCTACGGAGCTCGCCGTTGCTGCTGATCAGATCGCTGCCGTCCGAAAGGCGGTGATCGTCTCCGCTAAGCCGGTCGCCAGACCGTGTCCGGGCTGCCATCCCGCCGCGAGCAGCTTCGAGGGGTCGGAGCGGGAGTGCAGGACGTCCCCGTCGCGGGCCGGCTGGTGGGTGACCTGAGAGGGGGATCCGGTTTCCCGAAGGATGATCCTGATCAGGTCGTTGATCGAAATTGACTCCCCATACCCGCAGTTGAACACCCCGGTAACCCCCTCCGTGGCGGCACAAAATTCCAGCGCCCGAACGATGTCCCGCACAAAGACGAAATCCCGCGTTTGTGATCCGTCACCATACACCGTGAGGGGGTTCCCGGCGAGCGCCTGCCGGATGAAGATCGGCACGGCGGCCGCGTAGGCGGAGGCGGGATCCTGACGCGGGCCGAAAACGTTGAAAAACCGGAGGGCCGCTGTCTGCAGCCAGCCTTCACGGGCAAACATGTCGCAGTAGAACTCCCCGTCGAGCTTCGTTACAGCATACGGGCTCAACGGCTCGGGGCGCATCGCTTCGCTCTTCGGGCTGGCAGGATTGTTGCCATAGACCGCCGCAGAGCTGGCAAGCACCAGCTTTTTCACTCCGGCCTCAGCAGCGGCCCGCAGCACATGCAACGTCCCAAGGGCGTTGATCCGCACGCAATCCTCCCGCTTCGCCATCGACTCCGGCACGCTCACCAGGGCCGCGAGGTGGAACACCTGGTCCACCCCGGCCAGAGCCCCGCGCAGCCCGGCCGCATCTTCGATGTCGCCATTGATGAACTGGTGCTCCAAACCCTCCAGGTTGCTTCGCTTCCCGGTGCGGAGGTTGTCAAACACCAGGATTTCCGCGCGCCCTTGGAACGCCTCCACGATGTGGCTGCCAATGAATCCGGCCCCGCCGGTGATGAGGATTTTCATGGAGTGTCAGGATACATGGGCTGCCGGGTGAAGGTATCAAAAAGCAGCGTCTCCATGTGCTTTTCGGCAAGCCAGGAGCTCAGCAACAGGCCGGCCATCGCGGCGGCCACGAAGCCCACCCCATACCACTGCTCCCCGAAGTAGATGCTTGCGGCGGTCACCAGAATGTTTGTTACGGCAAAGACCCCGCAGCACAAAAATGCCGAGCGCTGCTCATCCAGATAAAAAAGAACGGTCAAAAACGTCAGGAAAAGAAGGAGGAGAAACGACCCGAGAAGCACAACTTGAAACACCCCCGTCTGCAGGGCCCCCAGCCCCAGCGAGGGCATGATCCGGTCCGCCAGCACCAGCAGGACCAGCGTGAAGGTCCCCTGGTATTTCACCAAATCCAGCACCTCCGCCCTCAGCGAGTTGACCATTCCCACCCGGCGGCGCTCCAGCGTCTCCAGAGGAGCTTTGGCGACCAGGTCCTCAAAAAATCCCGCATAGTGGCGGGAAAACTCGGTCTCAAACTTCAGCAAAAAGACCGCCATGCCGGGAATGATGCTCAGAAACCCCATATAAACCGCCTGGTCGTTCAAGGGCATCGCAAAGAGGAACCCGTTGACCTGGATCCGCCCGTCCCCGAACCACCAGAAGAGAAATTTGTCCGCCCAGATCCCGATGTTATACGCCAGGCCGCTCAGCGCGATCAGCTCGTAGGCTTTGAACGCCTCCCTCACCGTCCTCACGCCTTCCATGCCGTCGGCGTCCGGCGTCTCCCGGCGGATGCAGATCAAAAGCATCAGGATCAGAACGAAGTGACCAAGTGCGAACCCGGCCATCAGCCAGTCCGGCCCCAGCCAGTGGAAAAACGCCCACCCCAGGCCCAGGCTGGCCGCGTATCCGATCACGAAGGACCCCACCACACGGTTGTAATACTTCAGCGCCGTGAGCAGCCCGCTTAATAGCCACATCATGCCGACCTGAACGGACAGAAATATGCACGACAGCTGGAACAGGAGGCTCGTCGTCGTGAAAAAAAGGAAAAAGCTTGCGGAAAAGACGATCTGGACCGGCACGACCGCGCCCATGAAGCGAGTGAGCAGCGGCCAGACGCGCTCGCGGTGCCCGGAAAAATCCGCGTCGGCCACGCAGCGCACGAGGACGAGTTGCATCGCTCCCGTGAGGATCATGCTCGTGCTGTAAATAAAGGTCACCGAACAGAAGAAGAGCGTGAGGTCCGGACCGCGAAAGGCCGCGACCGCCAGGCCCAATAGCGAGAGGGAGGTGATTGACAGAACCAGAGGGCCACTGCTGATGAGGGCGGCGTAAAGGTAGGCCCGGAACACGCCGGCATACGTTCCTCCACGCATCAGTTTTTGCAGCCGGAAGCCTATTCCCGCCATGGCAGCTCCCTTCCAGACTTCAGCGTCTTGTAAATCGTGTCGTAGCGCCCCATCACCTGCCTTTGATCGTAGAACTTCCGCACGCGCACGAGTCCGGCCCTCCCCATTTGGTGCCGAAGGTCAGGATCCCGCGCCAGCCTGACCATCGCATCAGCGGTTTCCGACGGTGAAGCGATCTCGGTCAGGATCCCGGCGCGGCCAAGCGCTTTGTCCTCGACTGTGCGACCGTTGAGTAGTTCGCGGCAGGCCCCGACATCCGTGGCCACCACCGGAGTCCCGCACGCGAAGGCCTCCAGGATCACAAGCGGGAGGGCCTCGCTGATGCTGGTGAGGACGATCAAATCCTCATCAGCCAGGATCTCATCGACTTTCCCGGGGCCCACAAAGCGGACAATCCCGCCCAATCCAAGGCTGTCAACCATCTCGTGGCATTCGTCGCTGTAAGCCTCATCCTCGCTCGCCGGTCCGTGCAGGGAAATGCGCAGATCCGGAATCACATCCGCCGCCATCCGGGAAGCCCTCAGAAGAGTCTTGATATCCTTGATCGGGACGATGCGCCCGATGAATCCCACCCGGCAAGAGGCCGAATCAGGACTTCCGGCCAGCCGCTTGCGGGCCGATTCGAACCGGGCGGGGAAAACCCCGTTCGGGATGATTTCCTGCTTCTCCGGATCCGCTCCGAACTCCTCCTGAAGGCGTGCGTTTCCGCTGTAGAGCGAGATGATCGGATCGGACGCCCGGTAGGTCATCACCCCAAGAAACGTGAACATGTGGATCCAGAGGTTTTTGAGGGCCAGGCGGCCTGCGCCGGAAAGGATCCCATGGCCCGGAGGCTCGTGAATCCAGTCCGCCTGGACGACCTCAATCATCCGCTCCTTCGTGTAGATCCCGTGCTCAGTGAGAAAGCAGGGCGAGCCCCTCCGGTGCGAGGCCAGTGCGCCCAGCACCCCAGCGTAACCCGTCGAAATACAGTGATAGACGGCGGCGTCGGGCACCAGCTGAACAGACTTCATCATTTGCCAAAGCGGCTGGTGCAGGAACCGGCAGGTCCAGAAAAAATCAATGAAAGACACCTGCGAAAAGTTCTTTTCGTAGTATCGCCGGAGGATTTCCCAGCTGGTCCGGTCGTGGAGGAGGTTGCCGAAGCGAACGCTTTGCCCGCCGGCCTCCAGCCACGCCGCCATCGCTTGGACGGCAGCGATCCGCTCGGAATCTCCCGGGGCGAAATAGATGGCTTCCAGGTTGGCCTGAAGTTCCTTTTTGACCTGCTCGCCGAGGCGGGGGGCGTCGAGCTCCTCTGCAGGAGGCCTCTCGAAAAGGTGGATGATTTGAAAATCCACCACGTTCTCTGGAATTTCATAGAACCGGGTTTGTGTGGCCTTCTGGTCGGAGCCGATGAAAAAGATGGCGAACCTGAGGTGGGGGTGCGCATGGATGAGCTGGTCCACCCAGCCGGAAACCCCTCCGCGGACATACGGGAACGTGCCTTCAAGCACAAGGCAGACATCCGGCCGGCTCATAAGGCCGGTGCTCCCCACAGCTTGAGGGGTTGGACGGAGGTCTGGCTGATCCGCTTGATCTCATCCCGCAGAGCCTCCCATTTTCGTTCGCGAAAGAGCAGGCGCAGATGCAGTCCGGCCAACAGCTCGTGGGCATAGCCGCAGGCGACCAGGCGGTCAAAGGCCGCCCGGGCCCGCACAACCTCCTGAAGCCGCAGAAGACAGGAGACCGAGAGGAGGTCGGCATTACCGCGCACGGAGCTCTCCGCGGGGATCCGGTCCAGGCTCTGCACGCTCAACCTTAAATACTTTTTTTCGAGTTCGGCTCCTGCCAGGTGGTTGCTCACCAGCTCCCGGCAGCTCTCCGCGAGCGCGAGGATCACCTCGGCCGGAGCGTCAGGCACCGCGGCCAGCTCCTGAAGCCGCTTGACCTCCAACTCGGCCTGCTCGGTCCATTTGGCAAGCTGGCTCTGGGCGTAGTTCCTGACCTGCTCATCGCTGTCGCCGACCGCCCTCTGCAAGATCAAAACGGCCGCAGGGGAAATTTCCGAGCGCAGCGAAAGGACCGCATCCCTCCGGGCCAGCGTGTCGGAGGAGGAGAGAATCTGAATGATCGAGCGAGCCCGGTTTCCACCGACCGGCACCGCCACCGCACCCGTCGCTCCCGGGATCCCGACCACGGTGCGGTTTTCCACACTGCTGCGCTCGGGAACAAGCAGCATCACTCCCAACAAGGCCGCCGTGCAGGCAATTCCCAAAACCGGAAAGGACAACATCAGGCAGAAAAGCCACCTCTTTGCACCCGGAAACAAACGACGGGAGGACGGCAGCCGTGCGCCGGCCCAGGCGAGAAGCAGGCAGGCTCCCGCATGCAGGGCCAGGGCCGACCACGGGGAGCCCATGATGAGCAACTCCCTGAGCGCAAAAACTTCCAGAGCCACCCCAAGGACTCCCATGAGAGCGCACAGGATCATGGCTTGGTCAAAATCGCAGCCACGCGCTCGCGAAAGCCGCGAAGGGTTTTGAAATCCGATGTGAGCAGGATCTCCCCCGTGATTGCGACTCCCCCTTCGGCCAGCACCCCGGCCTGCTCAACAATCCTCTCAAGGCAAATCTCCGCCCCGCGCTGTCCGGTAAGAGGAAGAAGCAGGACCATGTGCGGAGCTGACGCCCCGGTGACGCTGAGCACATCGCCCAAGCGAACGGATTTCTCAATGCCTCCCCTCATTCGTGCCGGATCGCCTTTGTCGCGATCCGCAGGGCGAAGCACGATCACCGAGGAGGAAAGCTGGAACTTCTTTTGCACGAGGCAGGCGAGTTCGAGCATCCGCTCAAAGTCCTTCAGCTCGACGAGGCCGCGGGGATCGAAGAGCCCGACGGCGCGCTGATGCAGATCGGAAAATTCCGAGATCCATCGGCAGATCGTCTCGATGATCTGCATACCCCGCACGTTCATCGATGAAAAGGGCATGGACCGAACCAGAAGGATGGCGGCCGGCCGGCCCGCTTCGCCAATCGGGCAGGCCACGAGGAAGTCGTCCGGGCAGGTCGGCGTGTTGTCCCAAAGCTCCGGGAGTGTCGCAATCTTTCCGTCGGCAAGAGCCGCTTGGACGACCTTGGAAGTCTCGAACCGGCTCTGTTCGGGCCAGATGTCCGGCTTGCCAAAATAAGCAGCCCGCTTCCAACGTGGGCTTGCCTCGTAGATCGCCGCCTCATACAGCCTGGCCTTGCGCCCCAGCACCCCGAGGAGCGCACCGTAGAACCGCTCCGGCGGGCTCTGCAGCACGCGCCGGATTTCGTAGTCCATGTTGGCCGCATCGGCGTTGAGCAGGGCCAGCTCGCGATCCAGCTCATCCTTGGTCTCGGCCAGAATGAAGACCTGCTCATCCAGCGCACGCATCCGCCGCGACGTCTGGTCGAGCTGGATCCGCGCCCGCATCACATCCTTGGAAATGAATCTCTGGACCTCCCCGCAAATCGCGCCGGCGAGCGGGAGGCAAACCAGAACGAACCTTGCGGACGACGCCACCTCCGCCGGCGGGTTTCCGGTCTGGATCGTCCCCGCCAGCAGCAACGTCACGGCGCTTCCCGCCCCGCTGAGCAATCCGGAAAGAGGGCCATATCGGCCACCCATAAGGAGTGGAATAAGAAAAAATAGGGGCGGATTCGTCGCGATCCAGCCGCGGGGGTTGTGGTCGAAGACCCAGCTCACCAGGGCGACCAGGATCAGCAGAACAACAAAATCGCCCGCTTGGCTCGCCCGCGACTCCCCGCCCTTCCAGAGGCGCTCGGCGGCTGACCAGTTTGCCTTGTCCAAAAGAATCTTCTCCACTTACCGCAACGGCATTCGGGCGACGATGTCCCTCGAGGCCTTCTGGGCCGTCTGCGCCAGCGAAGAGTAAATCAGGCCGGTGCGCGAGGACGTGGCGTGCCACACGGAGTTTTTTGCGTCGGGGTCCAGAATCTCGACATAGACGCCGGCTGCCGGATCGCCATCCAGGTCGGTTTTGTATCGAAACTCGATCGCTGTGCCGCGGACGATGCCGGAGGCCTTGTGCTTGCTGGCCGCGGCGGCGAGGTCCTCGTTCGTGTAGGGGGGCGCTTCGCCCAGGTCGTTCACCGGCTTGGGAGGAAGCATGACGACATCCAGCCCGCGCACCGCGAGCGCCGTGCCAATCAGGTCCGCAAACGCCTGACCGGCGTGGTCGTCATCGGTGGCATTCCGGAACGGAGCAACAATGACCCGTCCGGAAAGGGTCAGAGACGGGTCGGAGGGCCCTGAGTCCACGCGGGAAGCGCATCCGCCCAGCGTGAAGAACACAGCTAAAAGCAACGAGAACACTGGGAGTTTCATATGGGAGTAGTCATTCAGAAAAGCCACTGCAAGGCAAGCGAGAGCTCAAAAACCTCCGAGCCGGTGTTACTTTGCGTGCCGCTGCTCATGTAACCCACGCTGGACAGAAACTCGATGCTTTTCCGCGGCCGCCAGATGTTGCGCACGTATCCGCCGTAGTTGAGTTGGCTGCTGTCGAAGTAGTAGCCAAGGACCCCGGTGACCTCGAGGCTCCATTGTGGCAGGATATCCCGCCGGGCGGTCAGGGAGAAGCCCTGATAGTTGATCTCGGGATCGATCAGCGTCTCCGGTGACCCCGCGACGATTCCTTCAAAATCCAGCCCGGCCACCTCCTGGGCCGGAGTCGTTCCCGGGTCAAAGAGCGGCTGGACCAGCGAGGAGTCGGTCGAGGTCGTATCAAAACGAGAATACTGCCCGATGTAGGCGAGACGGATGTTAACCGGGTCGCGCATCAGGACGCGCTCAACCTGCCATTCCAACCCCCATCCGTGACCGAGCAACTGGCTGTCCACCGTAGCCACCCGACCGTAGGCGGTTCCGGCGACACGCCAGTCGGATTCATCGTCGAGCGTCCAGTCGAACCCCGCAAATACGCGGCTTTGGCGCCCATCCAGGATCTCAAGCGAGAGGCTGTCGGTGGCCCGCTGGTTGTAGTTGCCGCCAACAAACCAGGAGCGGGTGGGCGTGATGCGGCGACGCAGCTCGGCGGCCGCCAAAAACCCGGCCGGGGAGCCGCCGGCCTCCGCTGTGAGGTGCCAGGACTGGACGATGTGCGACTCGAAGCCAACCGTTCCCTCCATGCGGAAGTCGCGGATCGATTTGAGCGAGCCGTTGGATTTCTGGTAGAGGTCATCGCGGTGCAGGTTCACGAAAAGGCGGATGCGGTTCGTGAAGGGGCTTTCCCAAGCCGCATCGGTGCGCAGGATGTCTCCCGTCGAAAAGAGGTGCTGGTAATTGGCCGAGAGGTTCACGCGGGGAAGCTGCTCGCGGTAGATTTCGTCGATGATCCGCCTGGCCTCCTCTCGCAGCGGCCGGGAGGTCTGGCCGTCTTCGAGAAGTTCCTTGTAAACCGACAACGCCGTCCGCCAGTCCCCCGAGAGCCGTGCGGTCGAGGCCAGGTCCACCTTGTAGGGGAAATCTTTGTTGGAAAAAAGCTGGGCCCGCATTTTTTCCAGAATCCCTTTTGCCGCCGCATGGTGGCCCATGAGGCTCTCGGCGGCGGAGATGAAATACCAGCCCTGGTCGTCCTTTGGATAATATTTCAGGAACCTCCTCGCATAGTGGCGGACGCCGGCCGCGTTCTTTCGTTCGAGCTCCATCGAGGCCAGCACGAGCAGGGTCTCCTTGTCGGATGGGGACTCTGTGAGGATGCGGGTGGCGAGTGGCCGGGCCGGGCCGGAGCGCTTCAAACGGGCAAAGAGGTAGAGGAGGCGCTTCTGCTTCTCGAAGAGGGGTTCTTTTGGCGGGGGGGCCTCATCGTCGGGCAACGGTTCGAGGTCGGCTTCGACCAGTTGGGGCGTGTCCAGGATGTCCGCCAACTGGGCCCGTGCGCCGCTCGGCAGGGCGCAGAGCAGAACAAGAAACAGGGTGGTGGAGCAGAGCGCTTTCAAGGTGTTTTTGTCTCCCTGATGACCAGTTGGAGGGCGCGCCGGTAGGCCCTCTTGGCGCGTTCGGGGTCGCCCGACGAGAGGGTGGCATCGCCAAGCATCCGCCAGCCCAGGGAATCGTCAGCCCCCTTCGAGCCGGCAAGATACCGGCGCAGAAGTGCGGCCCCCTGACGGTAATCTTCAAGGTCCAAATAAACCTGGGCGGCATCGCGGGCGGCCCCCGGGTGCTTGTCGAGGTCGATCCCGGCGAGGACGGCTCGCATCTCCCTCTCCCGACCCTGTGCGCCGAGGGCTCTGGCAAGGGCAAGCTGGAACTTGGGATGGCTTGGAAAGCGCTGTACCGCGTCGCGGTAAATTGCCTCGGCCTCGCGAAACCTCCCCGCCCCTTCCAGAAGATCGCCGGTGAGATCCAGGATGTCTGCCGATTGTTTTTCGTCCGGTGTCAGTGTGCTCTGAAGGAACTTGAGGGCATCCTTCTGGCGTCCCGCTTGGATCAGGAGGTAGGCGTAGGTGGACTTCAGATCAACGGGGGAGTCGATCCCGACCTTCCCGTCGAGTTCCTTCAAGGCCGCCATGGGATCCCCGGCGGCCACCAGGCGATAGGCCAGATCCTCACGAAAATACCGGCTGTCCGGGAAACGTTTCAGACCGCGCGCAGTAGCGTCCCGGGCTGCATCCGGGAGGCCGAGCATCGCATAGTAGTAGGCGAGGTTCCGGTAGGTATCCGCCGGAGCATCAGGCTCGGTGGCCAGCTTGAGCTCCATGGCCTCCACCAAGGCGGAAATGTCGCCCAGGCTTTCCGAGGCAGAGTAAAACTCCTGAATGATATCCGGATCCTTGGTTCGCTGCGCCAGAGAGCGCAGGCGGTCCACCACGCCCTCGTAGCGCCCCTCCAGCCAGTCCAACCGGACAAGCTTGTGCTCGAACTCGATGCTCTGCGGATCCAGCTTGTGGGCGTGGGAGTAAAGCGCACGGGCTTCTTCGAACAGCTGGTCTTCAAAATCAATTTCCGCCAGGCTCCTGATCACGCTCAGGTCGTCGGGCTGGACGCCAAGGTGGCGGCGGAACAACGCGCGCGCCTCATCGTATTTTCCCTCCAGCACGTAAAGCCGTGCCAGCGTCAGCAGGTCCGGGCTGGTGCCCGTCTCCGGCAGAAATTGTGGGAGCACATTTGCCAGCTCGGCCTCGCGGAAGAGCCCGGGTGCGAGCGCGATCAGGCGGTCCACAGCCGGGCGCGACCCGTCGGCGGCAAGCGGCAGGTAGGCGTCGAAGGCCTTGCCAGGCTCTCCGCTCCACTCCAGCGTTTGTGCGCGCAGGAACTGAACATTTTTATCATCGGGGTGCAGCTTCAAGTAGCTCGTCAGGGCGCTCGCCGCGGATTTCTGATCGCCCACCCCCATGGCCAGGTTCGCAAGCAGCAGCCAGGAGTCCGCATCGTCGGGGTGTTCGTTGTCCCAGGCCTTCAGGATTGGCACCGCATCGGCGGATCGCCCGGAAGCCAGCGCGGTTCGGGACACCGCGTCGATAAATTCCCGGCCGGGCATCAGCTTCGGCAGGATCTTTTCGTTCGCAATAAGAAAATCGAGCGCCTCGCCATTCAGGTTTTCCTGACGCAAGAGCTCGAGGTAGAGCCGGGCCAGCGGAGCCGCCTCCTTTTCAATGGGTCCGGGGTTCTTATCCAGCCAGTCTTTGATCACCGCAATCCCTTTTTCCGGGCGGTCGGCCTGCTGCCAGAGCGAAGCGATTTCGAGTGTTGAAGACGGGCTTCCATCCGACAGCGCCCCGGCGGCAGAGGCCCCGGCGATCGGGTTGCCAAGCTGCTTCGCAGCCGTGGCAATCGCTTCCCATAGGCGCGTTGTTCCCGCAACCGCAAACCCTTCCGGAAGCGCACCGATGGTCTTTTCGATCTCTTCAGGCGATGAGGAATGTGCCAGGGCCTCCGCCAGCCCAGCCCTCGCGCTCGTGGCGTATTTTTTGTTTAGCAGAAGGCCCACAAATGGGGCGGACAGCTTCGCAGTCAACGCAGCGTCAAACCGCTGGGCCCCCGCTGCAGAAATCGCCCGGTCGAGGTCGACCCACGCCCTTAGATCCGCGAAGAGCTCGGGATTTTTCTGGCGAACGCTTTCCGGGGTCGCATCATAGAGTTTGGCAATCCTCGGGAAGTCCCGGTCCGCCAGCGCCCGCTCGAGAACCTGCTCGTGGCCCGGAATCAGCAATACGAGGACAAGGACGGTGGCCGCGATCACCATCCCGATCAAAAATGGGATGGAGCCCGGCCGGAATGCGCCGGCTTTCACGGTAGAGGGGCTCCCTCCACTTGCAGGTCGATGGTGTTGCCGCTTGAGATGACGAGCCGCCCATCGCTGCCGGTCACGAGGTGCTGCACCTGACCGTTCACAGTCACATCGGCCCCGGCCGACGGAGCCAGCCCGGCCAACGTGATTGTGATTGGACGGATGTCGGCTGCCTTGAGCGAAATCGCGTTCTTTTCAAACCGGCTGACCTCGACTGCGGCTGATGCGCTTTGGAGGGAGAGGTGCGGTGCGGGCGACTTCGCGAGCACAATCTCGGAGCGAGGGCTCGGACCGGTGATGAGGTAGATCTGCCCCTCGTGAAGATTCCACCCAAGGATGTTCTTGCAGGCGGACAAATCCGGAATGAGGCCCGTGTCCGTGATCCGGAAGGTGCGGAGGTCGGGGCCGTGGACGACAATCCAGCTTTCGGGGCCGGCAGAAAAGATCGCGGCCGAGTGGGTCTGCCGGACGATCCGCGTGTATTCCGAGGCTGTCGTGGCCTGCAATGGCTGGGCCATCGCCCAGTCAAAAACCGTCCGCAGCGAGTTGAGCGACTCCATCCGGTCCGCCATAAACATGTGAAAGTAGATGTTCACCGGCTTCAGCCGCCTGGGGGATTCTGTCCGCTCAAACGTCTGGATCACGTTAACATAGCCGCCCCACCGCGGCCCCTGAAACCCATTGGTGAAAAGCATTTCGTTTTGCACCGCCGCATTGATCTGGAGGTGGTCCCCCCACTTCATGGAAAGCGGGGCCACGGCGGAGAGAGTCGGACGCATCCGTGAAATGACCGTATCTCCGCCATTCAGGTTTTCGACGGACATCCCGTCAGAGACCGCCAGGGCTTCAGGCCCCGGGCGGCAGTTCCCAGACCAAAGGATAAGGTCCACCGGCTTTCCGGGCGGGGCCAGCTCGCGGCGGATGAAATCGATCGAGCCTTTGATCTCGCGCTCGGGGTTGATCTTCCCCATGTCATACTGATCGCCAAGCACGAGCGATTGCACCTCGTAAAGGGTCTCGGTTTTGTCGTCGGGCATCCAAAAAAACGGATGCGAATACGTGTGCGACGCGATGTGAATATTCGGCAGCGCGAAGATCTCGCGGGCGACCTCCATCAGGCGTTTATCATCCCCCGGTTTCTGCCGCTTCAAATATCCGCGCACTTCGGATTCGATCACGGAGGAGGTGATGGGCACCGGGTATTTTTTGTAAATCTCGTCGCGGATGACCTCGGCGGTCAGCTTGGCCGGATCCACGGCGGAGATATTGCTGAACCCGTCGGCATCCACATGGCTGAAGAACAGCCTCAGGCCGTCGCGGGTTGTCGGATCCGGCGCGGGAAATGGCGTCGTCCGCAGCGCTTTTTCCAAAAAGGCAAACGGGTCGATCCCCCAGAGCGTGACATTGTCCGGCCGCTCGAACCGCAGGAACGGAAACAGCGCCATCCCCCCCCAGGGAGCGGTAAAGACCGCATCGAACGTGTTCACGACCGAGCTGCCGGGCACCGTGAACTTCGCCGAGACCAGCACATCCGCTCCGGAAGGGGCCTTGATGACCGGGTAATTATACGGGATCATTCGCAGCGGGACCTCTCCTTTCAGAACCGGCGAATCCACCGTTTCGAATCCGGCCGGCTGGTTCAGCGTACTCCTCGTCCGCACGTCGATCTCCATCCCCAGGAGCTTCCCAAAGGCCGCCGCAAAGCGGTCCTCAAACGGAATTTTCCCCAGGACCAGAATCGGGAGGCTTTTGTCTTTTCTTGCCGCCATCCATTGCAGCACCGACTTTTGCACCTCTGGGGGCCACTCGTTGAAGGGATCGAAAGCCATCCCGGCGTAGCTGGCATCCAACTCGGGAAGCGGCCCGGCCATCGCGTCCAAATACTCAACTTCATACCCCATCCACTCGAGGGGCATCTGGAGGCACTGCGCGATCCATGTGTCGACCGGCCAATAGCGCGAGCCTCCGCTCTCCGTATCCACGACCCGCCCGTAGAGCACGGCAATTTTTCGTGCCACGGGACGCACCGGAGCCAGCGAAGTCCCATAGAGATCGGGCGTCGTCACAAACGGAATAAACCCAGCATCCTGGATCTTCTGCGCCGTCTCCATTGCCAGTTCTTTCTTTTCCGGCGGAACATAGTCCACCACGTAGATCGGAAGCCCCATGGCCGCCGCCTTTCGGAGGTGATCCATCAACCAGATGCTCTCCTCATCACCCACCGGACCATACGACTTCTTGTCAAAGAAATAGGTCTGGAACAACGACTCCGCCAGAAGTCCGTCGATGGACGGACGCAGCACCTCCAGCACCGAGAACCCGCGGTTCACCACGATTTTCTTGTCCGGATGGCGCTTCCGGATTTCCTCCACCGTCCGGACCAGCCCGTCCCGCAGCTCCTGCGCCCTCGCCGGATACTTCTCCGCCAACACATCCACGCTGTCCATTGTATCCAGGAAAAATCCATCGAACCCCTTTGCCGCCGCCTCGTCGGCGAGATCCCCGATGAGGTCGGCCCAGAGGGGGCTCGAAACGTCGGCCAGGTCGCTCTTCCACATCTCATTCCGACCCAGCACTGGAATCTTATCCCGCAAAAACCGCTTCCGATACGGGGCATCCGGTGCCACCTCGACCGCACTCAGATACGCCAGCACCTGCGACCCCGCCCGGTGCGCCTCCCCCAAATCCGTCTTCGCATCCCCATGGATAATGCTCGTCGTAAATACCGCCAATTCCGACGCAGGAACTTTTTCCGAGTAATTAATATACAGGGTCTCCGCATGGGCGAGCGTCGCCAGAAGCGAAGGCATCAATCCAACTGCAATCAATATCCCTTTCAGGAGGTTCATGGCCCCAGCTATATCAGCCACCCGGGACGGCCGCCAATGGCAAACCCGCGCTGGTTTTCAGGCGAGCCGCTGGGAAGTTGCTTCATCCGGATCTATCCGGTCTGGATGAGCGAGCGGTTTTTGGCAAGGTACGCCGCGCCGGAATAGACGGTGAGGAACACGGTGATTGAGACAAGGCCGTAGGTGCCAAAAGCCCAAGCCGGGCCCATCCAGGCCTCTTCTGTCCACTCGCCGATGGAAAGCAGCAGGAGGAAGTAGATGATCGTGATCATCTGCCAGGCGGTCTTGTGTTTGCCGAGCTTGTCCGCGGGGACGACGATGCCTTTCGAGGCCGCGAGCGATCGCAGGCCGGTGATCAGGAATTCGCGGCTGATGATCACGATCACCGCCCAGGCCGGCAAGTAATTGATCGCCGCCAGGCTGATGAAGGCGGAGGCTGTGAGGATTTTGTCTGCGAGGGGGTCCATGAGCTGGCCGAAATCGGTGATGAGGTTCTGCCGGCGCGCGATCACCCCGTCGAGGTAGTCGGTGACCGTCGCAACGATGAAGACCGCGAGTGCGAGGGTGAAGCGGGCCGGAAAATCGAACGAGAAGCACACGACAAAGATGGCGGTGAGCCAAAGGCGTGAGACCGTGAGCTTGTTGGGGAGGTTCATGGCAAAGAAGACGATTGCATGCGCGGCGTTCCCCACCCTACGATGACGCACTTTCACCTGCCAAACCCTAAACCAATATTCTTATGAACAATTGTGACATCGGCCTGATCGGCCTCGCCGTCATGGGCGAAAACCTCGTCCTGAACATGGAGTCCAAAGGATTTCGCGTTGCCGTCTTTAACCGCACCACTGCTGTTACTGACAAATTCGCCGCGGGACGCGCCAAGGGAAAAAATATCGTGCCGTGCCGCACGCTTGAGGAATTCGTGAAATCCCTTGCCCGGCCGCGCAAGGCCCAGATCATGGTCAAGGCCGGCGCTCCCGTCGATGCGGTCATCGAGCAACTCATCCCGCTCCTGGAATCGGGGGATATCATCATCGACGGCGGAAACTCGCTGTGGACCGATACTCAGCGCCGCGAAAAATACCTGCGCGAAAAAGGCCTTCACTTTTTCGGGGTCGGTGTCTCCGGCGGCGAAGAGGGTGCGCTGAAGGGGCCTTCCATCATGCCTGGCGGATCAGCAGAGGGCTGGAAGGCGATCGAGCCGATTTACACTCGCATCGCAGCCGTGGCCGAGGGCGAGGCCTGCTGCCGCCATATGGGCACCGACGGGGCTGGCCACTACGTGAAAATGGTCCACAACGGAATCGAATACGGCGACATGCAGCTCATCTGCGAGGCCTACGCGATCCTTCAGTCCACCGTGGCCCCCACGGCGGACGAGTTTGCGGAGATCTTCTCGGAGTGGAACAGCGGCGACCTCGACTCGTTCCTCATCGAAATCACGGCCAACATTTTCCGCCGCAAGGACCCGGAGACGGGGAAACCGCTCGTCGATGTGATCCTGGACAAAGCCGGGCAGAAGGGGACAGGAAAATGGACCGTCGGCCATGCGGTCGAGATGGGCGTTCCGCTCTCGGTCATCGGCAGCGCCGTCGAGGCCCGGATCCTCAGCTCGATCAAATCCGAGCGCGTCGCCGCCTCTTCAGTCCTCCCCGCCCCCGAGGTCGCGAACTGGACGGGCGATCGCCAGGAGATGATCGCCGCCGTGCGCGATGCCCTCTACGCCAGCAAGATCATCAGCTACGCCCAGGGGTTTGTGCAGCTTGGGGCCGCCTCCGAGCTCTACGGATGGCACCTCAATTTTGGCGACATCTCGTCGATCTGGCGGGGCGGATGCATCATCCGCGCCCGGTTCCTCAACCGCATCACCGAGGCTTACCGCAAGAATCCCGGCCTGAAAAACCTGATCCTCGATCCGTATTTCACCGGGATCATTGCCAAGACGCAGTCCAACTGGCGCACCGCGGTCCAGACCGCGATCGGCCGCGGCGTTGCCGTGCCGGCCTTCAGCGCGGCGCTCTCCTACTTCGACAGCTACCGTTCCGCCCGCCTGCCGGCCAACCTCCTTCAGGCGCAACGCGACTATTTCGGAGCGCATACCTACGAGCGTACCGACAAGCCGGCCGGGGAATTCTTCCACACCGAGTGGTTCGCCTGAAGGGAATTTGAGCTTCGTGTGGAGGGACGCCTACGGTCCTTTCAAATTCGGACCGGACGGAGCCGGTCCCTCCAAGGCGGTTGAGTCAACCGCCTCATTTGGCAATCCTACCTCGCTGCCTGGAGCGTCAAGCCTCTGCCGGCGCAAGGGCGTGCACCTTTTCGCGCAGGAGATCGAAGTCGGTGAAGGCGGTGATGGTTTCAATCTGGAACTGGCGCATCTCGCCGGTTTCGCTGGGAAGCTCGACATTCTGACCGGGTTTGGCTCCCAGCAGGATCTGCCCGATACCTGCCTTGTAGGAGACGATTCCGAGTTCCGGGGCGCTGTCCCAGGCACCGAGGATGCTGTAGGTTTCCGGTGCGCCGGACGGCGGGACGAGGCGGACGACGGTTCCGATCGAAACCTGCGTCGTGTCGGGGTTCTCGAAATCCGTGCCACGGGCCGACGAGAGGTCTCGCTCGGATTCGATCTTCCGGCGCTCCAGCACGCGCTGCTGTTCCTTGGCTGCCTTGAATCCGAAATTCTCGCGAAGATCGCCCTGCTCCTTGGCCACGTTGATGTCGCGAAGGTTTTGCGGGATTTCCTTGTAGATGAGGTGCTCGTAGTCGGCCTTCCGCTTTTCCATGCTGGGCCATGAGACCGTGAGGGTTTCCACTTTTTCCTCCGGGGCGTTGCCGGTGATCATGCTCTGGGTATCCGGGTGCAACTTGACGATGCGGGCCATGAGCGAGCGCTTGGTGAGGTCGTCAAAGACCGGTGTGAGGATGAGCTTGCGCATCGTATCGCGGACGGTGTCCCGGTCGGCCTCTGCAATGAGCTCGCCGAGAAGCCCGTAGTCATCCATCAGCAGGTCCTTAAGGCGAGACGTGCGGCGCTCGTTGAGCATGTCGCTCTCGAGCGCACTGAAGACGGCCGCGAGAAGCTCGGCATTGAAGAGCCCGCTGTAGCCGGCCCCGCGCTCTTTGCAGAGCCAGATGAGAGTCTCCGAGGAGATCGACCGCTCGCTGATCCATCGGGCGAGGGCCGCGTGCATCACATCCCCCTTGCCGGCTTTTTCAAACAGCTTGGAAATTTCCACGACGAGCCGCGATCCGGACTGCTGGGCGAGGCGGAGGGCTTTGTCTGGCCAGCGCTCGCCGAAGGCTTTTTCAAAGGTATCGAGCGCTTTGCGGTGCTTGGAGGCGGGAAGCGCCGCGAAGAGGGCCGGGAGGCGTGATTCCTCGCTGAGCAGAAGATCGGCGACCGAGGGAGCCTCAGGGCCGGGCTTGAGGGCGTCATGGCGCGCCAGGATCTCGTCGCGGGCAAGCAGCATTTCGATGGCTGCGGCTGACTGCAGTTTGCGGCCCTTCGACGCCGCATCTTCGATCTGGCCGGCGAGAGCCTGCAGTTCCTCGACTTCCTGAACGAGGTCTCCGAGGGCCTTGGTGATCTGGTCAAGGGCCGCCACCTGGTCTTTTGTGTGTCGCGCACCGCGGAACTGCTCGATCAGCCCCAGCCCGGGGCTCACCGGAGATTCGAGGAGCACAAAGGGGTCGTTCTTTTTGGTCGGAATCTGAAAATGCCCATCCGCTTTCATTTTCTTCTTCGCCCCGTCCCACCACTTCTTGAATCCCGCCGCATCAAAAATCTCCGGCCGAAGCGTGGCACCTACCTGATCGGCGGTCGCTTTGCCGTCGAGGTCCCCCAGAATCTGCCGCGCCAGAGCGAGGGGGTCTTCTTTCGCAAGCGCCCGAACGGCTTCCGGATCGGAAACCTTGCGGGCCAGAATGTGCCCATCCGGAATCGGGACAAGCGTCTCGGCCGCGTAGGCAGCCTGCATGGGGTGACCTTTTTTCGTGCCGAAATCGATAAAGATCTGTCCGGCGATCAGGTTCCACTCCGCCACACGCCCGAATCCCCAGCTTTTGTGCTGGCAGAAGGAGCCGGGTGTGAGGCGGGTGAGGGCATCGGCGGTTTTTTGGTCAAGTTTGCCGCTCTCAACGGCCTGGTTCAGTTCTTCTGTCATACTCTCCTTTTTCCCAGAGACTTCCCACAGATGCAAGGCCAACAAATTTGCATGTCGGCCCGGGGGGTGCAGGACAAACATCTTCCATAAGGCCGCGAGGGGAAGTGTGGTGTTCTCAGCGGCACGTGAGTTGAGGCGATATTTCCGGAACGAGTCCATCCTGCGGCTGGCATGGCTGCAACGGAGGGCGAGGACTTTGGCGGATAGCCGAGAGGGTGCCGCGTTCTATTTGCTCAGAAGAGCAGAGTTGCCGGTCATCGGCGACGAAGGGTGCGCCGCCCCCCCAAGGCGGCCCTTTATTTTTTCGAGAGCTTCGAGGGCCTCCTCGACGGAATCCGCCAGCACGCAGACGTGACCCATCTTCCGTCCGGGGCGGGCTTCGGTTTTTCCGTAAAGGTGCAGTTTGGCGCGGGGGTCGGCGAGGACGGCGTTCCAGTCTGGCTCTCCGTGGGTCCAGAGGTCGCCGAGAAGGTTCCACATAACCACGGGCCGAAGGAGATCGGCGGCACCAAGAGGCAGTCCACAAACCGCGCGGAGTTGCTGCTCGAACTGGCTCGTCAGGCAGGCGTCGAATGTAAAGTGGCCGGAGTTGTGCGGGCGCGGGGCCAGCTCGTTGACGATGAGCTGCCCGTCGGCTGTCAGAAACATCTCGACGGCAAGCAGACCGACGACGTCGAGTGCCGCAGTGATCCGTTTCGCAAGCGCGGTAGCCTCTTCCTCGACGACAGCGGGGAAGCGCCCCGGGACAATCGACAGGTCGAGGATGTGGTTGGTGTGTTGGTTTTCGGAAACCGGGAACGCCACCATCGTGCCGTCGAGCCCGCGGGCGCAGACAACGGAAAGCTCGGCTTCGAACGCGATCCACTTTTCCAGAACCCCGCGCGGGGCTCCGAAGTCCCGCCAGGTGGCCGCCGGATCTTCACCGCCGCGCAGCTTGATCTGGCCTTTGCCGTCATACCCGAAATCCGCCGTCTTCAGAACCGACGGGGTGCCGATCGCATCGATCGCCTTGCACAAAGATTCAGGCGAGTCCACGAGCTCGAATGGTGCACAGGGGATCTGGTTGGCGCGGAGAAAAAGTTTCTCGCGTTCGCGGTTTTGGCAGACGTGCAGGACTTCGCCCCGCGGGCGGATCGGGCGGATCTTTTCAATGCGCTCGATCGCGGCGATCGGGATGTTTTCAAATTCGAATGAGACGACATCGACGTTGCGCGCGAAATCCTCAATTGCCCCCGCGTCACCATAGGAGGCATTCACCTCCACATCGCTGATCTGACCGGCCGGACAGTCGGCTTGAGGCTCAAACGTGTGGACCCTGTAACCCATCCGCCGCGCGGCAATCGCCAGCATCCGCCCGAGCTGCCCCCCCCCGAGCACGCCCACAATACTCCCGGGGGCGATGGATTTGCTTTCCGATGGGCAATCGTTGCGGGTATGAGTTTCTTCCGACATGGTTGATCGTTTGGTTTATTTTTTGGCGTCTTTGCTGGTGGGCATCATCCGGCTTCTCCCGCTGTCCGCCTGCTTTATCTTCGGCCAGGGGGTCGGGGCGATGCTGTGGGCCATCCTGCCCGGCTACCGCCGGCTCGCAAGGGAAAATCTTCTGAAGGCGTTCGGCGGGGAGATGTCCGGGGCGGCGATCCGGGCGCTGACGTTCCGGCACTTCACCACGCTGGGGGCCAATGCCGTCTGCGCGTTCAAGATGCCGGCCCTCTCGCAGGAAAAAATTGCGGAGATCGCAAAGATCGAGCAACTCGACCGGATCCGCACGAATATTGCCAACGGCCGCCCGGTTGTTCTGGCGATCAACCACATCGGAAACTGGGAGCTCTATGCGCAGTTGGTGTTCCAGGTCCCGGAAGCAAGGTTCGGAACCGTCTATCAATCGTTGCGCAACCCGCTTGTGGACGACCTGGTCAACCGCGATCGGCGGCGGCTCGGGGTGGCCACGTTTGACCGGAAGAAGGGGTTCAATGCGGCCATCGCCCTGCTCCGGGAACCGGGTATTGTCGGGGTGCTTGTCGATCAAAATGCGGGCGATGCCGGCGTCTGGACGCCCTTTTTCCGTCGCCTGGCTTCCACCTCCCCCCTGGCCACCACGCTGGCGATGCGCACGAATGCCGCCGTCATTCCCGTGGCGATCTACACGGATGGGTTTGCGAAATGGCGGGTGGTTCTCAGAGAAGAGATCCCCTGGCAGGCGGACCAGCCGGACCAGCTTACGGCCGGCATCAATGCCGCCCTCGAACGCCAGATCCGCGAGTCCCCGCGCGACTGGTTCTGGGTGCACAACCGCTGGAAAACCCCCTGGCCCAATTTCCTCACAGCCGCTGCGAAACGCGGGACCTTCCTGCCACCCGGCGGGCCGGAGCTCCAGCCGTTCCGGATTGTTCTGCGGTCTCCAAACTGGCTGGGAGATGCCGTGATGGCCCTGCCCACCGTCCGGGCATTTAAAACCTCACGCCCGGATGTCCGCCTGTCCGTTCTGTCTCCGGCCAAACTCGCCGGGCTCTGGCAGCGCGTCCCGGAAGTCGATGAGGTCCTCACTTTCGAAAAATCGGATTCCGTCCTCGCCGTCGCCAACAAGCTGCGCGGGCGTTTTGATGTCGCGGTCCTTCTGACCAATTCGCTGCGCACGGCACTGGAGGTGTGGCTGGCGGGGATTCCGCGGCGGGTCGGCTACGCGGGCCACCACCGCAGCGCTCTGCTCAACCAGATCATCACCCCACCGAAAAAGAAGCCGCCGCACCCGCCCCACCACTCCGACCGGTATTGGCGGATTGCTGAACGCTGCGGGGCCGTGCCCCCGCCTCCCATCCCATCGCCATGGAAACCTCCCGCCGGGACCGTCATTGCCATCTGCCCGGGGGCGGAATACGGTCCGGCCAAGCGCTGGCCGGCGGAACGGTTTCGCGAGGTCATCGCAAAGGTCGGTGCGGAAAGGCCCTGCCGGTGGGTCATTGTCGGAACATCCGCCGATTCCCCGCTGGCTGCTGAGATCTCTGCCGGCTTCCCTGAAGTCGAGGACCTGACCGGAAAAACCACCATGGATGAGCTCATGGAGCAACTCTGCGGGCTTTCCGCCTTGGTCACGAATGACACAGGGACGATGCATCTCGCGGATTTTCTGGGCGTCCCGCTCGTGGCCATTTTTGGATCCACCGAACCGGCTCTCACAGGACCCCGGGGCCCCTTCAGCCGGGTCATCCGCCGGCAGGTAGAGTGCAGCCCTTGCTTCCTTCGCACCTGCCCGATCGATTTCCGCTGCATGAAAGAAATTACACCGGCCGAGGTCGCCGCACGCCTTCAGGAAGTTCTCGTCTGATTTGCCGGCTCAGGAGTGCTGGTCCTCGAGGTCGAGATACGTGTATTGCGTCAGGCTTTTTTCGTAGTCATCGAGAAGGCGCATGGCCTCCTTGGGCTTGAGGCGGTCGGACTTGATCGCGGCGTCCGTCTGAGCCTTCATGCGGCGGGCCAGTTCGTTGACATCCCACTGGGTGAGCGAAAGGACCTGGCCGACCGTGCTGCCATGGAGGATTTCCTCGATGTAGTAGCCCGAGTCCTCGTCCTCATCGAGGTAGATGTGCATCTCGTTCACGCGGCCGAAGAGGTTGTGAAGATCGCCCATGATGTCCTGGTAGGCCCAGGCCAAAAAGAAGCCGATGTAGTAGGGTTGCCCGGGCACCCATCGGTGGAGGGGGAGGGTCTCCTTGACATCCTGGAGATCGATGAACTTGGCGACTTTGCCGTCCGAGTCGCAGGTGATATCGACCAGCGTTGCGTTCCGGTCGGGCCACTCGTTGAGGCGATGGATCGGCATCACCGGAAAAAGCTGTCCGAGCGCCCAGTGGTCAAGCAGGGACTGAAAGACGGAAAAGTTGCAGAGGAACTGGTCGCCGAGGGCGACCTCCATCTCTTTGACCTCCTCCGGCACATAGCGCATGTTGCGGAACATCTCGACGATCGACTCGGCGATTTGCCAGTAGACCGTTTCGACGCGGGCCTTCGCGGGGAGGTCGAGGAGTCCGAGATCGAACATCGACTGGGCCCGCTCCCGGATTTCCTGGGCATCGTGCAGGTTCTCAAGCCGGTTCTTCTTCCCGAGATCGTTCCGAATTTCCAGCATGTCGCTCACGATCGACGGATCATCGTCCGCAGGCACAACCGGCTCGCTCCGGCTGTTCTTTTCGATTGAGCCGAACGTCTCAACAAGAAGAACCGAGTGGTGGGCAACGATCGCCCGGCCGCTCTCGCTCACGAGTGTCGGGTGCGGAACAGATTCTGAATCGCACACCTCCTTGACCGTATAAACGATGTCGCGGGCGTATTCGTTCAGCGAGTAATTGGTCGAGCTGTCAAATGTCGTGCGGGAGCCGTCGTAGTCCACCCCAAGGCCTCCACCAACATCAAGATAGCCGAGCGCATGCCCCATCTTCGAGAGTTTCGCGTAGAACCGGGCGGCCTCGCGGGCGGCGCGCTTGATCGTCCGGATGTCCGGGACTTGGGAGCCGACGTGAAAATGCACGAGGTTAAGGCAGTGGGCCAGGCCGGCCTGGTGGAGGATGGCGCTGGCCTCGACGAGATCGGCGGTCGAGAGTCCGAATTTGGCATTCTCCCCGCCGCTGGTCGCCCACTTCCCGGCCCCCTTTGAGAGCAGCCTCACGCGGAGACCGATCATCGGCTCCACTCCCATCTCCTTCGAGACGCGGAGCACATGGACAAGCTCCTCGAGCTTCTCCACGACCAAAATCACCTTTTTGCCCAGCTTACGGCCCAGCAGGGCGTTGCGGATGAAGCTGGTATCCTTATATCCGTTGCAGATCACAAGGCTCTCCGGATCGGAGTGCAGGGAGAGTGCGGCCAAAAGCTCGGGCTTGCTTCCCGCCTCGATGCCAAAGTGCCATGGCGTGCCGGCGTCCATGATTTCCTCCACAACCTCACGAAGCTGGTTGACCTTGATCGGAAAAACCCCGCGATAGACGCCCCCATAGGAAGCCTCCTCAATCGCCTCGGCGAACGCTTTGTTGATCGTCTCCACCCGGTCCCGAAGCAGGTCGTGAAATCTCACAACGAGTGGAAACTGAAGGCCGCGGGACCTTGCCTCGCCGACGATCTCCATCAGGTCGATCTTCTCCCCTTTTCCCTTCGGCTTCACGACCACGTGGCCGGCTTTGTTGATCCCAAAATATCCTCCGCCCCAGCGGTCCACATTGTAAAGGGCGAGGGCTTCCTCGTGGTCGAAGTTTGGCATGACTCGTAGGATTAAAAGTTGATGTATTGATACCCGCCCTGGCTGATCGCCTGAGCCTCTTCCTGTGTCATCCATCGCTCTTCGCCAATCGCGCCCCAGGAGTCGGAAAATGCGATCTCGCCGGTCTGCTCGTTGTAGCCGATGATCATCCGCACATGACCGTTCATTCGGTTCAGAGGGATTTTTTTTGCATCCTTCCTGGCCCCGGCCAAGCCGTCTTTCCAGGCCTTCGGATCGGACATCCCCGCGCGTTCGCGGGAGCGCTGGGTCAGGCTGTTGTCGAACTCGCGGTCGACCAAGACTGCCCACATGATGGGGAGGCCGCGGGTGATGCATTTTTTGACATTGAGCGTGTTGATTCGGCCAGACTCGAAGGCGAGTTGACGTCCTCCGCGGGTGATCGCCTCCTTGGCTCCGGCCGCGATCGCAGTAATGCTGGTTCCGCCGCCTGCGGTCGTGTTTCCAGCCATGGCCAGAATATACATATCCGCCGGGATGCCCATGTAGCGCATCACCCGCTCCCACGTGGCCGGCACGCAGTAGCCTTTCGGCCCCTGATCCACCATAGGAATGTCTTTGAGGACCACATCGCCATTGGGCCGCGTCTCAATTCGCGAGGCCAGCCGCTCGCGCAGCTCGGCGTCCGGAATGCGCGATTTGCCCTGAAGATCGGCAACCGCCGTCGGAAGGACGCGCAGCGCCACGTATTCGTCGCGGGGTGCGGCGAGCAGGATGGCATGGCCGTTCCAATCCCAGCGCTTCACCGACTCCCTCGTTTGGCTGCCCTGTCCGAATTTGTCGGATGTCGGCTCGCCAAGCACTGAGGTGAGGGCCGCAGCAATCGTGTCGCGGTCGGCCGTGATCGCCGCCTGATACGCTTTGATCGCACGGTTGCGGTCGCGGGCCTTGCCAGCTCCGCCTCCGGGTTCAGGGACATCGACCGCATCCCCCTTGTTGGCAAACATCATTGAGATCGCTCCGACATTTCCCGCATCACCGTAAAGTGCCAAAGAATATGGCCGGGCCCCCAGAACCGAATCCGCCGCCGTGGCATACTTCCTGTAGCTGGAATCCGTGGAGGTTTGCGACTCCCCGGGCCAGCCAAGCCGTTTGGCCACGTCTCCCGCACTGTCATCCCACAATGAATCATCCGACCAAAGTGGAATTCCGAAGGCGGCGTTCAGCTCCTCGACCGTGGCCGCAGCCAAAGGACCGGAAAGGGCGTAAAAAAACAGATTGAGAATGAAAAGGCGCACAAGCATGGACTTTTCCCCACGTGGCTCGCCCGGAAGGGGATTGTTTCTCAAGCCTTTTTCTTCTTTGCCTCGGCGCGGAGTTGGCGCTCGGCCTCGACCCAGTCGCCGGTTGAGTCGCCGGGCCAACCCAGCTTCTGCCTGCGCTCGGCGATGAAGTAGGCCCTCAGAGCGATGTCGTCGATGGAAATCACAACGGGCGGCTTTTTGGCGGTGACTTTTTTTGCAGCCGGTTTGGCGTCCTTGGCCGCTTTTCCCTTGGCTGGAGCCAGCTCTGCAGGTGCGGCGGTTTCCGGAATGGCAACCAATGTCTTGGCTGCAGAAACTTTTTTGGGCTTCGTCACGGCATTCCTGGCGGGTTCCTTTTTTCCCCTAGCCTCTTTGTCGGATTTTTTCTTTGGCATAAGTAACTCCTTTGTGCAACCGAACCGTCCTCCGTTGCAAAATAAATCTTCAAAAAAATCCCTCATAATTTATGCTGACCCACATGGTTGCTTTTTTGATCCGCTGGTTCGTCACGACAATCGCGGTGTTTGTGGCGGAAAAACTGGTGCCCGGCATTCACTGTGAAGGGACCGCAGCCCTGCTCGGAGCCTCACTGCTGCTGGGGATCATCAACGCATTTGTCCGCCCGATCCTCCTCCTCCTCAGCCTGCCCTTCATTATCGTGACGATGGGCCTCTTTATTTTTGTCGTCAACGCCCTGCTTCTGATGCTGGTCTCCTCTCTGATCCCGGCGTTCACGGTCAGCGGATTCTGGAGCGCCTTCTTCGGTGCCATCATCATCGGCTTGGTGAGCTGGATTCTCAGCTCGTTTTTCCGCACGAGCGACGGACGGATCCACACGATCACCCACCACCCAGCTATGAAAAAAGCGGACGCCCGCCCGCTCAACTAACTCCCCGACCACCAATGACATTTCTGTCCGGGGGTTCCCCTGCGGTCAAAATTTGCGGCATCACCAACCCGAACGATGCCCGGGTGTGCCTGGACGCGGGAGCCGACGCCCTCGGGTTTAACTTTTTTCCCGGCTCCAAGCGGTTCATTGATCCGACCGCAGGCATTCCATGGATCCGTGAGCTGGGTGACGGCATCGCCCGGGTCGCCGTGGTGGTGAATCCCGACGAGGCTCTTCTGGAAAAACTCGCTGAAGCCGGGTGCTTTGAGGCCATCCAATTCCATGGCGACGAAACCCCGGAGTTCTGCAGCCGGGCCGGATTTGCAGAGTGGATCAAAGCGATCCGCGTGCAATCGGCGGATTCGCTCTCAGCCGCCTTGGATTTTCCCACTCCAGCCATCCTGCTCGATTCGTGGAGTGCCGGGGCCTATGGGGGAACTGGTCATCGCCTCGACTGGGACCTTGCAAGGGATTTTGTGAGGGCTCACCCCGCGCACCGGTTCCTCCTTGCCGGCGGCCTCGATCTCAGCAACGTCCGTCAGGCCGTCCGCATCGTCCAGCCTGCCGCCGTCGATGTCGCCAGCGGCGTCGAGTCCTCCCCAGGAAAAAAAGATCCCTATCTGGTCCGCGAGTTCATCGACCAGGTTCGCCGATCCTGACTCCTGATGAAGGCTCCTCCTACCCGCGCGGATGGAATTTCTTGAGCACCGCGCGCAGTCCGCTTTTTTCGACGTGCGTATAGATCTGGGTTGTCGAGATATCCGAGTGGCCAAGAAGTTCCTGGATAATCCGCAGGTCGGCTCCGCCACCAAGAAGATGGGTCGCGAAGCTGTGCCGCATCAAATGAGGATAGACGTTGCTGTCGATCCCCGCCCGGCCCGCATACTGCTTGATGAGCTGCCAGATCCGCTGGGACGTCAGCTTCTTCCCCCGCACCGATAAAAAAATTTCTCCGCCAGTCCAGCGGCGGACCAAACGAGGACGTCCGGCATCCAGGTACCGGCGGATGGCGTCCATGGCAGGAGATCCCACCGGAATCAGGCGCGTCTTCATCCCCTTGCCGGTCACCCGGATGAATCCGGACTCCAGGTCCAGGTTCTCCAGCCGCGCAGCGCATAACTCGGAGACCCGCAGGCCGCTTGAGTAGAGCAGCTCCAGCATTGCCCGATCACGGAGCCCCTGCGGGTCTGATGGCGAAATGCTCTCGATCAGGCGCCTCACCTCGCCGACATTCAACGTCTCGGGCAGATGCTTCTCCGGCCGCGGCAGGGACAGCGTCTCAGCAGGATTCTCCACCCAGCCTTGGCGGGCGACCAAGAATCGGAAAAAGATCCGGATGGCTACCGCGTCAAGACGCACCGAGGCCGCCTGCAAGCCGGACCGCTTCCGGAAGGCCAGGAAGTCCGTGATCGTCTGCGGCTTGATCTCCTTCCATCCGTCAGCCCGGGACCACTGCGCAAAGGACTCCAGCGAGCGCTGAACCGCGAGTTGGTAGCTCTCCGAGAGCCCGCGCTCGGTCGCCAGATACATCAGGAATTGCTCGATCTCTTCAGACATTGGAAATGCTCTCGTGGCATTGGCTTCCAGCCGATGAGATGGATTCACGCATGGGCTGGAAGCCCATGCCACGGAGAGGAAATCAATCTGTTCGCGAGTCCGCAGACCCTACCAGTTTTTAATCCAGGCGTTCGTGTTGGCGCTGCCGCCGGCTGTGGACCACAGATCAAAAAAGTTTGTTCCATTATTCGTCGCGTCTGCGCCGGTTTTGTATTGGTAGGCCGATCCAAAAGGATCCGTAATCCCTGCCGAGCTGGTCATGCCCTTGTTGAACTCGAAGTAAACCTTGCCGCTGCTCGGAGAGAGCACCCCGTAGAGCGATGTGGAATTCGTTCCGGTGTTGGCATTGGTAGGATAATCCCCATTGTCCGCCTTGTAGCTTTCCAGTGCGGCAGAGAGCGCAGCGATCTCGGCCTCGGCGCGCGAGGTGGCTCCCTTCTTCTGAACATAACCCGCCGTGCTGAGAACCAGCCCTGCCAAAATCGCGATGATCGCGATGACGACGAGAAGCTCGATCAACGTAAAACCGGAGAGCCGAGAGCGGAGAGCGGAAAGCTTACCATCCACGCCCCGCGCGTCACTCGGGCGCGAAGCGTCCCACTTCCGACTTCATCCTTTTCTTCATCATGTCTGGGATTGCATTCCGGTGATGATGCTGATGAGCGGCAGGAAGAGAGCGATGACGATCGTGCCGACGACGACCGCAAGGAAGACAATCATGATTGGCTCGAGTAGCGATGTGAGCCCGGTGACGGCATTGTCCACCTCATCATCATAGACCTCCGCGACCTTGAGAAGCATCTCAGGAAGCTGGCCGGTCTCCTCGCCGACGTCGATCATGCTGATCACCATGGGTGGGAACACACCGCTGGCTTCGAGGGGCTGGACGATGGACTCGCCCTCCTTGACGCTGTCGTGAACTTTCGAGATGGCTTCAGCAATCACCATGTTTCCGGCGGTTTCGCGGGTGATGTTGAGCGCCTGGAGAATCGGGACGCCACTAGTGACGAGTGTTCCAAGGGTCCTGGTAAACCGTGAGATCGAGCTCTTGCGGGTGAGGTCACCGAAGAGGGGGGCTTTCAGCTTGACGTTGTCGATAACCTGAATGCCCTGTTTTGTGCGTGCCATGAATTTGTAGAGGATCACCAAGACAATGATGCCCCCAACGATCATCAACGAGTTATTCTTCACCAGATTACTGGCGGCGATGACGAATTGGGTGAGACCCGGAAGCGGCTTGCCTCCCAACATGTCGGCGAAGATCGCCTCAAACTTCGGCACGATAAAGACGAGAAGGAATGCCAGGATCACGATGGCGATGACCAGCACGATGATCGGATAGAACATCGCGGCGACCACCTTGTTTTTGATCTTCTGCGCCTTCTCCTGAAACTCGGCGAGACGCAGCAGGACGAGTTCGAGCACACCGCCCAGCTCGCCGGCCTTCACCATGTTCACGTAAAGTTTGTTGAAGATTTTCGGGTGTCCGCCCAGGCTTTCGGAGAACGTCCCGCCGCCTTGAACCGATTCGGCCAGGTTGTTAATAACACCTTTCAGCACGGGATCAGGCTCCTGCTTCGAGAGCACCGTGAGCCCGCGCAGCAGGGGAAGGCCGGCGTCGATCAGCGTCGCGAGCTGACGTGTGAAAATCATCAGGGTCTTCGGCTTGATCGTCTTCCGCTCCAGAAACGGGATGCTGATACTAGATTTCTTTTTTGCCCCGGACTGGGACTTGGCGGGCGACTTCGTCTTGGCTTTGGGGCCTTTTCCCTCCTCGGCAATGCTCTTGGGAAAATATCCGGACTGCCGCAATTGCCCAAGGGCGTCGTTTTGCGAATCGGCTTCGATGACCCCGGAGGATTCTTGTCCGCGGGAGTCTAGGGCAACGTAGGAATATCTAGGCATGATTGGGCGGGAATGATCCTTCGATGTTCTATGCAACAGATCTCTGGGTGTCGAGCAAAGAAACACCTACGTTGCGTAGAATAAATGATCCTTTTACCTGCGGGAACGTTTTTGCGTATTCTTGCGGGATGGAAATGGCGAGCGACGAATATTTCATGAGCGAGGCCCTGCGGCAGGCCAGGCGGGCGTTTGCGGCGGACGAGGTGCCCGTCGGCGCGGTCATCGTGAGGGAGGGGGTGATCATTGCCCGGGCATGGAATCAGGTCGAGTTACTCAAAGATGCGACAGCGCATGCCGAGATGCTGGCAATCACCCAAGCCGAATCAGACGTGGGGGACTGGCGCCTGAACGACTGCGAGCTCTACGTGACGAAGGAACCCTGCCCGATGTGCGCGGGGGCCATCGTCCACGCCCGCCTCAAACGCGTGATTTTTGGTTGTGGCGACGCCCGGGGGGGCGCCGCGGGCGGCCTTCTCAACCTCCTGCAAATGCCCGAACTCAACCACCGCAGCGAAATCACCGGCGGCGTGCTTGCCGACGAATCCTCCGGCCTCCTTAAAGAATTTTTCGGCGCACGGAGGAAATCCTGATACGGTCACGCATCGCTCATGAAATCCGTTATTTTTCTTTTGGCCCTGCTAACAACCCCGCTGCAGGGCGCACAAATGTCCGATGCCCGCGCCCTCGAGATCGGCCGCCTGATCTGGAAGAACGAGTGTGCGGGGACCGTCTCCGGCCTGACCTCTTGGAATGCGGGCGAGGAATTCCCATCGCTGGGCATCGCGCATTTCATCTGGTATCCCGCCGGCAAGAGGGGACCGTTTGAAGAGAGCTTCCCCGGCCTGGCGCGGTTCCTGAAAGCGAACGGGCAGCCCGTGAAAGACTGGATGCTCGGCTCGTGCCCCTGGTCCTCGCGCAGCACCTTCCTCGCCGAGCGGGAGGGCGCCCGCCTCACCGAACTCCGCAAGCTGCTTGCCAACACCGTGGCCCTCCAGGCCCGCTATGCCGCACTGCGTCTGGACGCCGCCCTGCCGAAAATGCTCGCCGCCACGCCGGCCGGCAACCGCCAAAAGGTGGAGGCCAATTTCCACAGGGTCGCCGCAGAGCCTCTGGGCTACTACGCCCTCATGGATTACGTGAATTTCAAGGGCGAGGGCACGAACCCCTCCGAACGCTACAAGGGCGAGGGCTGGGGGCTTCTTCAGGTCCTCTCAAACATGGATTCCACCGGACCCGCCCTTCCGGCATTCGTTCGTTCCGCGGACGAGGTCCTGACCCGCCGGGTCAAAAACGCACCTGCGGCCCGCAATGAGGGGAAATGGCTGCCCGGCTGGCGAAACCGCCTCAAAACCTACCTTTCATGAGCAAAGACGACATCATCGACATCCTGGAAAACATCGCGCGCCTCCTCGAGCTCAAGGGCGAAAACCCGTTCAAGGTCCGCGCCTACACAAACGCGGCACGCGCACTCGAAACCCTCGCCGAGCCGCTCGAAACCCTCGTCCGGGAAGAACGCCTCGAAGCCCTCGACGGGATCGGAAAGGCCACGGCTGAAAAAATTTCCGCCCTGGTCACGGATGGCCACCTGGGCTACTACGACGAGCTTCGCGAGGAATTCCCCCCAGACATCCTGACACTTTTTGATCTGCAGGGGCTCGGGGCAAAGAAGATCAAGGTGCTCTGGGATGCGCTGCAGATCCACTCGATCACGAAGCTTGAGCGGGCGTGCCGGTCGGGCGAAGTGGCCAAGCTGCCGGGCTTCGAAGAGAAGACGGCGGCGAACATCCTCCAAGCCATCGAGCACCACAGCAAGCACACGGGCGAATTCCGCATCGGCGACGTCGCCGGGCTTGCGGAAAGCCTCCTGGAGGATCTCGCCTCTCATCCGGATGTCACACGCGCCCGCATCGCGGGAAGCTACCGCCGCAAGAAGGAGATCGTGCGCGACCTCGACTTCATCGTGGCCTCCCGCCAGCCGGCAAATGTCTCAGAGTTTTTTGCCACCCATCCTCTCGTGGAGAGCGTGCTCGCGCGCGGAGCCACCAAGACAAGCGTCATCCTCAAATCGGGAATCCAGTGCGATCTTCGTGTGGTTTCCAACCAGGACTACCCATTCGCCTTGGCCTATTTCACCGGCAGCAAGGAGCACAATGTCCGGATCCGATCCCGCGCCCTCGAGCGCGGCTGGTCGCTGAACGAATACCGCTTCAGCCAGGCCGAGGGCCGCGAACTCAAGGAACCCCTGCCGGAAATCCACGAGGAGGAGGACATCTACCATGCCCTCGGCCTCCAGCCGGTCGTCCCCGAACTCCGTGAGGACCGCGGAGAGATCGAGGCGGCGGAAGCCCATGAGCTCCCCACCCTCATCGAGTGGCAAAACCTCCGCGGCACGTTCCACAACCACACGACCGAAAGCGACGGACGCGCCTCGCTCGAGGACATGGCCGACGCCGCCCGCGAGCTCGGCCTCGAATACCTCGGCATCGCCGACCACAGCAAAAGCTCGTTCCAAGCCCACGGACTCGACGAAAAGCGCCTGGCTGCCCAGATCAAAAAAATCCGGGAGCTGAGCAGTGACTCGCTCCACCTCTTCGCCGGATCCGAATGCGACATCCTCAAGGATGGCTCGCTCGATTTCCCGGACGAAATCCTGGCCTCGCTCGACTACGTGGTGGCCAGCATCCACTCGTCGTTCACCCTCTCCGAGGCCGAGATGACGAAACGGATCATCCGCGCCATCAGCAACCCCTATGTGACGATGCTCGGACACCTCACCGGCCGCCTCCTCCTCACCCGCGAGTCCTATGAGGTCAACATCCCGGCGGTCATCGAGGCCGCCGCGGAAACCGGCACGATCATCGAGCTCAATGCCAATCCCCGCCGGCTCGACATGGACTGGCGCTGGTGGCACCTCGCCAAAGAAAAAGGCGTCAAATGCTCGATCAACCCCGACGCCCACTCGACCGCCGGCCTCCAGGACCTCATCTTCGGCATCGGAGCCGCCCGCAAAGGCTGGCTCACCAGAGCGGATGTCATCAACACCCTCCCGCTGGCCAGCGTCCGCACCGCCCTCGCTGCCAAGCGCGAAAAATAGAATTTCCCGCTGGCACTCCGCCCGGATTCGCCCACAATCTCCGCATGATTTTCCTCGGAATCGATTGCGGCACGCAGAGCACAAAAACCATCGCGCTGGACTGGGAAACAGGAGCCATTCTCGCCTCCGCGCAGCAGGCCTACGGATTTGTTCCCGGCCTTCCGGCGGGGGCCATGGAGCAGGATCCTCAGGACTGGATCTCGGCCATGGATGCCACAGTGGCCCAGGTCCTCGAAAAGCTCGGCGGTCGCCGCAGCGAGGTCAAGGGCATCGGGGTCAGCGGACAGCAGCACGGGCTCGTCGTGCTCGATGCCGCAGGGAAGGTCGTCCGCCCGGCCAAGCTTTGGTGCGACACCTCCACCTCGGGGCAGTGCGATGAGATCACCCGCCACTTCGGCGGCACCGCCGAAATCATCCGCCGCACGGGCAACGCCATGCTGCCCGGTTACACCGCCCCAAAGATCCTCTGGCTCAGGCAAAACGAACCGGAGAACTGGGCGAAAACCCACACCGTGCTTCTGCCCCACGACTACTTAAATTTCCACCTCACCGCCCGCGCCAGCATGGAGTTCGGCGACGCCTCCGGGACAGCCTTGCTGAACCTCGAGACCCGTTCCTGGGCCGGGGATCTTGTCGATTTTATCGCGCCGGACCTCGCGGAAAAGCTGCCTCCGCTCCAGCCCTCTTCCCGCGCGGCCGGAACCCTTTCTCCAGAGCGCGCGGCAGCCTGGGGCCTCACGACAGACGTAGTAGTGAGCGCGGGCGGCGGAGACAACATGATGGGCGCGATCGGAACCGGCAATATCCGCTCCGGGGTCGTCACCGCCAGCCTGGGAACCTCCGGCACGCTCTACGCCTTTTCGGACAAACCTGTCGTGGACGGCTGCGGCGAAGTTGCGGGATTCTGCGACAGCACCGACCATTGGCTCCCTCTCGTCTGCACGATGAACCTCACGCTCATCACCGAGCATGTCCGCAGCTTGTTCTCGTGGGATTTTGCAGGACTGGATGCCGCGATCGAATCCGTTCCCGTCGGAGCCGACGGGCTCCTCCTGCTCCCTTACCTGACCGGCGAACGCACCCCGAACCTGCCGCGCGGCACGGGCGTCCTGCACG
>JBGSJQ010000039.1:0-8955 GCA_041741775.1 Terrimicrobiaceae bacterium | reverse complement strand
GGCGCAGCGGTTGGCGCAGCGGTTGGCGCAGCGGTTGGCGTAGCGGTTGGCGTAGCGGTTGGCGCAGCGGGTTGGCCAGTGACTTTGCGCAGGATCGAGTCCAGAACGACGGCATCGACCGGAGAAGCTAAGAACTCGCATCCGGACAGGCGGTCAGAGTAGGCAGAGGCATCATGAACAGACGTAAAAATTGTCGTCATGCCCGGGAGGTGAGGTTGGATGGTCTCGCGCAGCGCGAAGCCGTCCGCGGGTTGGAGGAAGATTTCCGTGATCAGCACGTCACACCCGCCGTGGTGATTAATCCACTCGACGGCATCGTCCGAGTTGAGGGCGAATCCGGACTGCTCCCATCCGAGGGATTGGAGGGATTTGGCGAGGTTTTCAGCAGCGCCCGTAGCGCCATCAACGACCAGTATTTTCATTCGGAATCCTGTTTCAAGTAGAGGGGAAGCGGAAATTTGCTGGCCAGGCTTCCGGGGTCGGCCTCGGTGTCCTGCAGTTCACCGTTGTAGTAAACACCGACGATGTATCCGGCGAACTTCCGACCGGGCGAGCCATTCGAGGCGGCACTTCCGGGAAGGTTGCTGTCCGGAAGGATGTAGGTGACATCGAGCAACTCCGGTTCGTTGTCCGCCCAGTTCACAGGAGGGCTGATCCACTCGGATACCACCTGCGAATCGGTGAGCTGGATATCCCCGGCTTCATCCTGCTCATAGAAAAAGACGTGAAGCTTCATCTGCCGTGTATCCACTGTGGTGCCAGGCCGGGATTTGATGGCCACACGGAGGACTTTGGTTCCCGGGGCCCCGTCGCGAAGGCGGGTATCCGTGACACCGAGGACGGAACCCGGCTGGAGGCCGATCTCATCACGAACATCCGAGCCCTGTGCACTCGGGGCTTCATCTATCACCTGCCTGTTACTCCGCGAGGGGGTGGCCGAAGCGGCTCCCCCGAGCAGGGTCAACTTCTTCTCGGCCTGCGCACGGAGTTCCGGAGCAAGCCCAGGAAGAGCGGCCACACGGGCATAGTCGGCAGCCGCCTCAGCAGGCTGCTGCATGCTCTCGAGCAGGCGAGCCCGACGGAGGAGGATTCCCGGATCATCCGGCAGCAACTGCGCCGCCTCGTTGATCCCGTCCAGGGATGTCTCGAAATTGCCGACGCGGTAAGCCCGGTCGGAATCTGACACCAGAGTGTTGATTTTTTGCACCATCGCGGGATCCGGCTGCGTGCGCTCAAGCTGGGCCGGGCTTTGCGACGAGGGAGCCACCGGAGCCTCGGCGGCAGGCTGAACGCTGGCGACCGTAGCGCTCTCAACCACTTTTTCACGAAGAATGGGCAGAAAATACCACGCGACAGCGAGGAATTGCAGGACGAGGATAAAGCCGAGAACCCCGACTGCGACAGCAAAGGTGGCCCCCATGGGCTGGCGGGGAATTGGCGGCAGGTTATGCGTGGAGGATGTCACGGGGAAGCAGCTTAGCGGTTTGTGAAAAAAACAAAAGTGCTAATCGCCCGGTTGCTTCTCGATCCTGGCCCGCAGGTTCAATTTTTTCCCTTGGCGAAGGATCCCGATCTCCACGTCCCTCCCCGGATCGGTCTCGGCGACACGATTGCGGAGGTCCTTCCAATCCACAATGGGACGCGAGTTGTAGGAAACAATGACGTCTCCGGGCTCGATCCCCGCCCGTGCGGCGGGCGAGTTCTCGAGCGTGGCCTGCACGAAGGCCCCCCGGGAGTCCGATAGGCCGAGCCGGGCGGCAAGGGCTGGCGAAATCGGCAACATCGAAACCCCAAACCAGGGACGGATGACCCGACCGTATTCCCGGATGTTTTCATAGATCCGCCGCACGGTATTGGAGGGGATCGCAAAGCCAATGCCGTCGGTGTTCTGAATGACGGCGTTGTTCATCGCGATGATCTTCCCGTCGAGGTCCACCAAGGGCCCCCCGGAATTCCCCGGGTTGATCGGGGCGTCGGTCTGGAAAAACTCATTGGCGGCCTCGCTCATCATCCGTCGCCCCTTTCCGCTGACGATTCCCTTGGTGACCGTCTCCTGAAGGCCGAAGGGATTTCCGACAGCGATCACCATTTGACCGATCCGGACCTCATCGGAGTCGGCAAAATCAAAGGAAGCGAGGTCGTCGGCCTCGACCTTGAGGACCGCCACGTCCGAGAGGCGATCGGCACCGACCAGGCGCGCAGGAAGGGAGCGCCCGTCGTTCAAGTGTACCTCCACCGAGGCGGCCTCCTGAATGACATGCCAGTTCGTGACGATGTAGCCATCCTTGGAAACGATGGCGCCGGAGCCAAGCTGAGGAGGGGCTTTCGCGCCGGGAGCTGCCCCAAGAAGGCTTCGGAGAAGGGCCGCTCGCGGATCCTCAGCGGCGTTCACCGGAATGGCGTTGATGCTGACCACGGATGGAAGAACCCGACCGACGAGGGAGGTGAACTCCCTGTCCAACTCGACCAGGCGGGCCGTTGAAACCCTATCGCCGGTTGCGTCAGGACCCGAACCAGTAGAGGCGGACTTCCAAATGAAGAGCGCAGCAACGGCGAGGGCAGTAACAGCGACAAAGGCAAGGAAGCGAAGGATGTTCCGCATGGGGGAGCCGGTTAGAATCCGGAATCGATCTTGATTGAGGCAAGCACCTTTTCACGAAGGGCTTCCATCTCCAAAGGCTCGTCTAAAGGGGCCTGCCAGGTGAAAAAATAAAGCGTGCCGCTCTGGTCGTTCGGAAGGGCCACGCTCACCGCACGCATCCTGCCGCGATCTCCTTCAAAATCATACTCCGTCCGGAGGGCCACCATCCCGTTCAGGACCACCTTCTGCACAGGCGCGCTTGCCCCATCGTCCAGCGGGATGTCGAGCAGGGCGGCGGCGTATTCGGAGGGTTTCTGCTCGGCGCGCTCCGGAACTTTCGTCGTTACGCTCATCGTCACCGGGACGATTTCCGCCCCCCCCGAGTCCACCGTCCCGCCAAAGTGATACACAAAGACACCTTCCTCCCCATCCGTCTCCTGGCAGGACTTCCAACCGGCTGGCAGGCTGATGGAAGCTTTGACATCGAGAAGGACCTCATCGTGAAGTCCAGACTCGGCTGCGATCAGCGGCAGGGAGAAGGCTAAGAGGGCGAGTAGGAATCTCATGACTTGGTTTTCGGTTTGGGCTTGGGCGAAGTCTGAAAATCGGGGAAGCGTTTACGGAGCTCGGCAAGGGCATTTTCCGATTCAAACCGGTTGTTGGCGCGCTTGTAGGCATCCGCCGCTTTTTGCAAAGCGCGCGGCGTGAGCTCCGGATCGTTAAGCAGCACGGAAACCGTCATGTAGGCCCGGGCCGCCGCATCGTAGTCGCCCCGGGCGTTGAGGATATCGCCCTGGAGCAGTCGCCCCTCGGCGTTGAGGCGGCCCTCAGGCTGAAGCAGCAGGGCCTCATCCGCGTCGGCCGAGGCCCCATCGAATTGCTTCAGTCCCAGGCGGACGCGAGACCGGGCCAGAAGGGCCCGGGACCGCGTCCCGGCTTCCCGTGCCGTGGCAAGGAATTTATCAACCGGCCCGGCAGCTTCGTGGAATTTGCCGAGGCGGATCTGGCATTCTGCGAGCTGGATCCACGCATCCGGCGGCAGGGCGGCGGGGTTGGCGGTCAGCGGCAAAAGGAGCGATTCCGCCTTCGCGTCGTTGCCCTCATCGATACTATGCGAGGCCAGCCAGAGGGTGATCTCGGAGGGTAGGTTTCCTCCCTTGTATCCGTCCGCCTCGCGCATCACCGCCGCGCGGTCCTCGAGGTAATAATACGCCAGGATAATCCGCAGCGTGGCCCGCTCGCCATATCCCTTGCCATCAAGCTTCCGGGCGGCATCCAGACGCTCGATCGCTTTTTTGTAGTCCTTCTGCTCAAAGGCCGCCCAACCAAGCCAGAAATTCGCCTGCCCGGCAACGGCGGACTTCGGAAATTCCCGCAAAAGCTCGTCAAACGCCTGCCCCATTTCCGCATATTTTTTTTCCTGCCCAAGGATCAGGGCCTTGTTCTGGAGGGCGAGTTCGTGCTCCTTGGTCCCTGGATACTTCGCCGCAATCTGGTCGAAGTCCTCGATTGCTGAATCGAACGCCTTGTTTTCCTGCTTGGAAATTGCCCGCTGCGCGAGAGCGGTTGCGGCCAGTTTGTGGTCGGGAAACTTGGAAAGGAAGTCGGAGTAAACAGAGACGGCCCCCGAATGGTCGCCGGTGGCCGCGAGGCACCAGGCCAGCTTATACGTGCCATCGGCCCGGGTGGCGGGCTCAAGATCCCTGCCAAGGAGGGCCTCATAGGTCTGGCCAGCCGCCGCATAGTCGCCATTCTTAAAAAGGGTCTCAGCCTTGAGTAAAAGCGCCTGGGTGCGGTCGTGCGAATCCGTTGTTTTTTGAAGAAATGCATCGATTTCCGCCACGAGGTTCTTGTCTTTCAAAGAATAGAGGCTCACGAGCCGCTGGAACTGGGCTCCGTCCGAGCCCGAGGCATCGGGGAAATCTTTGAGCAGAATGTCATACGTCCGCCGGGCGTCGAGGTTGTTTCCGGTCTGGCGGTAGGAGGCGGCCAAAAGCTGGAGGGCCTCGGCCCGCTTGTCGTCGGGCAGCTTGGCGATGTCGCCGGCAAGGCCGACCACGGCCTTGTAATCCGAACGCTGATAGGACAGACGCAGAACCCCCATCACGGCGACCGGATTCAGATCCCCTGCGGCGGGATCCATAAGCACCTCCCTGTAGAGGGCAAGTGCGCGGTCTTTCTGGCCGCTCTCCGAGGCGAGAGCCGCCGCCTTCACTTTGGCGTCGAGCACCATCTTCGAATCTTTCGAATCAGAAATGATCCCCTCATAGGCCGCCAGGGCCTGATCTTTGGCCCCAGCCCGCAGGTGGATCTCCGCAAGGGCCATCCGGGCATGGTCCCGGTAAGGGTTTTTTCCCTCCACAGCGATGATCTCCCGGTAGCGGTCGCCAGCCTCGGCATCCCGGCGCTGGTAGTCCAGGCTGCGAGCGGCAAAGTAAAGCGCTGTCAGCCTCACCTCGCCATCCTTCGCCTCCCGCGCCGCCGTCTCAAACTGCGCGGCGGCCGCCTCGTAAATTTTGTCGCCAAAAAGGAACTCGCCAAGCCGGTAGGCTCCCGACCCCGCGAATTCGCCTTTTTGAAATTCCATGACGAGCCGCTCATATCCCGCGCGCGCCGCCTCGGCATTCCCGAGCATGCGATGGCACTCCGCAACCCGGAACATCGCCGCGTCCCGCCCTGTGGATCCCGACTCCGAGGAAATCAAAAACCGCTCATACTCGGGGATCGCCAGATCATACATTTTTCTGGCGTAAAGGCTGTTCGCAAGGTCGAGCGCTTCGGTGCCCGGCGACTGGGAGGCACCCGGTCCGATGCGGATACTCCCCTCCCCATCCTCATCCGCAGTCGCCTCGGCCGGGGGACGAGCCGGGGGACGGTAAGGCTCATCGGTGAAGGAATTCCCGGACGCAACCGGCGTGGCCACGGGAATTGGCGTGGCCACAGGGACCGGCGTTGGGGCGGGAACCGGCGTAGCCACAGGAATGGCTCTGGGCACCTGCTGAACCCAGTCGGGGTTGTCGTAGTTTTCAGGGTCGACCGGCAGGGCGCGCCGGACCTCAGGATCGCCGGCCACCGCCTGAGCAAACACAACGCCTGCACTCAGCAGGAAAAGAGACGGAGCGATCCAGTTCCTCATTCGGGACGTCCCGACATCCCCGCGCCCAGCAGGGCCATCAACTGGGTGGTGGCGGCCTCCAGTTCGGAAATTCGGGCCTGCACCCTGCCCCGGAAATACGAGTAGGCAATCATGGCGGGAATGCCGACCATCAACCCGGCGGCCGTGGTGACGAGGGCCTCGGAAACTCCCTGAGCGAGGAGCATCGGGCGGGAGGCTGCAATATCGCTTGCCACCACGGTGAAGGACTTGATCATTCCCAGCACAGTGCCAAAAAGCCCGAGCATCGGCGCGATCGTTCCAATGTCCGCCAAATAGGTGATTTGCTGGTTCAGCGCACCGGCATAGCGCGATCCCTCGGCCTGCGCGATTTCGCGGACCTCCGCCAGCGTGGCTCTCGGGTGCTTGGTCAAAAAATCAAGCGCACGCTGCATGATCTGCGAGGCGGCTTCGTTGTGCCGGTTCGACACTGCCAGCAGCCCCAGGTAATCTTTTTTGCGAAGCAGCGCATCGGCGGTCTGCATGAAGCGCGAGGTGGCCACCGCCCCACGCCGCAGCGTCACCAGATAAATAAGGATCAGCATCAGGGCCAGCACCGACAGCGCCGCAAGGGGGATCATCACCGGCCCACCGGAAATCGCGATTTCCAGCAGGCTGACGCGCACCGGCGCAGAGACTACCTCCTGGGCCGGGCTGCTCGCAGCAGTCCCCAACAGGACTCCCACGACCACGCAGATGGGGTTCCCACACGAAAAAAACCTGCGAAAGACTCTATTCGAATTCAGGTGCATAAACAAGCCCCGAACATACCCCTGCGCTGCCTTCTGGCAAGGCCCGTGTTTTTCACGGCATACCACAGGCGAGCGGGGAAAAAAATCAGGGCGTCAGGTGTTTGAGGCTGTAGAACTCGAAGCTGTCCACCAGCGCAAGCCAACTGGCCTCGATGATGTTATCCGAGACGCCGACCGTGCCCCAGGTCGTAAGGCCGTTTGTGGAAACGACGAGCACGCGGGTCTTGGCGGCTGTGCCGCGCGAGCCATCCACAATCCGCACCTTGTAATCGGCGAGGCGCAGGTCATCGATCCATGGATAAAAACCCCGGAGGGCCTTGCGGAGGGCGGCATCGAGGGCGTTGACCGGCCCATCCCCCTCTTCGACCGTGTATTCGGCCACACCGTTAACCTGAAGTTTGACCGTGGCCTCGCAGGTCGTGAATCCGTGAAGCGCGGAGCGTCGGAACGAGCAGTGGTATTCCCTCAGGTCGAAAAGCGGACGGTGTCGGCCCAGGGTGCGTCGCACGAGGAGGTCGAACGAGGCATCGGCCGCTTCGAATTCGTAGCCGGCGGCCTCGCTCTCCTTCACCTGACGCAGGATGGCCGCCACTTCGGGCGCCCCCTTTTGAAATTCAAATCCAAGCTCGCGAGCCTTCGCAAGAATGTTGCTCTGCCCCGACATGTCCGAGACCAGGATCGTCTGTGCATTGCCGACGAGAGCCGGGTCCATGTGCTCGTAGGAGCGTGCCAACTTTTGGACGGCGTGGACGTGCAAGCCCCCTTTGTGAGTAAAGGCGGCGGTGCCCACATAAGGCGCCCGGATATCCTGCGGGATATTCGCCAACTCGTCCACGAAGCGGGAAAGCTCGCGGAGCCGCGGAAGCTCCGGGACCACCTGGATTCCGCGCTTGGCCTGTAGCGTCGGGATGATCGTGGTCAGGTTGCAATTCCCCACCCGCTCGCCGTAGCCGTTGATCGTTCCCTGCACCTGGGAGGCGCCGGCGGAAACCGCCGCAAGGGCATTGGCCACCCCCAGCCCGCAGTCGTTGTGCGTGTGGATGCCCACCGGACACCCCAGAGCCGCAATCACTTCGCCGGTGACCTTCCCCACCTCGTCGGGCAACGATCCCCCATTCGTGTCGCAGAGCACGACGAGATCCGCTCCCGCATCCCGGGCGGCCTTCACGGTCTTCAGCGAATACTCCGGATCGTCCTTGTAGCTGTCAAAAAAATGTTCGGCGTCGTAGAACACCTCGCGTCCGCGCGACTTTAAATACGCCACCGTCTCGCTGATCATGGACAGGTTTTCTTCAGGGCTGACCGCGAGAACCTCAGTCACGTGCAGGAGCCAGGTTTTTCCAACGATCGTCACGACCGGCGTGTTGGCCTCAAGCAGCGTTCGCACCTGAGGGTCGTCCTGCACCTCCACCCCGCCACGACGGGTGCTCCCGAAGGCCGCGATCTTCGCGCTCTTCCACTCGCGCTTCGCCGCCTCTTCAAAAAAGGCCACATCCCGCGGGTTCGAACCCGGCCAGCCGCCCTCGATGAAATCCACCCCGAAGGCATCCAACTTTTCCGCGACACGAATTTTGTCCAGCACCGAGAAGGAGATGCCGGTTCCCTGCGTGCCGTCACGCAGCGTCGTGTCGTAGATGGTTACCGCTTTCATGAGCAAAGAAACACCATTCTACGCGCGGAGCCGCCGGGGAGCAAGCCTGTCCATACGGCAACACGGGGGGAATAGGCGGAGAGGAAAAGAGGCATGGCGCGGGAATGAGAGGAACAGTGGGGGGCTGGAAAAACGGGGGAGCTAAGGCAGATGATATGCTTAGCTGTTTTCTGATCAGTGCATATCATTGAGATCCGTGGTTCTACTTTTCTTTCTGGGTCTATTCCTCCGTGCTGTGCCTCCGGCCCAGCTCACACGCATGGGCCGCAAATCCGGCCCCGAAGGCCGTCAGCCAAAGGTGATCCAGCGTGTCGTCCGCAAGCCCCCTCTCAAGCGCCAGCAGCACGCACGGACTGCTCACATTGCCGTAGTCCCGAAGAACCTCGCGCGTTTCGCGAAGCGGAAACCCGGGGATCGCCGCCTCGATACGCTCGATCACATCGCGGCCTCCGGTGTGGGCAAGGATGCGGTCGGGCATCCCCAGGCGCTGAGCAAATAAACCCGCAACGGCTTCGGCTGCCAGGCCCGGGACCGAACGGTGTAGCTGGTTTTTTAGGCGTCCTCCGGTATTCACAAAGCGGATCTTCTCACGGTGCTCGGGACGATGCACCGTGCGAAACCCCTCCATCCGCCACTGTCGGCCGACATCCTGGCCACCCCAGATCGCCGCCGCCGCTCCATCGCCAAAAAGGCACAGGCTGATGAGCACCCCTGGATCGTCATCAAGATAGAATGCGGCGGAGCAGACCTCAACGGCGATGGTCGCGACGCGGGCCTTCGGGTGCGCCGCCACATAGCACCGCGCCGCCTCCAGCAT
>JBGSJQ010000038.1:0-13644 GCA_041741775.1 Terrimicrobiaceae bacterium | reverse complement strand
GGTCGATGGCGGCGATTTGCTGAAGGATGTCACGAGGATTGGATTTTTGGTTCATCGCCGGAAAGTATATGGCATCACATATACTTTGGGAGAAAAAAACTCAGCAAAATGCTTTTTCAGAGATTTTTGTCCTGCACCCATTCGTCTCACTCGGCAGTCCCTGCGCCACGCATGTTCTGGAGGCAATCCACCACCGCCTCAAGAGCAGCCTGCAGAGCGGAGAATTTTTCGGCCATCCCTTCGGCGTTGCCCCGCACCAGATCATCCTCTATTTCTGCCGCCTGGCGGGAAAGCGCCTCCGCTCCAAGCGAGCCAGCAAGCCCCTTGAGACTGTGAGCCAACCGACGGGCCTCGGCGGGATCCGCCAAGGAAAGCGCCTCAATCTGCGCCGCCGCTCCGGCCCAGTCGCTGAGAAACTTGCCAGCCATCCGAAAATACAGCGCCGAGTTCCCCCCCAGGCGCCGGACCGCCCGGGCCATATCCACCGGACCGGCTTGAGAAGGCGCATCCGGAGCCGTGGGAGGTGCAGGAACCAAACCGGAAGCACTGATCGCCCGCAGCAACTCAAGGTGCAGAACATCGATGTCCACAGGCTTAATCACATAGCCGCTCATCCCGGCTTCGTCGGCCCGAAGCCGGAACTCCTGAAAGGCGTGGGCGGACATCGCTATGATTGGAATCTGCGCTTTCTGCGGATCCGGCAGTGCACGGATCGCGCGGGCCGTTTCAAACCCGTCCATCTCCGGCATTTCGAGGTCGAGCGCCACCAGATCCCAGGCCCCCGCCCCAAGCATTTCAAGGGCCTGCCTTCCTCCCTCGGCAAACCCAACCACACATCCGGCCGCGCTGATCATTGCGCCCGCAATCTCCCTGTTGATCTCCAGATCATCGACCACAAGCACGCGCACCCCGGAAAGCTTGGCGCGGATGTCGGTGGTCTCCGGACCGGCGACGATATTCCCAGGTTGGCACATCGGGCAGTGCACATGGAATGCAAAGACCGAACCCTTGCCCGATTCGCTGGTGACTCCGATCCGTCCCCCCATGAGTTCAACCAGCTTTTTGCAGATCGCAAGACCGAGCCCGCTTCCTCCGTAGCGCCGGGTGGTCGTGCCGTCGGCCTGCTCAAAAGACTGGAACAGCCGGGACTGCTGCTCGGGCGTGACCCCAATCCCCTGGTCCACGACTTCACAGTGGAGGAGACTGGAGTCGGCATCGAAGGACACGCGCATTTCAATACTCCCCTCATTGGTGAATTTGATCGCGTTTTCAATCAGGTTGGTCAGCACCTGCTGGATGCGGAAGGAGTCGCCCCGGAGCGCGGCAGGCACGCCCGGATCCACATCGGCCATAAATTTCAGCGGCTTCCCCGACATGCGCACCGCAGCAAGATCGGAGACGACTGAGACAAGTTCCCCGGGGCTGAACGGCTCGTCGAGAATTTCCACTTTCCCGGATTCCAGCTTGGAGATGTCCAGAATGTCGTTGAGGATCCTCATCAACCCAAGACCCGAGTGGTGGATTTTTTCAAATACCTCAGCCGCCCGGCCGTCTTTCGTGGACCGGGAGGAAAGGTAGGCGAGGCCAAGAATCGCATTCATCGGGGTCCGGATTTCATGGCTCATGCGGGCGAGAAATTCGCTCTTCGCCCGGTTGGCACCGTCCGCCGCATCCCTGGCTTCTCCAAGGGCTTTCTCTGCGGCTTTGACTGACGAGATGTCGCGGATGCTGGCGCAGAGGATCTCGGAGCCCGGAAGGGAAACTTTTTGGGCAAAAATTTCCGCCGGAAAAAAGGCCCCGCTTTTCATCCGTCGGGCCTGGCATTCGAAAATCCGCGGCGTGCCGTCCTGCGAGGCGTGGATTCCCCCGGTCAACTGTTCGGCCTCCTCCGGACCTGCGGCGAAATCCCCCAGGCCCATGCGGGGAATATCCCTGCGGCTGATCTCAAACATGAGTTCCATGCGGCGGTTGATCCATATCATTTTCAGGTTGTCATCCAAGACAACTACCGCGTCATAAATCGAGTTGAGGACCTCGCGAACGGTCTTTTCGGCGCGGGTGATCGTCTTCTCCGATTGCGGGCGGCTGGTGAGCGCGTTGTCGTGATCAAGTTGGTCGGACAGCAGAGCGAGCTCCGCACATCGGATACCTGTGCGATTGATGGCCGAGCCGGACTTGTGAGCTGCAGCGATGGCTCGGGAGGCTTCTCGCAGACCACCCTCAAACTCAACCCCCAGCCGCTTCAAACCGCTCCGGCCGAAAAGCAGGACCACGGCGGACAAAGCGATGGCGAAAAAGGTTCCCTGCAGGATCAGGGACCATTCCTCTTGCGCCACGCGGCGGGAAAGCGGGGCGGCATCCTGGCGAAAAGTCAGGACGAAATACGGGGTTCCCCCCATTTTTGCAAACCGGACCTCCCCCGCAGACGCTGGCCAACCCCGCACTGGTTGAAGGCGGCCGGTCCAGGTCACCTCCCGCCGACTCCCCATCGAACCCATCATCCCGGCCAGCGTTGCCTCCTCCGTAAGATTCCAATTTCCGAACTCCTTCCCCACCTCCAGTTCCGGCCGGGAGCTGAAAACCAGCTGCCCGCCTTCTTTAAAAACCATGAAGGCGGCGCCAGTTGGAACGGAGATCGCCTTGAGCCCGGAGAGATTTCCACTGGCGAGCACTTGCGCAACATCCCCGAATACGAAGCTGCGGACCTGATCCCTACGCCTGGCCCCCTCCTCCCCCAGCCTGCTGCTCCGCTCGCTGAAATGCAGCACACCGGCCCTCGCCACGAAAAATAGAAGGACGCAGCCTCCTGCAAGCATCGCAACTTTCCTCAATCCTCTTCGCGCTTCAAGGAGAACCGACTTTCGCCCCGTAGTCTCAAGTGCGGACAGCCGTGCCAGGGAATCAGGTGTCATCCTTCTGGAATTTCAATCATATTCCAAATGAATGGAAAGGAAGATTCTTGGGGAACATAGGGGTGAGGCAATCGCACCGCTCTGTGCTTGACCCCTTCCATCCACCTGCCAGAATCGCCACGTTCTCTGGCATCGCTCCAGGCTGATTTTCAACCGAAACGGTTCATGGACCAGCCCGCAGCCTTGCGTGAGAAAGGCAGAGCCGAAGGGACCACATTTCGGCCTCAAGGCCGGGGACAAACAATCCCGGACGTCTGCATCCCGGAGTGTAGCTTAGCTTGGTAGAGCGCCTGGTTTGGGACCAGGAGGTCGCAGGTTCGAATCCTGTCACTCCGACCATTTTCTCAAGAGGGAAACCTCCTTGGGAGCTTGGCAGAGTTAACAAAGGACAACACGCCCCACGGAGTTCAAATTTTGCACCCCATTGCCCGTGCTACATATATCGTGGGACATGTGCCCCATCGACCTTGTCGAGTCGCAGGTCATAGACTTTGCCAACATCCAAGGCGGGCAACTTGTCCCCCTGCCGCTCCCATTCGGATTTGCTGGCCTTGATGAGCGCAACTCTTCCGGCGGGATCACTCACTGTAACGATCCAGCCAGCGTATTCGAAGCTGCCGGAGCTGGAATAGTCCCAGTATTTATTAAGATACGTCTCCGTGGTGCGCTTGATCGTTCGGTCGGTCGCGGTATTTCCCAGAGCGCAGTCAAACTTCCCCTTCGAAAGAACGCAGAACTGCTTCGAGTCGCTGATGTTTTTTCCGAAAATCCAGTAGGAAACGGTCATCGGCCCGGTGGACTCACGCATGCTCGGGTTTTTCAAGGTGATGTTCAGCGAAAGCCGCTCGATTTTGTAGTAGCCTTCCGTGGATTTTTTTGCGGATGGACTGACTGCGATCCCGAGCTCTGAGAGCAATGCTGACGGGGGGAGCTGGTCTGCTGCCGGGTTGGCGACCGCCGAACGGGAATCGGGTTTCGCAGCCTCCGTGCGGTTGAAAACCATTTTCGTGACGCGGGTGGATGATGGCGACTTCCAGACCTCCGAGATTTGCAGGTTGGCGGCATCGAAGGGGATCTCGATAAATATCGACTGCCCGGAGGATTCGCCCTCTCCTTTTTTCCAGATGAGGACTTGATCCCCCTGGATCTTCCAAAGTTTTTCATACGTCTCCGTGGTTTCGCCGCGCGAGGAGCGGTAGGTATTCTCCTCCGTCACGCGTCCATCGGGAAAAAATTCGAACGTGCGCGTGTCATATCTCCCATCCCCCCTGAGCGACCATTTGCCGCAGAGGTCCATGGCGTTGAACGAGAGTCGAGGGGCCGCTTCCGGGGTGTCGGAATCCTCTGCGCAAACCGGCCGGACCGGCAAAAGCAGCGCCAGGCTGACACAAACAAGAGTAACCTTTAGCTTCAATGTCATGGCCTTTTCTGTGGCGTTTTTCCGGATCAGTCAACCCCATTGTCCCCGCAGAGGATGTGAAGGGGCGAATGCAAACTGCCTTGAAATCCGGGTTGTCAATCGGCGGGACCCGCTTACCTTGGGGCGGATGTTTCGAATTTGTTTGTTGGTTCTTCTGGCCGTGGGTGCCGCGCAGGCGGCCCCGGTGGCTCGCAGTCTGGTGCGCATTGAGTCCACCTCGCAGGAGCCGAACTACAAGGTGCCATGGAATCCCGGGGCGGTGTCAGGCGGCGTCGGGGCCGGCTTCATCATCGCCGGAAAACGGATCATGACGAACGCGCACGTGGTGAGCAATTCGAGGTTTCTAACGGTTTCAAAGGAGGGCGATCCCAAGCCATATCCCGCAACAATCCTGCACATCGCCCACGATTGCGATCTGGCGCTGCTGACAGTTGAGGACCCCAAATTTTTCGATGGGACCTCGGCGCTGGAGTTGGGAGGGATTCCTCCGATGGAGTCCACCGTTTCAGTTTTCGGATATCCGATCGGCGGCACACGGTTGTCGGTGACGCAGGGGATCGTCTCGCGCATTGATTTCCAGCCCTACTCGCATTCGGGTATGGATTCGCACCTCACGATCCAAATCGATGCGGCGATCAACCCGGGCAACAGCGGCGGCCCCGTCTTACAGAACGGCAAGGTCGTGGGCGTGGCATTCCAGGGCTACAGCGGCGATGTGGCTCAAAACGTCGGCTACATGATCCCCACCCCCGTCGTCAAACGCTTCTTAACTGACGTGGAGGATGGCCACTACGACCGCTACGTCGATCTTGGCCTCAGCTACGAAAACCTCTTCAATCCCGCTGCTCGGAAGGCCCTCGGCCTGGAGGATGACGACCGGGGGGTTCTCGTCGGCAGCGTTTATGGCGGGGGGTCCTCAGAGGGGATTGTCAAACCGGGCGATGTGCTGATGGCCATCGATGGGCTCCCGATTGCCAGCGACGCTACGATCCCGATGGATAACGATTCGGTTCCGCTGGCCGAGGTGGTGGAGAGAAAATTCAGAGGCGACTCGGTAAAGCTGGATGTCATTCGTGACGGGAAGCCGCTTTCGCTCACGGTTCCACTCGAGGGGCCCTGGCCGTTCACCCTCCACGCCAATGCCTACGACGTGGAGCCGCGTTTTGTGGTTTTCGGGGGCCTGGTCTTTCAGCCAGTGGATCAAAATTGGATGGAGGCCCAGCACCCCAACGACCTGCGTCTTCGATACACATTCGACTTTTTTGTTGAAGACAAGATCTATAAGGATCGCCCGGAGATCATCGCTTTGAGTGGAATCCTCGCGGATCCGGTCAATGCCTACGCCGCCGACTTCCGCCACGGGATTGTTGATGAGATCAATGGCCGGAAGATCCGCACGCTTGCCGACGTGGCAGAAGAACTCGCCAAGCCCTCGGAATATTATGTCATCCAGATGGCCGGAGTCGGCCGCCCCATCGTTCTGGAACGCAAAGCCGTCGAGGAAGCCCGCCAGCGGATCCTCTCGCGCTACGGCGTCACCAGGGAACAAAATTTATGATCTCCCGCCTTTCCATCCTGCTCTTCGCTCTCTGCGTGCCGGCCTTTGCCGGGATCACTCCTCCTGCGAAAGAGAACGCGAACCCGCCGTCCTCCAGCATCTCGGTTCTCCGCGTCAACGCCACCGGCCAGGCCTACGACTTCTTCCGCCCCTGGATGAAAAAGCCGCCGGGCACGCGCCGTGGACTGGGAACGCTGATCGAAGGCGGACGGCTTCTTGTGACCGCCGAACTCGTGGCGAACGCCACATTCATCGAGTTGGAAAAAGCCGCTACCGCCGAGAAATCCTCGGCGACCGTCGAGCGCGTGGATTACGAAAGCAACCTCGCCATCCTTCAGCCCGATAACCCCACCTTCGTTGCCGGCATGAAGCCGTTGTCCCTGGACAAGGGGGTTCGAGTCGGGGGCCGGGCGATCATTCTTCAGCTCGAGCAGAATGGCGAGATCGCCGAGACAGAGGGCACGGTGACATCCATCGCGATCAGCGGCTATCCCTTCGACAACATGGGCCTCCTCATTTTTCGGCTCAGTGCGCCCCTTCAACAACGCGACGGCAGCTTCACCCTCCCGGCCGTGCGCAATGGAAATCTGCTCGGCCTGCTTATGCGCTACGATGCCCGCAGCCAGACCGCGGACCTCATCCCGTCTCCTGTCATCGCCCATTTTCTCAAAGAGGCAGCAAATCCGACCTACGCCGGATTTTCCCGCGCAGGCCTGGCATTCTCCAGCACACGCGACCCGCAACTCCGCCGCTATATTGGCCTCAACGAACCGGGGGGCGTCTATGTCACCGAAGTCCTCAAGGGAGGGGCTGCGGCAAAGGCCGGCTTGAAAACCGGCGATGTCGTTCTGGCAGTGGATGGCCGCGCAATCGACCAGGATGGCAATTACGAGGACCCGGAGTGGGGGCGCATCGCATTCAGCCACATCACAAATACGATATTCCATCCGGGGGACACTGTGAATTTTCGCGTATTCCGCGATGGGGCCATCAGCGAAATCCCAGTGACCCTGCAGGCACGGGACCGATCGAAAATCATCAGTGAGCCATACATGGTGGACCAGGCCCCTCGCTACGTGATCCTCGGCGGCGTGGTCTTCATGGAACTTTCCCGTTCCTACCTTCAGGAGTGGGGAGGAGACTGGTCGAAGGATGCCCCACAGCGGCTTGTCTTCCTGGATGCCTTCCAAAACGAACTGCCTGAGGACCGCGGTAAAATCGTTTTTATCTCCCAGATCCTTCCCACGCAGGAAACCCTGGGCTACGAAAACATCGAAAACCTTGTCGTGGATAAGATCAACGGCAAGGAGATTAAAAGCCTCGACGATGTCATCACCGCTGTAAAATCCCCAGTGGATGGCTTCCAGAAAATCGAGCTCGACGAGGATCCGGGCGTGATTTTTCTGGATGCTCAGGCGATCGAGGCGCACCGCGACGCCCTGATCCAGAAATACGCCCTGCCTTCCCTGCAACGACTTTGATGCGTCGCCGGCTTCGTATCTTATTTGTGCCGTTTGGAAGCGAGGGAGACATCAACCCGCTTCTGTGGCTCGCAGGGATCCTTGCTGATCGCGGTCACCGGGCGGAATTTCTCATCACGCCGCACTACGGGCACCTCATCGCGCGCCGGGGATTGGTCTGGCACCCCATCGGCACCGAAGAGGACTTTCAGCGCATGGCCAACGACCCGGCTCTGTGGAAGCCGGGCATCGGCACCTGGCGCGTGGCTCAGGCCATGAGTGAATCCCTGCCGGCCTACCGCAAGGCCTTCGATGCGACGGGAGGGGCATTTGATCTCGTCGTGACCTCCTCGTTCGGGCTCGCCGCATCCGCCCTCGCCGAAGCCTGCGGGATCCCCCGCCTCATGCTCCACCTCCAGCCAATGTGCCTTCGAAGCCGCGATGATCTTCCCGTAATGGCCAAGGGCTCCGCCTGGCTGTGCGAAGCCCCCGGGCTGATCCAAAACGCGGCATTCCTCTGCGTCGATGCCGTAATCAATCGCACCATGCTCCCCCCCCTTAACAGCTTCCGCCAGACACTCGGGCTCCCCCGGCTGCGCGACTTCTACAGAGACGCGCTCCACCGCGCCGATGGCATTGGACTACTCTTCCCCAAGTGGTTCGCCGAGCCCCAGCCGGACTGGCCAAATGGGGTTTGTCAGTTCGATTTTCCCACCACCCGCTTTGCCGATAACCCACTCCCCCCCGGACTCCTCTCTTGGATCCAGTCCGGCGAGTCCCCCGTCCTTTGGACGCACGGGTCGGCGAATGTCCACCTGGCGCAGTCCCAACAGCTCGCCTGCGACGTGACGCGCGATGTTGGGGGACGGGCGCTCCTGGTTGGAAAAATCCCGCCCGGTTTTCCAGTGCCGCCCGGCATCTTCCATTGCCCGCATGTTCCGTTTGAAGATGTGCTCCCCCGCTGCCGGGCGATTGTCCATCACGGAGGCATCGGAACGATGTCGAAAGCGTTCGCCGCAGGAATCCCCCAACTCATCCTTCCTCTCGCCCACGACCAGCACGACAATGCAGCCCGCCTCCGCCGCCTCCGCTGCGGGCTCGAATCCCGCGCAACAAAATCTGCGGTTGCCACCGCCTTGCGGAAAATCCTGCTTTCCCCTGAAATCCCGGCCTACGCTGCCCGCTGCCGAGCCCTTTCGACGGGAACCGCAGCGAGAGAGAACGCTATCGCCGACTGGGCAGAAAATGTCGCCAACGATGAGTTGCGATGACTTTCCTGCCCCCATCCACCGGACGGCTTTGAGACGATGACCAAGGTGATCCATTTCACATGGAAGGACAGGAAGCCTCCCGAAAATCTTTTCCCCCGCTGGTGGAGGGAGACATGGATTCAGTCCGGATGGGAAATCCGGCTTTGGACGGACGACGACATCGCGGACTTTATTGAATGTCTCCCAAAGGCCCTCCAGCACTTGTTCGCCTCCTACCCGCGCAGCGTGATGAGGGCCGACGCATTCCGCTACCTCCTCCTAAAAAAAATGGGAGGCCTCTACGTGGATCTTGATTTCGTGAACCTCGGCACGCTGGGCTGGCTGGAGGAGTTGGCGGGATTTGCCTGCGCGGAGCAGGGCGACCATTGCCTCTGCAACGCGTTCCTCTGGTCACCGTTTCCGGCGGATCCCTTTTGGGATGGCATCGAGGACTCCCTCCTCGCCCACAGCACCGAGAAAAACCCCGTCTCCGCCACAGGCCCGCGGTTCCTCACGGCCTACGCGGAAACCCGATCCGTTCTCAGGATCCCCACCAGCTGGATCTACCCCGTCGCCTGGGACGATTTTTCCGCAATTGCCGCAGCCAGGGCAGCCGACCTCACTGGCCTGCGCCGCAGCCACCCGGAAGCCCGGGCCATCCATATCTGGACAGGCTCGTGGTTCGAGGAGTTCGGATTGCCCCTGCCATCACAAACCGCGCCAGCTCTCGCCAACACCTGAAGGGCGCTCAGTCGGGCCCTCATTTCCCCGCAGGGGAGCAATTGCCTCAGCCCTTCGTCACGTAGCTCATCTCGTAGTCGAAAATCTCCCCGTCGCGAAAGAATCGCTTCAGCTCGATGGCGGCATTCTCGTCGCTGTCAGAGGCGTGCACGATATTAACCATGACGTCCACACCGAAATCTCCACGCAGAGTCCCCTTTTCGGCCTTCTTGGAATCCGTTGGCCCAATGATCCCCCGCACCCGCTCCACCGCATTGTCCCCGGCCAGCGCCAGCGCAATCACCGGAGTCGATTTCATAAAGGTCTCCACCTCTGGAAAAAACGGTTTGCTTGCAATGTGAGCGTAGTGCTCCCGAAGCAGCTCCGAATCCGCGCGGAACATTTTGCATCCGCAGATCTGAAAACCCGCCTCCTCGAATCGCTTCACAACCTCCCCCGCCTTGCGCCCGGCAATGCAGTCCGGCTTCAAAAGTATCAGTGTCATATCCATAGAGCCGAGCACTGTATTCGCCATTGGCGAAGCGCAAAGGAGATTTTTTCAGCCCCATCGAATGAATTCGCCAACGATTTGTGATCGCCATCGTTCTCCAAAAATTGTCCACTCGCCTCCTGTGACACGCCTCTTTCTCCTCCTCGCCCTCTTCGCGGTGCTCGCTCTTCCCGCCTGCGCCGGAAAAACGGAACGTCCGATCCAACCGACCCCAGCTGCCGCCGCCAAGCCTCCCCAACCGCCTTTTCTCCAAAAATGCCTCTCCGCCATTACCGGCCTCTTCCCAAAAAAACAAAAGCCTCCCGCCGCCCTTCCCCCACAATGGACCGGGGTCATCCGCATGGTCAATGCCCCCGAACGCTTCGTCCTCGTCGAAGCCTCCTCGATGCAATCGGTGGTCCCAGGCGATACCTACCTCTCCATCGCCAAAGGCTTGGAAACCGCCACCCTCCGGATGACATCCCTTAAAAACCCACCCTTCCTCATCGCCGATATCGTCTCCGGCTCTCCAGCGCCCGGCGAAAAAATCTACCACCCCCAGCCATCCCCTACCCTGCAACAGCCCACCCCGCAACCCTCCAACCTCCCAGAGGCGGCACCCACGCCTTCCGCCATCACAGTGCCCCCGGTCGCATCACCTTCCGCTTCTCCCACACCCAAAGCCAAAGCCACGCCCAAAGCCAAAGCCACGCCCAAGCCCAAACTCAAGCCTTCCCCAACGCAACATTGACAGGATGTTCGGTTAAATTAATTATTAACCCCATTAATTAATGGAACCACAAAAAGCCGGTCTTTCGCACGTCGAGGTCGAGCGCCTGGCGGACATCATCCTTCAGATGCAACGATGTTTCGTGCAGCACCTTTCCGAAGAGCTGTCGCGGGGGCAGGTTTCGTTTCCTCAGTTTTTTCTTCTCGGTCACATAGGAGCCCGGGAGTTTTTGTCGATGACTGAGATTTCAGAAAAAATGAGCCATACGACAGCGGCCGCGACAGGATTGGTGGACCGATTGGAAAACCTCGGGTATGTGAAAAGGATGCATGCCTTGGATGATCGTCGGAAGGTGCTTGTAAAAATCACGGACAAGGGCACCGATCTTGTGGGGAGGATCCGCGAGGACATCATCTCGAAACTGACCGGCCTCACGGAAATCCTCGACTCTGACGAACAGACAACATGGCTGCGCATCTACGAAAAAATCCACAATCACATCACCAAATGCTCCCACTCACATTGATCCTCAGAAAAGGCAGCCTCGTCGTCATGATGGCGGTTCTAGCCGTGTCCCCGGTTTTTGCACAATCCGCCCTACCCACCCCGGGGCCATTACCGACGATCGCGCCAATTGGCACACCGGCACCGCTCCCCACTCTGGACGCCTATCCGACCCCGGCTCCGCTTCCCTCGATGACCCCGCTGCCTTCGCCTTCCCCGATCACTTTGGACATGCCATCGACCCCGGGCGTGCCCTCGGCCAATCCCACCGCCTCGCCGGTCTCCACACCGACAGCATCCCCCACCCCGCTCCCCGATGGCACCATGCCACTTCCCCTTCCGGCCATGCCGACCCCCGTCCCGCTGCCTGATGCCCAGACTCTCAGTGAGCAGCTCAACCTGCCGGTTCCGGCGCAGGCCCCCGAACCGCTGGCTCCCGGTCAAGAGACCCAGACGCTCAAGGAAAGCGACACCCTCGCGGAGAAGCAGAAGATGGCCACGTCGGATTTCATGAAGTCCCTGAACGCCCTCATCGCCAAGCAGCGCAACCCGAATGTCGCGGACATGACGCTCGAAGAAGCCGTCCGCATCGCCCTCAAGCAGAACCCCGACATTCTCGCGCAGGCCCAACAAATCCGCCTGACCCAGGGACAAGTCGTTACCGTTCGCGCTCAGGTCATCCCGCAACTGAGCCTTTCCACCGGATACACCCAGCAAGGGATGGAGCTCGCCAATAACGGTCGAAGTGGGGGGAGCACTATCACGATTCCCAATTCCGGCGGAGACCCGATCGTCATCACGTCCGGGTCGCAGGATGTCCAAAACAAATCCTGGAACATCCAGTTCACCGCCTCGCAGCTCATCTACGACGGCGGGGCTGCAATCTCAGGGATTCGCTCGGCACTTGCCGGTGAGAACAGCGCCTTCTACTCGCTGCGCTCGACGATTGACACCACGATCGCCAACGTCAAAATCAACTTCTATCAGGTCGTCCTGAACCGTGCGCTCATCGTCGCCCAGGAGCAGTCGGTAACCCTCCTCGAACAGCAGCTCAAGGATCAGCAAAACCGCTATGAAGCCGGCACGGTTCCGCGCTTTAACGTCCTTCAGGCCGAGGTGGCCCTCGCCAATGCAAAGCCCCCGCTCATCCAGGCTCAGAACGCCTACCGGATCTCGCTCTACCGGCTCGTCCGCCTGCTCGGGATGGACTACCCGAAAGGCCGCCCCAGCGAGGTGCCGTTCAATATCGTCGGACTCCTGGCTTACGATCCGAGGAAAATCAACACCGACCAGTCGATCCGGGTCGCCGTCGCCCGCAATCCCTCTCTCAAAGCCCAGCGCGAGCTCATCCTTCAGGAAGCCGCAAACGTCAACGTTCAGTTCGCAGGCTACCTCCCGACGATCAATGCCTCCGTCGGGTATGAGTTCACAAACAACCTTGCCTCGACCAACCTCTCCGACAATGTCGAAGACTGGTTTTTCGGCGCGACCGGCACCTGGGCGATTTGGGACGGTCTCGCCACGGCGGGCCGCGTCCAGCAGGCCAAAGCCCGGATGCAGCAGGCCAGCATCAACTACGACAACTCGGTTCGCCAGGTGATCCTCGACGTTCAGCAGGCGATTTCGAACCTCCAGCAGGCCAGCGAAACCATCGACAGTCAGGAGGCCAGCGTTGTCCAGGGTATGGAAGCCCTCCGCCTCTCCCAGGAGCGCCTCGATGCCGGCGCGGGCACCCAGCTCGACGTGCTGAATGCCCAGGTCTCGCTCCTCCAGTCGCAAACCTTCGTCCTCCAGGCCCGCTACGACTACATCGCCGCCCTGGCGGACTACGATAAATCCCTCTCCCTCGACACTCAATACCAGGAGAGCTTCTCCGATCCGCTCACCCGCTCCCAGGCTAGGAAGTTCGCAAAAACAACCAACCCCGACAACCCGCAGCCGAAACTCCCCCGCGCCCTCCGCGCCAGCGACCCCATCAAGCCAATCCTCCAGCCCGCCAGCACCCCCGCGCCAAAGAAAAAATCCGGCAAGGCCAAGCCGACTCCGAAACCGACCCCAACTCCCAAGCCGGATAAGAAAAAGAAGTCATCCTGAGCGCATCTCCCAAGCGCCGCAAAGAACACAGCGGCGCTTGAATGGTCTGTCGTAAGTAAATTGACGAGTGGATGACGTGCTCCTATAATGGAGCACAGATGAAATCTGCAACCGTCCGTGATTTAAGAAACCGCTACACCAGCTTGCTGAGTTGGATTGGGGCAGGAGAGGAAATTGTGATCACGCAGAGGGGCAAGGCCATTGCTCGCCTTGTCCCAGAGCCTCCACAAGCAACGGAAAGAGTGGACTGGTCTCTAAGCCCTGCCGTGAAGCGGGATCGATCAGGAACGCGCACCATGACTGCCGCCAAATCACTTGAGCTCATCCATGAAGCTGGCGGGAAATGGTAACCTGTGCCGACACCAGTTTTTTGTTCTCGCTCTACGGGAACGATGAAAATACTCCGCGTGCGGTGGCATGGATGAAGTCGCTCCGCACGGTGCTGACTCTTACGACGCTGAACGAGTATGAACTAGGTAACGCGCTCCGGTTTGCAGAATTCCGCA
>JBGSJQ010000037.1:0-7716 GCA_041741775.1 Terrimicrobiaceae bacterium | reverse complement strand
CGCAAGCAGGGCCAGAGAGACGCCGGCAAGAATGGTCGCGCCGGCCGCCAGTTGCGGGCTGCTCAGCGTCGTGCCCAGCCAGACCCGCTCGAGAAGCGCACTCCAGAGCGGCGCGGTGCAGAGGTTCATGAGGATTGTCAGCCTCGCGCCAATCCGAACATACGCCAAAAAGAGCGCGATATCCCCGAAACCGAACCCCACGATCCCGCTGACAAAGAGCCAGACAAACGACTCCCCTCTCACCGAGTCGCGGAAAAAAACCAGCGTCACAGCCCCCATCAAGACGGTTGCAAAAAATAGCCGGAAAAGGTTGGCAAGCTGCCCTCCGAAATAACGCGCCGAGCGCTCTCCCGCGAGGCCGGAACAAGCAAATAGCACGACAGTCAGGAGCGCGGCGATCATCCGCCCCCAGCATTCCACAACGCCGCGCCAACACCAGAGGGATTTCCTGCGCAGACCGCCAAATACATTCCTGCGGTCCATGAAAAACGGCACTGGCGCGGAGGGAAATATTGAGGTATGGGAGTCGCAGATATGAGCAACCCATACACGATGCCTGTTTCCGAGCTCTCCGCCGATGCGCGCGGCTCATTCATCTTCCGCACCTACGCCCACCTCGCCCTGGCGGTTCTGCTCTTCGTCGGGCTGGAGGTCTGGTTTTTCCATACAGGGATCGCGAACGCGATCGCCTCGGCGGTCTCCAGCGTTTCGTGGCTGCTCATCCTTGGCGGCTTCATGCTGCTCTCCTGGCTGGCCACTTACTTTGCACGCCCTTCCCTCTCTCGTCCCGTCCAATACCTCGGGCTGATCCTCTACGTGATCGGGCAGGCCATTATCACGGTGCCGCTGCTGTTCATCGCCGACCAAACCGCCCCGGGAACAATTGCCAGCGCCGCCCAGGTCACGCTCGGCGGGTTCTTCCTCCTTACGGGCGTTGTGGTCACCACGCGCAAGGATTTTTCCTTCCTGCGCACGTTCCTGGTCTGGGGCGGCATTGTGGCCCTTGTGGCCATCGTCTGCGCCGTCCTCTTCCAACTCGATCTCGGCGTGTGGTTCTCCGTCGCCATGGTGCTTCTTGCGGGAGGCTCCATCCTCTACACCACGTCGTCGGTCATGCGCGATTTTCCGGAGGATGCTGACATTGCAGCAGCCATCCAGCTTTTTGCCGCCGTAGCACTGCTCTTCTGGTATGTCCTGCGGCTCTTCATCGGAGCCCGCCGGTAACGCCGCGCCTCAGCGTGGCTCTCGAACCGGACGAACCCGCCGGATCAGCCAGATGCTCACAAGGCTCACCAGCACTGCCATCCACCCGAGCTTCGACACCCCCTCCAGCGCCCCGCCATTGAGCACCACCACCCGGCCCGCCAGCATGGCCGCCACTCCGGTGCACAGATCCCTCGTGCAGGAGACCAGGCTCATGAAGGCACCGCGCCTTGAGGCCGCAACCGCCGACGTCAAGACCGCCTGCGCCGGCACGTAGCGCCCACTCGCAAAAACGAAAAAGACCCCGGTCAGTGCCAGCGTGGCCACAACCGGCATCGGCCCCGCGTGGGTCAGAAGAAAAATGATGACCGCCGCCACGCAAACCAGCCATGTAAAGACCCGCGCCCGACCCCAGCGGTCCGAAAGCCTCCCGATCAGCGGCGCTGTCACAATTGTCAGCATCCCGCCCAGCACGTAAACCCCGGCAAGGTAGCGCTCCGGAAAATGCAGGTTGAAAACCAGATGGGGGGATAGAAACGGAATGATCGTGAAGTGCCCGAAAACCAGCGAAACCATCAGGAGCAGAGCCCTCCACGCATTGCCGTCCGATAACAGGGAAAAGAAATTTTTCCAGGAAGCCGGCGGGCCGGCCGCCAGGTGTCCCCGGACATGCGGCAGAAAAACCAGCAGCATCCCCTCCACGATCAGGCCCATCCCAACCAGGAGAAAAAACGGGCTCTCCCAGCGAAACACCTGGGCCAGAAAAAGCCCGAAAGGAACCCCGAACGCGGCCGCGGCGGAGAAGGCGGTCATAACGATTCCCATCGCCGCGCCGCGCCGTTCCAGCGGAATCAAATCCCCAACAATCGCCAGAACCGTCGCGGTGGAAATCCCCCCGAAAGCCCCGCTGATCGAACGCGCCACCATCAAGCTTCCCGCCGAGTCGGACAGCGCACAAGCAGAGGTCCCAACGATGAATCCCGCGTAGCAAACCAGCAGGACAACCCGCCGGTCAAAGCGATCAACAAACGGCGCGGCCAGCAACCCCGCCACGCCGGCAGAGATCGTGTAGGAGGCAATGAGCCCGCTGAACCCGGCGGCTGAAATCTCCAACTCCCGCATCAACTGCGGCGCCAGCGGCATCATGATCATGAAATCCATGATGTGCGTGAACTGCACCGCCGCCAGAAGGATCAGGAGCGCGCGCTCGGAGAGCCGAATCCTCGGAGAAAAACGCATGGAGTCAGGCGGATCAGGGCACCAGCGGACGCAGGATATCGAGAACGCTCTTGACCCCTTCCACGGCCTTATCCGGAGTTTGGCGCATCAGCTCGCCTCCCTGCTCGATGACCGCACCCCCCATCGCAGCCAGCAGGCGGGCGGAGAGGTCCTCCGTCGGGTGGTCGAGGGATCCGCCCAGGACAACCTCCGTCCACAGATACCCTCCGCGCGCCTCCGTGAACACGCGCTCGCGCGAGCCGGGGATCCACTGGAGCGTCTGCGTGGTAACCCCGACTTGCAGGGCCCCCTCCAGCACCCCGCCATCCCCGATGAAGGCCTGCCCATCAACCCGAAGAAGACCCTTGGATTCCCCGGAAAAATCACTAATCCGCCAGCCCCCGGGCTCCCGCGAAAAATGGCATATCACATCCTGCAGAGGCATCCGGCGGAATGCCGGATTCTGCGTGAAATCGCCGATTGTCGCCAGCACGGGCACCCCTTCCAAACGCCCATCCTTCAGGATGACCGTCCCATCCGCTTTCGATGGGGTTGAAAATTTTGCGTTCCCAGACAACGTTCCGACCAGGTGGTCGGCAAGGGGCCCGCTAAAAACATCCTCCGAAGCCACCCCCTCCCAGGCGACCTGAAGCTTGCCCTCACCAGCCAGCTCGCCGGAAACCGTTATTTTCCCATTTGAGCCAAGGCGCAGGTTTCCACCGGTCAGAAAGATGTCGCCCGCTTGGATGCGGGCCCGGAAGTCCGTGATGTCGAGTTCCGGAATTCCGGGCTGCTCGAAGCGGCCGCCCCGGCCCTGCACCAGCCATCCAGCCCCTTCAGGACTCACCACAAGAGAGCTCCCTTCCATCGCAGCGTCTCCGAACCTCATGTTGGCGGAACCGATATTCAGGCGCCCCAGCTCAAATCGTTTGGGAAGAATCCCCGCGAGGAACGGAAGCGGAGCCCGGGAAGCCTCCTTCCGTTCCGCAGCCTCCCCCCGAGGACGCTGCCAGTTGGCCTCCATCTCCGTCACCGTGATGTCCTCAACCCGCCAGGCTCCGGAGAGCATGGCACGCCAGTTGACATTCGCGCGCACCTGACTCGCTGCAAGGTTTTGGAGCACGGAGGCATCGTCTCCCTCCAGGCGGAAGGACTCCGCAAAAGCGGAGGGCCCGCTCCACTGCAGAGGGGTCATCTCCGCTCGCAATTTCAATGACCCCCCGGTCGCCTCCTCAACAACGCGTCGGAAGGAATCGCTCCTCACATAGGAACCAAACCACATCGTGCAACCAACAAGGCCAACGATCAGAACACAGACAAGACTGCCCGTTGCGACCACTAGCCATTTTTTCACAGGCTCCCTCCCCCGCTCTGCTCCGGCGCACACGCCCGCGCCATCAGGTCAGCTGAATGAGAGCTTCGTTACCCCGGCAGCCGAGGCGGCATTCAAGACATCCATCACCCGCTCGTGCTTGGTCTCAGGGTCCGGCCTGATGATGACCGGGTCTTTGTCTCCAAACTTTGCGATCGTCTCCTTCAGCCACGTCTTCAGCTCCGGCAGCTCCTTGCTGGTGGGTGAGTCATACACCTTGTTGTTCATCTGCACTTTCCCGTCCGGCATAATGTCGATGATGATCGGCGTGGTGGGAACCGCGTTGGGGGAATTCGTCCGCCCGCTTGGCAGGCTGATGTTCAGCTCCTTCTCGATCACCTGCGATCCGGCCGAGGCCATGAAAAACAGGAGCAGGACGAAGACAACGTCCACCATCGGGGCAATCTGAAACCCGACATCACCATCCTCTGATACACCACCACCGGCCATAAATTTATTGTATTTGGTTGAAGCTCACTGCCCGGCCAAATCAGGAGGGTTTGCCCCCGTTGGCCTCCTTGTCCACTACGGAAAATGTCACATTGCCGACCCCGGACTGGCCGATCGCCTCCAGCAACTGCCGGGTGAATTCGTATTTCACCTCCTTGTCGGCCCGGATCAATACGCGAACGAGCGGATTGGCCGCGACCTTGCGCTGGAGAAGGGCGGTCAGCTCGGCCGGGGCGGCATACCGTTTCTGATCCACCTCGATCGATGTCGTGCTGTTGAGCGGCACATAGGTCACGTTAATGATGACCTGCCCGGGGTTGTCCTTGGCATCCTTGGCATCCTTGGCGACCGGCAGGTTGACCTCCTTGTTCGATTGAAGCACCTCCGTCGAACTGATCGACATGAAAAAGACCAGAAGAACCAGAAGAATATCGATCATTGGCGCAATCTGGAATTCCGGATCCGCCTCCGGCTCCGCTTTGCGGTGCTTCTTTTTGCCTCGCGACTGGTGGGCTGCCTCGGACATATAAAATCAGGAGGCCCAGTCGAGGGTCGCGCCGCAGTGTGGGCAGGGATTCTGTCCCGCCTGGATGGCTCCGTTGCATACCGGGCAGTTCGTGGTAAGAGACATCGACACCTTGCGGGAGCCACGGGACACGCCCGGCGCACCGGCACCCGCTTCGAAGTTCTCGCCAATTCTCACGCCCGAAAGCTCCTCAAACGGGATATCCTCGATCAGTTGGTTCAGCTTGTCATCGGCGTTCACCAGCACGATCGTCGCTTGGTTCCGGAAGTAGTAATAAAAGATGAAGGCGGGAATCGCGATGAACAGGCCGCTTGCCGTGGCCATGAGCACCTCGCCAATTCGCAGGGCCAGGCTGCGCGGATCCGCCACGCCGGAGGAGCCCAGGACCGCAAACGCCCCCATCATGCCGATGACCGTGCCCAGCAGCCCGATCATCGGGGCAACAACTCCGATCACGGACAGGTAGCTGTTCTTGGTTTTGAGGATCTGTGCTTCCCGGAGACCGTGCTCAATGAGGGCGGTCTCGACGGCATCCTTCCCGCGGCCCAGACGCTCCAGAGCTCCTCTGAGCACCAGCGCGATATAGGCCTTGTTGGCCCGGCAGATTTCCCAGGCCTCCTGATAGTTCCCAGCCTGGATCGTGTTGCCAAGCGAGGACACCAACTCGGACGGAGCCAACTGCTCATCCCGCAGCATGATGAACAGCTGGATGATAAACGTGAGCATCACCATCGACGTGCCCAGAATGGCCAGCCAGATCATGATGATCAGCGGTCCGCCATGAAGGATCGTCTGGATGATATTCATGTTCTCGGGCGTGCCTCCCTCGGCCGCAAGGGCCAGCGGAGCACTGAAAGAAAGAAGCAGAAGACAGACGAGAGACGAGTGGATGCGGGTGGATTTCATGGCTGGGTTGGTAACAAGATGTAGATGGATTTCAGGGAACAATCACGCTTTTTTCTTTAAGCGCAGCAGCCCGCTCGGAGGCTTTCTTGGTCACAGCTGCGTCTTCATGAAAAAGCGTGGTGACAAGAAGGTAGTTCTCGAGAGCCTCGGAATTTTCGGCGGAGGATTCCTGGACCTGGCCGAGAAGGTAGAGCGCCTGCCCGAAGACGGCGCTCTGGCCGGTTCCAGGAAGCTTCAGCGCCTTGGCCTGCTCCACAATCGGAACCAGCTTCGCCCGGGCTCCGGCAAAATCTTTTTTTTCGATTGCGAGTCGGGCGAGGCCGACGTCGGCGTTGGAACCGGCATCGGGATAAGATTTTTGGAAGTCCCCATAGGCGGCTTCCGCTTTGTCCATCTGCCCATCCTCAAGGTAGGCCTCGCCAAGAAGGGCGCTCGAACGTTGGGCCCACTTCGTGGGAAGTCCGTTGAACGTCGCGACAAGCGGGGCCAGCAGAGAAAGGGTCTTTTTCGCATCGCCGGCTTGCCAGGCCTCCAGGATCCCCTTGTAGGCTTTCGGTGGCTCCATCGTTACGGAGGCGACGCTCGACATCGGCACGCCGGTTTCGGCGGGGCCGACCTTGATCCGCAGAACGTCTCCTTTGACTCCCATGATCTGCCCCTGGCGGGTCTGACCGTCTTTTTGAAGAATCACGTCCTGAGCACCGGCCACCCAAAGGTATCCGGGAAGGATCAGAAGGGTAAAAATGGCCATCGCCGGGGAGACGCTTGCTTTCATCGTGCAAACGCTTTAATCAGTTTCTCCCCGTAAATCAACAGTTTCTCAGAAAAATTCATGATCAGCATCCTTAGAAAAAACCAGCGCGGGCTCATGCTAGTGATTGCCGTCCTCACGATCATCGCCTTCATCTTCCTCTATAACACGTCTCAGCTGGACGAGTTGGCGAGCACACGCGACGCCACAATTTACGGGCAGACCCTCACCCCGGGAGCAATCGACCGGCAGGTGAAAAACTACCAGCTCACCCTCGCCCTTGGCCAGTTCGACCTCGTCTCGAAACTCGGCGGCGGCGCAGCCGACCAGTCGGCCGCTCTCTCGGAATTTGTGTGGAACCTTCTCGTGCTCCAGCACCAGTCGCGCGCACTGGGCGTCCAGCCCACCGACACCGAGATCGCCGACCGCATTAAGTCGCTGCCTGTTTTTCAAACCGAAGGCCAATTTGATCCGGTTAAGTATGCGTCTTTTGTCAGCGAGCAACTGACCCCTCGCGGGTTTACGGAACGGCAGTTGGAGGAGGTCATGCGGGATGCTCTCCGGCTCGACCGAGTCTCATCCATCGTCGAGGCCCCGGCAGCCGTCGGCGAGCAGGAGATCCGCAACGCGGCGCGCGTGCTCCAGCCGGTAACAGGAAGCTTTGTCCGCTTCGACGCTGCAGCAAGCGCTGCGGGGATCACCGTGGATCCAGCCGACATCGCTTCCTACTACGAAAAAAACCTCAGCAACCTGAACACCAAAGAAACCCGCGCGGTCCGGTACGTTTCGTTTGAGCTTCCAAAAGACTCGAAGCTCGAGGGGCGCGCCAAGGTGGACGCGCTTCAGAAACTGGCGGACGCCGCCACGAAATTCAGCGACTCGCTCGACTCATCCCCATTCGACCAGGCCGCCTCCGCAGCCGGACTTCCGGTAAAAACAACCCCTTCCTTTGACCGGAACGCCACGCCGCAGACCCCTTCCCCGGCCGATGAGCCCGCCGACGTGCTCGGCGTCCTGGCCCCCCCGGCCTTCCTGCTCACGGCCAAGGGAAAAGCGAGCGACGTGATCCAGGCGGGAGATGGATTTTATGTTGCGGAACTCGTGGATTTGACGCCCGCCCGACCGCTGACTCTGGCGGAGGCAACCCCATCGATCGAGGCCCGCCTCCGCCAGGTCAAGACCGAGGAGGCGCTCCGCACATCCGCAGATGCAAAGATCTCAGCCCTTCGCGAAGCGCTGGCCTCCGGGAAACCGTTCACCGAGGCCGCCACGGCTGCCGGGCTCACCCCG
>JBGSJQ010000036.1:0-19419 GCA_041741775.1 Terrimicrobiaceae bacterium | reverse complement strand
CGCCGCCGGTCCAGCGGCGTATGAGGGGGCGGCCGGCGGCAAGCGGCAAAATGTCCCGGTGGCGCTGCGCGTAGCCGAATGTCACCGCCGGCGCGGCCCAACGGTAAATCCGCAAAATCGGACTCCCGGCAGACTCCAGCATGGCCTCATCCACGGCCATCTGGGCGGGGGGCGTGCGCGGCGGATTGTCGTCCCAGATCACCAGCTTGGAAAAGAGCATGATCTCAAAATACCAATCCCGGGTCACGAAATCCACTCCTTCTGCTTGTCGCCCGCCCTGCGGGGTGGTTACCTTTGAGAGTTCTATGGCAAAGCAGGCACTCGGCAAGGGGCTCAGCGCTCTCATCAACACGCGCGTGATCAATCCAGCTCCGGCAGCGGAGCTCGGCGAGCGTGTCCAGATGCTGCCGTTGGACAAGATCATTGCGAGCCCTCTGCAGCCCCGCGTGGATTTTCCTGCCGACCATCTGCAGGAACTGGTGGAGAGCATCCGGGAGAAGGGGATCATCCAGCCGCTCATCGTGCGAAAGGTGAATGGCCAATTCGAGCTGATCGCCGGAGAACGCCGCTGGCGGGCCGCCCGTGAGCTGGCCCTCACGGAGGCTCCGGCGATTATCCGGGAGGCCACGGATCGCGAGGTGCTCGAGCTGGCGCTGATCGAGAACCTGCAGCGCGAGGGGCTGAACCCGATTGAAGAGGCATCCGCCTACCAGCGGCTTTCGGCGGATTTCGGGCTGACGCAGGAGGATATCTCGCGGCGCGTCGGGAAGAGCCGGGCCTCGGTCGCCAACGCGATGAGGCTCCTTGACCTCGCCCCCGACGTCCAGTCCCTGCTCAAGCATGAGCGGATCTCGGTCGGCCACGCCAAAATTCTGCTTTCGCTCAAATCGCATGAGGAGCAGAACCTGCTTGCCAGTCAAATCATCCGCCAGAGCGCCTCGGTGCGGCTCACGGAAAAACTGGCCGCCGCCCACCTCGCATCCACCGGAAAAACCGCCCGGACCCGCTCGAAGAAATCCGCAGAGGTCCCCGACCTCGCCCCGGCGATCCTCCGCGTCCAAAATTTTTTAACGCACCGCCTGGCCACTCGTGTCGTAATTCAACACAATGAAAAAAAGGGTTCCATCCACATCGAGTATTACGGCGACGACGATCTTACCCGGATCCTGTCCACTTTGGGGCTAGGCGAGGAATGACACCCTTCCAAAAAGTTGTTGTTCCCGTCATTCAGTTGATCGATTCCGATTATTTTCCCGAGGGGGAGGAGTCGGTGAGGAACAAGCCGGAGAAGTTCGAGCTCGGCCGGAGCGTTCCGTTTATTATCTTGCACCTCGGTTGTCTCGGGGTGATCTGGACGGGATGGAGTCCGGCGGCCCTCGTCACGGCCGTCGTGCTGTATCTGGTGCGCATGTTTGCGATCACCGGCCTCTACCACCGGTATTTTTGCCATCGGGCGTTTAAGACCTCGCGGACGGCGCAATTCGTTTTCGGGTTGATCGGCCTGACCGCGGTCCAGCGAGGCCCGCTCTGGTGGGCCTCCGTCCACCGCCACCACCATGCGCACTCTGACGAGGAGGTCGATGCGCACTCGCCGGTCTGCAAAGGGTTCCTCTGGTCGCATGTCGGCTGGCTCACCAGCAGCCGGAACTTTCCGACCGACTACAAAAAGGTGCGGGATTTGGAGAAATATCCCGAGCTGGTTTTCTTGAATCGCTTTGACCTGATCGGACCATTTTTCTTGATTGGCCTGCTGGCGGTCTTCGGGGCCGCGCTGAACGCATGGGCCCCCCAGCTCGGGACCGGGGCATGGCAGATGATTGTCTGGGGATTTTTCATCAGCACGACCGTCCTTTTTCATGCGACGTGTGCGATCAATTCGTTCGCCCACACGCTGGGCTCGAAGCGGTTTCCGACCGGCGACGAGAGCCGCAACAGCCTCGTTCTGGCCCTCCTCACGCTCGGGGAGGGATGGCATAACAACCACCACCACTACCAGTCCTCCGCGAGGCAGGGGTTCTACTGGTGGGAAATTGACATTTCGTATTACGTGATCCGCCTGCTCGGGCTGCTGGGGGTTGTCTGGGACATTCGCGGTGTGCCCGCCAGCGCCTATGCGGATGCAGGAGGCAAAACAGGCCGGCGGTGAAGGAGCGCGTCGCCATCATCGGCACAGGAGTCGCTGGCCTCGGGGCCGCCTGGCAACTGCGCGACCGGGCGGACATCACCCTCATCGAGCGGGAGCCGCGGCCGGGCGGACACAGCAACACGGTCACCGTCGAGGAGGACGGGCGGCCGGTGAAAATCGATACCGGGTTCATCGTCTTCAATCACGCCACGTATCCGAACCTCGTCCGACTTTTTGATGAGTTGGGGGTGCACACGAAGCCCTCGGAGATGTCGTTTAGCGTCCAGCATCTCCCAACGGGGCTGGAGTTCAACGGCATGGGTCTCGACAAGGTCTTCGCCCAACGTCGAAACCTTCTACGCCCGCGCTTCTACAACCTTCTCTTCCAGATCATCCGCTTCTTCCGCCTGGCGCAGGAGGCCCTGAAAAATCCCGGAACCGGGTCGCTGACGGTCGGAGAGTTTACCCGCAAGTATGGCCTCGGGCAGGACTTCCTGGATTTCTACCTGGTGCCGATGAGCTCGGCGGTTTGGTCCACCGATCCCGTGCGCGTTCTCGAGTTCCCCGCGATGAGCCTCCTGCATTTTTTTCAGAATCATGGATTCCTTGGTGTGACGACCCATCACCCGTGGTTCACGGTGGAAGGCGGGGCGAAGTCGTATGTGGACAAGATCCTTGCTGCCGTGCGGCCGGTGCGGCTTCCCGCGAAGGTCGTGGCGGTTGCCGAGTTGGCCGGATCCGTGCGGGTGCGGACCGAAGATGGCAGGGAAGAGTCCTTCGACCGGGCAATTATCGCAGCCCACGCAGACGAGGCCCTGGCGATGCTGGCCGAGCCGGATGCCGACCAGCGGCGTCTGCTCGGGGCGTTTGGCTACCAGGAGAACACCGCGATTTTGCACACCGACGCATCGGTGATGCCGCAGCGGCGACGCGCCTGGGCCTCGTGGAACTACCGGCTGGCGGAGGGCCCGGAAGGGACTGTGCGGGCGACGACCCACTACTGGATGAATGCCCTCCAGGGGGTCTCAAAAAACCGGGACTACTTTGTCTCGATCAACGCGGACGGACAGATCCCGGAGGAGAGCATCCTCTACCGCACGGTTTACACCCACCCGGTCTTCACGCTGGAGGCCATGCGGGCCCAAGAGGAGCTTTTTTCCCTGAATACCAGATCGTCGCAGCAGCGCCTTTTCTTTTGCGGGAGCTACTTCCGCTACGGATTCCATGAGGACGCCTACGCGTCATCCGTGCGCCTTGCCGGGACCGTGCGCCCCATCCTGGGAGAGTGATGGACTCGTGCCTCTACGAATGCACGGTCCTCCACCGGCGCCTGTCCCCCAAGCGCCACGAGTTCGCTTACAAGATCTTCCTGTTTTTGCTCGATCTTGACGAGCTGGACGACATCCGGCGCGACGTCCCGATCTTTGGCGTCAATGAGCCGAACCTCTACTCCCTGAACGACGCGGACTACTTCCGGCTCGGGACGGGATCCATCCGCAATAACCTTCTTGCCTACCTGAAAAGCGAGGGGGTGAATGCCGTCCCGGCGCGGGTCCGGCTCCTCACGCTTCCGCGGCTGCTGGGCTACACGTTCAACCCGATCTCGGTCTTCTTCTGCTTCGATGCGCACGGCCGGCCGCTTGTTTCGGTGGTGCAGGTCGGAAACACGTTTGGCGAGCTCAAGCCCTTCGTGATCCCGAAGGTGCCCGAGGGGAGCCGCTTTCATGCGCGGGTGCCGAAGCATTTCTACGTCTCCCCGTTCTCCGCGCTGGACCTCTCCTTCGACTTTCGCCTCGAGGTTCCGGGGGAACGCCTCTCCATCCGGATTGACGACTACGACCACCAGGACAAGACGCTGGTGAGCACCCTCGCCGGGACCCGCCGCCCACTCACGCTCGGCAGCCTTCTCTTCCTGTCCGTCCAATACCCGCTCGTCACCCTCAAAATTATCTTCCTGATTCACTTCGAGGCCCTCCGGCTCTGGCTGAAGCGCATTCCGCACCGGACGAAGGAATCCGACCGGCACCTCCAGACCGGCGTGTTCAACGCCAGAGAGTAGGGATCCGAGCGGACGCCGGAGCGAAAGAGCCCCTGCCGGACCTCTGCGTGAACCCGAACGGTGCGACAAATCTTCTATTCCCAGCGCTTCTTCTGGTGTTGAACCACTTCCGCAAATCCGGTTTAGTCGCAGGCGATGTCGGCGACGGTATTAATTGTTGATGACGAGAAGAACACGCGGGACGGCCTCCGGAACGCCTTGGAGGGCGACTTCGACGTCTATGTCTCAGCCGACGCCGAGGGCGCAATGCAGTCGCTCGAGGCGATACCGGCCGATGTCCTTCTCACCGACCTGCGGCTCGGCGGGGAGGATGGCATGTCGCTCGTCGGCCGGGCCCTGGCCCTGCCCAAGCCTCCGATTTGCATCATGATGACCGCTTACGGCTCGGTTGACACCGCTGTGGAGGCGATGAAGCGAGGGGTCTATGACTTCGTGACCAAGCCCGTGAACATCGACCGCCTCGAGATCCTGATCAAGCGGGCAGTGCGCCAGCGGGCCACGCAGAAGGAAAACAAGGAACTCCGTGAAAAAGTGACCCGCCACCTCACGATCGAGGGCATGATCGGGCGCTCTCCGGCCATGGTCGAGGTCTTCGACACCATCAAGCAGGTTGCCCCCTCGAAGGCCACTGTCCTGATTCAGGGAGAAAGCGGCACCGGCAAGGAGCTGGCCGCCCACGCCATCCACCACCTCAGCCCCCGGGCCAATGAGAAATTTCTCGCCGTGCACTGCGCAGCGCTGACCCCTGAGCTGCTCGCCAGCGAGCTTTTCGGCCATGAGAAGGGGGCCTTCACCGGGGCCTTCGAGCGCCGCATCGGCCGCTTCGAGCAGGCCAAAGGCGGCACCCTCTTCCTCGACGAGATCGGCGAAATCGACGCCGCCACGCAGGTTAAAATCCTCCGCGTGCTCGGCGAGCGCACGTTCGAGCGCGTCGGCGGCAGCCAGACGCTACAGGCCGATGTCCGCCTGCTGGCCGCCACGAATCGCGATCTTTCGCAAATGGTCGCCGAGGGCACGTTCCGCGAAGATCTGTTCTTCCGCCTCCATGTTGTCCCGCTGACCATGCCCCCCCTCCGCGACCGCAAGGTCGATATCCCGATCCTTGTCGAGTCCTTCCTCCGCGAAACCGCCGCCGAAAATGCCAAGCCCTTCCGGGAGTTGGCCCCGGAGGCCATGAGTGCCATCCTTGACTATGACTGGCCGGGCAATGTCCGCGAGCTTCGCACCGCCATCGAACACGGGGTCGTCATGTCTTCCTCCTCCCAAATCTCCCTCCGCGACCTTCCGGCTGTCCTCCGTTCTCCACGTCCTGCGACCACAGCGGCCTCTTCCGGCTCCAGTGGATTAAATTTGCATGATTCGGGAACGGCCCTTATCCTCCGCGCTTTGGAAGACTGCCGGGGCAACCGGACGGACGCGGCTCAGATGTTAGGGATCAGCCGCCGCACGTTGCAACGGCGTCTCAAAGAACTCAACATCTCCAAGCGCAAACCCACCTAATAAAGTTATGGCAGCCTCCGGCGAAGTCAGCGTCCAGTCCGCAGTTCACTCTCTCGAGCAGGGAAAACTTGCCCCCATTATCCGCGGGGCGATGTTCGCGGTCCTCATCCTCGTTCTCACCCTCCTGTATCTGTTCGTCCAGTTCCGGGGGTTTGATTCTGTCACCGCGATGGATCAGGCTCAGATTGCAAGGAACATCGCCTCCGGCAAGGGGTTCACCACCCAGTTCATCCGACCGCTCGCCATCTGGCAGCTCGAAAATTCCGGCAAGGAAATCCCGAAGGGGGATTTTCCGGATTTTTACCAATCCCCGCTCGGGCCCCTCTTGAATTCGGTCCCGCTTTCATTTGTGAAGTCCTCCTGGAAGATGACCCCCACGGATCTGGTCTATATCGGGGACCGTGTCATTGCGGGATTTGCGATCGTCTGTTTCCTGCTTTCCGTCGGCGTCTGGTATTTGGTCGGCTCACGGCTTTTTGACGGCAAGCTGGCCCTCATTGCCTGCGCGATCGTCCTGCTGACCGACATGATGTGGAAGTTTTCCCTTTCCGGGCTTCCGCAGATGCTGATGTTGCTTCTCTTTTCGGGGGCCATGTGGCTCACGGTCATCGCCATGCAGAAGCGGGATCGGATTGCAGCCGTCATTCCCTCGCTCTTTGGAGCCGGTCTTCTCTTCGGGCTGATGACCCTCGCCCACGGGCTCGCCCTCTGGATTTTCATTGGCTGGCTTATTTTCTCTTTGGTTTACTTCCAGCCTAGGGGGCTTGCGGCCCTCGTGGCGGTGGCGGCTCTCCTCATGGTGACCCTGCCTTGGATGGTGCGGAATTACTCGGTCTGCGGAAACCCGTTTGGCCTGTCCGTCTACGCCGCCCTTGCCGGGGGCAGCCCGGAGGAAGGGTTCCTTCGTTCGCTGGAAAACGCCCCATCGGTCAGCGGTTCCGGGTTGTTTTCAAAGATGAAGTCCAACGTTTCAAGCCAGATTGAAGGCCTCTTCTCGTTCCTTGGCATGAACCTGGCTGCGGGTGCTTTTTTTCTCGCACTGCTCCATCCCTTCCGGTCGCCGGTGGTTTCGATGCTGCGGTGGTGTGTCGTGCTGATGTGGATCGGAGCGGTGGCGGGCATGGGGGCGTTTGGGGTCGGAGGGGTAATCTCCTCCAACCAGCTCCACGTGCTCTTCCTGCCGCTCTTTATCTTTTTCGGGCTGGCGTTCCTTCTTGTCCTCTGGAGCCGCTGGGAGCTTGGCTACCCGCTTCTGCGCATCATTTTCCTCAGCGCCGTCGTCTTTCTGTGTTCGGCGCCCCTCCTGGCCACGGTCTTCTCGCGCGGCGGATCTCCGATCCAGTGGCCTCCCTACATCCCGCCGTTTATCGCCATCCTTAGCGATTGGTATGGGGAGAATGAAATCCTCACCTCTGACATGCCGTGGGCGGTGGCCTGGTATGCCCAAAGGAAGTGCGTCCTGCTTCCCGAGTCGGTGCGCGCCTTCAACCAGCTCAACGACTACCGCGTTCTCGGAGAGCCGATCAACGGGCTCTACCTGACCCCCGTCACCGGCAACCAGCGACTCTTCGCCGACATTTACAAGGGGGCCTACAGAGAGTGGGCTCTCATGATCACCCGCCCGCCCAAGGTGGACGGCTTCGCGCTGCCCTTCTACACCGCCCTTCCGATCGAAGGCGAAACGATCATTTTTGCCGACCGGGACCGCTGGAGCAAGCCCCGGGAGTAAGGCGCTTATTTCGGATCAAAAAGGGCGAGGCACTGGCGGAATTTTTCCGGGTCGTCGCCCTGCCAGATGATCTCGCGACCCTCGACGGTGCCGCCGCAGCCGAGGTGCTTGCGGACTTTGCGGGCGAGCTCCTCGATGGCGCAGTCGGGAAATTCCGGGGCGAATCCAGAGGCCACAATGACGGTCTTGCCGCCGCGGCGCGCTTTTTCTTTTCGCAGGACGATGCGCCCGGTGCGAGGTGAGGGTGGGGGAGTATCTGGCGGCTCCGGTGGGCCGTCCGGAAGGCCGGGAAGATCAAGGGCTGCGAACGGGTTCTGGAGCGCTTCGCGGGGGCCCGAAACCGGAACGCGGAGTTTGCGGTCCATCAGTCTGTGAAGGTTTCCAGGATCAACCGCGCGTGAGCATGGCGGCGCCGAAGACGCCGGCACTGTCCCCGAGGAGGGGGCGCAGGATGCGGGTTTCCAGATTGGGGTTGAAGAGGTAGCGCAGGATGCATTCCCGGGTCTCTTCCGTGTAAAGAGCGTCGAGGTTTCCGACGCCTCCTCCGATCACGACCGCATCCGGGTCGAGGATGTTCAAGACGGCGGCGAGGGCCTCGCCGAATTTTTCCTGGAGGAAGGAAATCGTCTCTTGAGCTTGAGGGGCTCCTTCGGCGGCTTTTTGAACGATCTGCGGCAGGCGGAGGGTGTCTCCGGTGCGCTGGCGGTAGTGGCGTTCGAGCGAGGGGCCGGCGATGACGGTTTCGATGCAGCCCGCCCGTCCGCAGTAACATGGGTGGTCTTCTCCGCGCAGGGGGTTGTGTCCCCACTCTCCGGCGATTCCGTGGCGACCATTGAGGATTTTCCCGTCCACAACGATCCCGCCGCCGACGCCCGTGCCAAGGATCAACCCCAGGACGACCGGCTCACCGGCTGCTGCGCCAAGCGTGGCTTCCGCCAAGGCGAAGCAATTCGCATCGTTGGCCATGCGGACCTCGCACCCGAGGGCCTTGGTGAGGTCGTCGCGGAGGGGGCGTCCGTTCAGACAGGTTGAATTCGAGTTTTTCAGGGCACCATGGGATTGCTCCACAGCACCGGGTGTGCCAATACCAAGGATGGGCGGGCAGGTGGTGCCGGATGCGGCTTCCAAGTCACGGACCACGCCGACAACTTGAGAGACCACATGCTCATATCCGCGGGCGCTTTCCGTCGGGCGACGCAGCCGGTGAGTTGCCTCCGTTGCGGTGGAGGAGGCGAGGATGGCCCCTTCGATTTTTGTGCCGCCGAGGTCGATGCCCCAGAGGCTCACACGGAAACCCTCATTGGCATGATGACGTAGAGGAACGGGGACTGGATTTTCACCACGCCCGGGCTCATTTCATCGATGAGTTCGAGGAAGACTTCGTCGTTGGGAAGGTTGCGAAGCGGGTCCATCAGGAACTCCGGGTTGAACGCGATCGCCACGTCCTTGCCACGGTAGTTGATGGCCATCGACTCCTTGGCTTCGCCGACTTCGGGCGTGTTGGCCGTGATGTCGAGGTTGTTCTTCGTGAACATCAGGCGCACCGAGCTCGTCTTGTCACTGCTGAGCAGGGAGACACGGCGCACGCAGGTGAGAAATGCTTCGCGCTCGAGCGTGATCCGCTCCTTGGCCTCGGCCGGGATGACCTGGCGGTAGTTCGGATAATTTCCCTCGACCAGCTTTGAGACCAGCTGCGCGCCGTTGAGCTCGTAGGACGCGAGATTGTCCGAAGTGGAAATGGTCGCTTCGCCCTCCTCGCCAAGCAACCTCTGCAGCTCGGTGACCGCTTTGGTCGGCAGGATAAAATCACGCTCGTGGCTCTTCGGAAACTCGATGTCGCTGTCGAAAAGGGCCAGGCGCCGGCCGTCGGTGGCAACGAGCGTCAGCTTGTTATCCGCCAGCGAGAACAGGATACCGTTGAGGACGTAGCGGGTCTCGTCGGAGGAAATGGCGTAGGAGGTTTTCCTCAGTCCATCCTTGAGCTCGCTCTGCTTGAGGGTGAAAGACTTCGGTTCGCCGAATGTCGGGAACTGTGGGAATTCTTCCTGGGGCAGGCCGAAAATCTTGAAGAAGCTGGCCCCACAGCGGATGGACGCGGCATTCTTTGAATCCACCTCGATGACGACCTCCGAGCTGGGCAGCTCGCGGACGATGGCCGCAAGGCGTCGGGCAGGGAGCGTCGTGGCTCCGGTGCGTTCGACCTTGGCCTCAATCGTGCAGCGAATGCTGACTTCGAGGTCGGTGGTCGTGAGCCGAAGCCCGGATTCAGTGGCTTCGAGCAGCGCGTTGGACAACACGGGCAGCGTTGCGCGATTGCTGACCACGTTCTGGATTCGCTGCAATCCTTCGAGGAGTGCTTCTTTGGTAACCGCTAGCTTCATGGGAAAACAACAGTGTGTATGGGGATGCTTGGCTTATGTCAACCGGATGTTGTGGATTCCGCTCCGGGCAGCGGCCTTTTGAATTGGAGCACCCGGCGGAGGCTGTGGACGTGAGGCACTCCGGCGGTCATGACGAAGGGTCAGACGTTCAGGCCGATGGACTCTTTGAAGGAGGCTGCGGTGAAGTGTCGGTTCATGTTCGCGATGACGGACGCGGGGATGCCCGCCGGGCAGACGGCCTCGCAGGCGTAGTAATTCGAGCAGTTGCCGAAGCCTTCCTTGTCCATCTGGCGCACCATGTTGAGCACGCGGCGGTCGCTTTCCGGCTTGCCCTGCGGGAGGAGGCCGAGGTGGGTGACTTTGGCGCTGACGAATAGCATAGCCGAGCTGTTCGGGCAGGCGGCGGCACAGGCCCCGCAGCCGATGCACGCAGCCGAGTCCATCGCCTGGTCGGCGATCACTTTTGGAATCGGGACGGCGTTGGCGTCCGGGGCGGAGCCGGCGCGCTCGCTGATGAACCCGCCCGCCTGCATGATGCGGTCGTAGGCTTCGCGGTTGACGACGAGGTCGCGTTCGACCGGGAAAGAGTCCGAGCGGAACGGCTCGATCGTGATGATCGCGCCATCGCGGAATTTGCGCATGTAGAGCTGGCAGGTCGTTCCGCGGCCGGGGCCGTGGGGGACGCCGTTGATCGTCAGCGAGCAGTTCCCGCAGATGCCCTCGCGGCAGTCGGAGTCGAACTGGATCGGTTCGATGCCCTTTTTGGTGAGGTCCTCATTGACGATATCCAGCATTTCGAGGAACGAGGCCTCAGCCGGGATGTCGTTGGCCTCGTATTGCTCCAGTTTTCCAGGGGCGTTCGGGCTCTTCTGCCTCCAAACTTCGAGATAGAATTTCATATTGGTTGATGGATGAGAGTTGATGGTTGAGGGGGGATCATCGTGGGGCGGTGGTCAGGTGGGTGCGGAGACCACTTAGCATCTTTCCGAGCTTTTCACATGAGCTATAGATCTCCTCGTGGGCCGCACCGCTGAGGATATTTTGGTTTTTTGCGATATATGATTGGGACACGAGTTCAAACAGGGAGCCAGCAGCGATTTCCACAAATCGTGCAAAATCAATTTTTGAGTGGCGAGAGGCCCCCTCTGCGATGTTCGAGGAAACCGAGACGGCTGCACGTCGCATTTGCCCCGTAAGCCCGAAGCGCTCGCACACGGGAAATTCTTTCGTGACACGATAAACAGCGTCCGCCAGCGCGATCGCTTCCCGCCAGACATCTAGTTTTTCAAAATTAAACATTCGCTTCACATTTTCCATCAACGACGAACAATCTCCATCAACAATCCCCCCTCAACCATCAACCTACTTATAGCTGCGGGTTGCGAGTTTGACCTCCTCGTAAACGAGCGGTTCCTTGACCAGGCTCGGGGCTGTTCCTTCGCCCTCGTATTTCCATGCGGCGACGTAGTCATACTCTTCATCATTACGAAGCGCCTCGCCTTCCGGAGTCTGAAATTCTGTGCGGAAGTGGCCGCCGCAGGACTCGTTGCGGTCGAGGGCGTCGAGGCACATGAGCTCGCCAAACTCGAGGAAATCCGCGACGCGGCCGGCGCGTTCGAGCTCCATGTTGATGCCGTCCTTCCCGCCGAGGATCTTGAGGTTGGACCAGAATTCCTCGCGCAGTTTCGGGATTTTGCGAAGGGCTTCTTCGAGGCCCTTTTTGCTGCGGGCCATCCCGCATTCGTCCCACATGATCTTGCCCAACTCGCGGTGGAAGCTGTCCACCGTGCGGGTGCCGTTGATGCTCATGAGCTTGTCGACGCGGGCCTTGACGGCCTCCACGGCCTCGGCGAACGCCGGGGCGTTGGCATCAACTTTTTTGCCGAACTGGGACGCCATGTAGCTGCCGATGGTGTAGGGGATGACGAAGTAGCCGTCCGCCAGACCCTGCATGAGGGCGCTGGCCCCGAGGCGGTTGGCCCCGTGATCAGAGAAGTTCGCCTCGCCGAGCACATGGAGCCCGGGGACATTGCTCATGAGGTTGTAGTCCACCCAGAGTCCGCCCATCGTGTAGTGGACGGCCGGGTAGATGCGCATCGGGCGCTCGTAGGCGTCCTCGTTGGTGATGTTGTGATACATCTCGAAGAGGTTCCCGTAGCGTTCCTCGATGACATGTTTGCCGAGGCGCTTGATGGCATCGGCAAAATCCAGATAGACACCGAGTCCGCCGGGGCCGACACCGCGTCCCTCGTCGCAGACCTCCTTCGCGGAGCGGGACGAGATGTCGCGCGGGGCGAGGTTGCCGTAGCTCGGGTATTTCCGCTCAAGGTAGTAGTCCCGGGCATCCTCTGGAATGTCCTTCGGCTCTTTCCCGCAGTCCTCCTTGCGTTTGGGAACCCAGACGCGACCGTCATTGCGGAGGGATTCCGACATGAGTGTGAGCTTCGACTGGTATTCCCCGCTGACCGGAATGCAGGTCGGGTGGATCTGGGTGTAGCAAGGGTTGGCGAAGAGAGCGCCGCGTTTGAATGCGCGGTAGGTCGCGGTGACGTTGCAGCCGCGGGCATTCGTCGAGAGGTAGAAGACGTTGCCGTAACCGCCGGTGCAGAGAAGGACCGCGTCGCCGGCGTGGGAGGTGATTTCGCCATTCGTCAGGTCTCGCGTCACAATCCCTTTTGCATGGCCGTCCACGAGGACCAAGTCCATCATTTCGGTCTTCGGGAACATCTCGACATTGCCGAGCGCGATCTGGTGGTTGAGCGCCGCATAGGCACCCAACAGGAGTTGCTGGCCAGTCTGCCCGCGGGCGTAAAATGTGCGGGACACCTGGGCGCCGCCGAACGAGCGGTTGTCAAGCAGGCCGCCGTATTCGCGGGCAAAGGGAACCCCCTGCGCGACGCATTGGTCGATGATCAGGCTGCTGACCTCCGCCAGGCGGTGGACGTTGGCCTCGCGGGAGCGGAAGTCGCCGCCCTTGATCGTGTCGTAGAACAGGCGATAGACGCTGTCGCCGTCGTTCTGGTAGTTCTTCGCGGCGTTGATCCCGCCCTGGGCAGCAATCGAGTGCGCGCGGCGCGGGCTGTCCTGGTAGCAGAAGCATTTCACCTTGTAGCCCTGCTCGGCGAGCGTGGCGGCCGCCGAGGCCCCGGCCAGGCCGGAACCGACGATGATGATGTCGAACTTCCGCTTGTTTGCGGGGTTGACGAGCTTGGCGGTGTTTTTGAAGGACGTCCACTTTTGGTTAAGCGGACCGGCGGGTATTTTGGCGTCGAGGGTCATTTGACAATTCCTTTCCCCAGGCCGAAGACCAGGATGGAAATCGGGATGGAAATATAGCCGAGATAGAGGAGCCAGGCAAAGCCGCGGGTTCCCAACTCGATCAGGTGGTGGATGCGCCGGTTCGTGAGTCCGAGCGTCTGAAAGAGGCTGCCGATGCCATGGCTGAGGTGCATGGTGAGAAGGGTCAGCCCCACGAGGTAGATCACGACGATCGGTGCGTTGCTGAAGCCCGCGACGACCATGCGATAGACGTCATGCACTTTCTCGCCATCCGGCAGGGTCGTCTCCATGTGGAGGTAGGCCGGATCCACAATGCAAAGCGTGAAATGGGCGAGGTGGAAGACGATAAACGCCAATACGATCAGCCCGCTGAGGCGCATCGTGCGGGCGAAAACGCTGGTCCCCACCGGATCGGAGGCGATGTATTTTTTCGGGCGCGCCGCCTGGTTTTCCTTCCAGAGCAGCATCGTGAAGAAGATGTGGGTGAAGAGGATGGCGAGCAGGGCCAAGCGGATCAGCCAGAGAAGCGGACCCAGGCTTTGCAGGTGCAGCGCGTAGGAGTTGATCCAATCCGGCCCGAGGTAGATCGTGAAGTTGCCCAGCAGGTGGCCGGTCACAAAAAGGACCAACGCAATCCCCGTCAGAGCGACAATTGTTTTTTTGCCAAGAGAAGAAAAGAGCCAGAGGAAGACCGGATGCGGGCCGGAGCGGGATTGGGATGGTGCCGAGATCATGTTGGTGAAAGTTGGTATTAGTTCAGCTAATGAAGCCCCTGTCAAGGTCGGCTTTGGTTTTCCTCAAAGAATTTTTCTTTACGCCGAAAAATCACCGTTACTTGAAGTGATACGTCTTACGGAGCCGGGGGGATTCGTCCTTCAAGGTGGTGATCTGGCAGGCTGATGTGTCCAGCTTTGCCTGGGGTGGATCCCAGGCCACCTTGAAGGCCGCTCTTACCTGCTCTCAAGTTCTTCGCGGATTTTTGCGAAGCCCGTGACTCGGTATCGCTTGCACAGCGCATCAATGGCATCCAAGTCCGCGTCTTCGTTCAAGGACAGGACCTCCACGATATCTGTCATCGACTTGAGGCCGCCGGCATAGAGTTTCAAGACCACCAAGTGAGGCAGGGGGATGATCCGCAGGGGGCTGTTCTCCAAGTCATGCCCGAGGCTGTGGGCCAGCCTGACGACAGCTTCCGCCTGGAAAACAAGCTCAGATTCCTGTTCCACCTGCTTGATCCTTGCGCGCCGGGATGAAGCTCTCGAACCGACGGCTTAAGGTAAGGGCTTCTTTGATCCGTTGCTCCACCGACATGGCGCGCAAGCGCTCGGCTTCCGCAGTCCGCGATGCCTCCGCGCTGGTGCTCCTGCGCATTTTTGGAAAGGGAGTGTCCGGACCTGCATTCACTGACTGTCAGTCTAGCGCCCACACTTCCGAATGCAAGGAGGCACTGGAATTCTGAGCTTGTGAGGGATGGCTCGTTTGTGCGGTGCGGATGATTCCCGGCTTGCGGAGGGGGTGGGGAATTGTCCATTTTGCTGGAATGAAGAAAATGAGGGTGGGGCTGGTTGGGTGCGGGAACATCAGCGGGATCTATGCGGCGGCCGGTCGGCGGTTTCGGAACCTGGACTTGGTGGCCTGTGCGGACCTGGATTATGCGCGGGCGCAGGCGGCGGCCGAGAAGCATGGGATCGCTCACCCGATGCACGTCGAGCAGCTCCTTGCCACGGAGGAGATCGAGGTGGTGATCAACCTGACGGTGCCCGCCGCGCATGCGGAAGTGGCGCAAGAGGCGCTGAAGCAGGGCAAACATGTCTATGGAGAAAAGCCGCTGGCGCTGAAGCGGCGCGAGGCGCGCGAGGTGATCGGCCTGGCCCGCGAGAAGGTTCTCCGCGTCGGTTGCGCGCCGGACACCTTTCTTGGGGCCGGACTTCAAACCTGCCGGAAGCTGATCGATGAGGGGGCGATCGGCGAACCGGTCGGGGGCAGTGCGTTTATGCTCCAAGCGGGCCCGGAGCACTGGCATCCGAACCCGGAATTCTTTTACCAGAAGGGAGCCGGTCCGCTTTTCGACATGGGGCCGTATTACCTCACGGCTCTGACGACGATTCTGGGGCCGGTCATCCGGGTCTCAGGATCGGCGCGGGCGAGCTTTGCCCAGCGGGAAATTATGAGCGAGCCGCTGGCGGGGAAAATCATTGATGTTGGGACGCCGACCCATGTGGCGGGGCTTTTGGAGTTTGAAGCGGGGCCGTTGGTTTCGCTTGTCACCAGCTTCGATGTGAAGGCTCACGGGATGCCCTGCATGGAAATATACGGATCGGAAGGAACCCTCTCGCTGCCGGATCCCAACACATTCGGCGGGCCGGTGCGGGTTCGGCGGCACAAGGATTCCGACTGGAGCGAAGTGCCGCTGGCCTTTGGCTATGCGGACAACAGCCGCGGGCTGGGTTTGTCGGATATGATTGCGGCCATCGAGGGCGACCGGGAGCACCGGGCGAATGCCCGCACCGCCTACCACGTGCTCGACATCATGCATGGGATCCTGGACTCGGCCGAGGCTGGTTGCCATATCGAGATTGCCAGCTCGATGACGCGGCCACTACCGATGCCAAGCGGGCTGGCCGATGGCGAGGTGGGGTGAACAAAAAAAGCCGGGCAGGGGGTTGAGCCACTGCCCGGCTGAAATAATTTTCAATCCCTTATTTGGACATCCCGATGCTGCTCGGAGCCGGTGCCGGTGCGGGTTTGCTTGCGCAAGCACCGAGGCTGAGAGCGGCTGCGGCAACGGCCACAACTGCTGCGATTTTGACAAATTTCACGATTATTTTCCCCCTCCTTTCCTGGCATGTAGCCGCTACGACTGTGTCACATTCGTTTGGTGGGACAACAACAAAAGCGAGGAAAACGATAGTTTTTTCCTGAGGAGGCAAGGCGGCCGGGCGAGGAGCGGGATGATCTACTCCCCATCGCTGGCAAGACACTGGCTCATGGTTTTGTAGCTCTTTTCAAGCGACTCAAACGGATCGCCGGGGCAGGTGTCCTGTTCGACGACAAACCATTCGCATCCGGAGGCGTCTGCGGCGGCCACGATGGCCGGGAAGTCGAGGTTGCCGTAGCCGATCTCGGCAAAAAAGGGCTGGTTGTTCGCTCCAAAGCCGTAGTCCTTGCAGTGGAGGACGGGCAGGCGCCCGACGGCTTTGCGGCACCAGTCCACCGGGTTGGCCCCGCCGAACTGGACCCAGTAGGTGTCGAGTTCAAACTGGAGATTCTCCGGGGACGTGGCGCGGGCGATGTAGTCCATGAGCGTCTCATCGCCGACGCGGAGGAATTCGATGGCGTGGTTGTGGTAGGAGAGGGTGCAGCCGTTTTCGCGGAGGACGGCTCCGGCGGCATCGAGGTCTGAAACGAGGGCCTTGACGGCTGCCATATCGGAAAAATCAACGCCGGCGGGGTAGGGGTAGGCGGTCTGTTTGACGTCCATGGCCTTGAGGCGCTCGACGACAGCGAGCGGGTTCTGGCGGATCAGGTCGCTGTTTTCGTGAGTGGCGCAGATTGAGATCCCGGCATCGGAGAGGATTGTGCGCACTTCTGCCGGTGCGATATCCGCTGAGATTCCGCTGGCCTGGGCGGCTTGGTAGCCGATGGAGCGAAGCTTCCTGGCCGTTTCCGCCAGATCGGAGGGGGATGTGCAGAAGTCGCGGACGGTGTAGAGCTGGGCGGCGATTTGGGAGCGTTTCATAAGGCGTTATCCATGCGGGAGATTTTCCGGTGCGTCAAACCGATTCCAAAAGTGCAACCCGACCAGGCAGGCCCCTGTCGCAAAGTAGCCCGCAGCAAACCCGGGGGCGGCAGCAAACCCGAAGACGGGGACGACCGAGCCCGAGACAATGGCATAGGAGTGGATGAGGCCGATCATGGAAAGCGCCGCGCAGATCAGGCAGGTGGTGGCGGCGGCCAGAAACCGTCGGTCGATTGCAAAGGCGACAATGGCGGCAAGCCCCATGCTGGAGAGGAGGAACCCCTGGCTCATGGCCAGCACCCCGTTGACAGCGAGGTCGCTGCCGAACTTCGGAAGGGCGGTTTCGAGCGGGACTCCGGCGGCCCGGAGTGTGGTTTCGATCAGGAGCCAGGCCCAGGCGGCGAGTGACGGGAGCAGCCCGGCAGCCACGGCCACCGCGTGCTGGCGGGGCGTTTCCTGGAAGGCCTGAGCCGTCATAACCAGCCCGATCCAGATCAGGATACCGAGAGTGGTTTCCAGCGGCACCACATGAAGCACGGCCGTGACCGAACCGGTGAGGCAAAGGGCCGTGACCGCCACCCCATTAATTGCCGAGTAACCGATGCGCGCGCCCATCGCCTTCCAGCCCGGATGCCCGATGTAGAGCGTGGTCGGAAATGCGCTCCCAAAAAAGGCTGCCGCGATGCTGCCGAGGCCGTTCACTGCCAGCGAAGGCCTCGTCTCATAGCGGTCGCCCGCCGCCTCGGCACTCTCCAGCGTTTGCAGCGAGCCCAGGACGTTGAAAAGCGCCATGGGGAGGATGACCGAGAGGTAGCTCCACAGGTGGCCGCCCGCGAGGAGGGCCTCCAGGGCCGTCAGATCCGGAAGGGGGAGGTGAAGGCCGAACGGGACCGGGCCCAACGGTGCGTGAAACGAGGGAACCCCGCAGAGGCGCAATCCCCAGGCGATGGCGACCCCGAGCCCGATGGCCAGAAGCCCCGCCGGGAATCCCATGCGCAGGCGTCCCCCGTAGAAAATGACGATGAGCAGCATCGGGAGCAGGGCGATGGTTGGGGCGGCAAAAATCTGGAAGGCAAACCCCATTGAGATGAACGTGAGGGCGATCCCTGCCAGAGCGGAGAGCAGGGCCGCCCGCGGGGCAAACCGGCGCAGCGGGTCAGCGCAGAAGGCGGCAGCCAGCTCGAGGACCCCGCTGATCAGGCAGGCAAAAACGCCCGCCTCCCAGACTTTCATCGGGTCCTTTGTGGCCTGCCACACCGGCGACATGATAAAAAACAGGAACGCGATGAGGCTGACGGTATTGATTCCGTAGGGGAGAGCTGTGACATCATTCCGCCCGGTGGCTTTCGCAAGACGCCACGCCTGCCAGGAGTAGAACAGGTTTCCGATCAGGATTGAGATCGCCGCTCCGGGGAGGAGGGTCCGGGCCACCATCTCCAGCGGGATCCCGCAGACGAGAGGGCACAGGGTGGCGATGAGGAGGAGCTGCAGGAGGTTGTCGATGAAGAGCCCGGCGAATCCGTCCCAGTCGCCCCTGACAATCACTCGGGTCTTCATCAGAACTCAGATCCCCTTGTAGTGAAGGCTCAGCACACGCAGGCTCTCCGCGCCTTTTTCCGCCGTGTAGAGGAAGAGTTGGAGCGAGGTGGTTGCCTGCGTCCACTGGTAGCCGATGAGGGTTTGGAGGATGGCCCCCTCGCGGGTCTTCTGGCGGGCAATGACCCGGCCCATGCCGTATTTCGTCTCGATATTCCGGCGGGTCTGGTCGAAGAACTGCGCGTATTGGACGGAATCCCAATTTTTGTCCCCGTAGTGGAGCTCAATTTCGTTCAGGGAATCGGAGTCGAAGTAGAACAGGGCGCGCTGGAGCAGTTTTTGGGGAATGCCCTCGACGACGAGCACCTTGCGCTTTTCCACGGTTTTGCGTTCGACCACCTTCGCCTGCACCTTGGCCAGGCTTTCTTCGAGGCGCTGTGCGGATTCCCCCCATTGGAAGTTGAACGGCACGCGGATCTCTTGGTCCGCAGCCCGGAGGCCCGACACAAAGCCGGCACAAATTGCCGGCAGGATCAAAAAATGGAGACAGCGCATCAGGCGGACTCTCAAAAAATCCCGCCCGCTCGTCAATCACTGGAAAAAATCATTTGCAAAAACCTGAAAAACCGACAATAAGCGCGATTAGCAAATGTGGTCGCGATTTGGTGAACGCCGTGCGGAAGATTCCGGCGGTGGTTTGAAACCCGGTAGTCGGGAACAGTCTCCGATCCCAATGCAACCAAACTACCATGGGTAACAAACTATATGTGGGCAATCTGTCGTTCAACACGACTGAAATCGCCATCCAAGACCTGTTCTCGCAGTGCGGCTCCGTTTCCGAAGTCATGCTGATGCAGGACAAATTCACCGGCCGCTCGCGCGGCTTTGCCTTCGTCACCATGGGCTCGGACTCCGAGGCCCAGGCGGCGGTGGAAATGTTTCACGGCAAAGAGCTCGATGGCCGCGCCCTGACAGTGAACGAAGCACGTCCCCGCGAGGACCGTCCTCCGGGCGGCGGTGGTGGCGGCGGGCGCTTCGACGGACCCCGACGCGACTTCCGTGACGACCGCC
>JBGSJQ010000035.1:0-5891 GCA_041741775.1 Terrimicrobiaceae bacterium | reverse complement strand
GGCCGGCGCCTCCGGCTTCGGGTGCGGGGCCGGCCTGGGCGGCGGCCTGCTTGTAGAGCTCGGCGCTGACCTCTTGGAATTTTGCCTGCAGGTCCTCGTAGCCGGCTTTGATGGCGTCGATGTCGCTGCCCTTGAGCGCTTCGCGAAGCTTCTCGATGGCGTCCTCAACGGTTTTTTTCTTCGCACCGTCGACCTTGTCTCCGAGTTCCGCGAGCTGCTTCTCGCTCTGGTAGGCCAAAGTATCGGCGTTGTTGCGGATCTCGATGCCTTCCTTCGCCTTTTTGTCTTCCTCGGCATGGGATTCGGCCTCCTTCTGCATGCGCTCGACTTCTTCCTTGCTGAGTCCGCTCGATCCCGTGATCGAGATCTTCTGCTCCTTGCCTGTGCCGAGATCCTTCGCGGACACGTTGAGAATGCCGTTGGCGTCGATGTCAAATGTGACCTCGATCTGCGGGGTCCCGCGAGGGGCCGGCGGGATGCCGTCCAGGTGGAACGTCCCAAGATTTTTATTATCCCGGCTGAGTGGGCGCTCGCCTTGGAGGACCTTGATCTCGACGCCCGGCTGGTTGTCGCTGTAGGTCGAGAAGACGTTGGATTTCTTCGTCGGGATCGTCGTGTTGCGCGGGATCATCGGGGTGGCGATGCCACCAGCCGTTTCGATCGCCAGCGTGAGCGGGGTGACGTCCAGCAGGAGAACGTCCTTCACGTCACCGCGAAGCACGCCACCTTGAATGGCAGCGCCAACGGCCACGACTTCGTCGGGATTCACTCCTTTGTGGGGCTCCTTGCCGATCATCTCACGAGCGGTGTCGATCACCTTCGGCATGCGGGTCATACCGCCGACAAGGACGAGTTCGTTGACGTCGCTCTTCGACCACTTTGCATCGCCGAGGCAGTCCTTCACCGGCTTCACGGTGCGCTGGAACAGATCATCGGTGAGCTGCTCCAGTTTCGAGCGGGTGAGTTTTTTCTGGATGTGCTTCGGACCGGTTGCGTCAGCCGTCACAAACGGCAGATTGATCTCATATTCCTGGGTGGAGGAGAGGGCGATCTTGGCCTTCTCCACCTCCTCCTTGATGCGCTGGACGGCATCCGGCTGCTTCGACAGGTCGATTCCGGACTCGCTCTTGAAGTCGTTAATCACCCAGTCCATGAGGCGGTTGTCCCAGTCGTCGCCGCCCAGGTGGGTGTCGCCGTTGGTCGCCGCAACCTGAAAAACGCCATCGCCGATCTCGAGGGCCGAGATGTCGAACGTGCCGCCGCCAAGGTCATAGACCGCAATCTTTTCATCGGACTTCTTGTCGAGACCGTAGGCAAGCGAAGCTGCTGTGGGCTCGTTGATGATGCGCTTGACATCGAGCCCGGCAATCTTGCCGGCATCCTTCGTCGCGTTGCGCTGCGAATCATTGAAATAGGCCGGGACTGTGATGACAGCCTCCGTGATTTTCTCGCCCAGCTTGGCCTCGGCGTCCGCCTTGAGCTTCGCGAGGATCATCGCCGAAATTTCCGGCGGCGAAAACGATTTCGGTTTGCCGTCGATTTCCACCTGGATGTGGGCATCGCCATTGGCGGCCTTCACCAGTTTGTAGGGGACGCGGTGCTCTTCGGCGCGCACCTCGTCGAACTTTCTCCCCATGAATCGCTTCACCGAGAAGATCGTGTTGGCCGGATTCGTGATCGCCTGACGCTTGGCGGCCTGGCCGACCAACCGCTCGCCCGACTTCGAAAACGCCACAACCGAGGGAGTCGTGCGGGCTCCTTCGGAATTTTCCAAAACAAGGGGCTCTCCTCCATCCATCACTGCCATGCATGAGTTGGTGGTGCCCAAATCAATACCTAGAATTTTTGCCATAATTAATAAAACCTCCGCCCTGACTGAGCAATTCGCATGCCTCGGGGGAAAACGTAGTTATAAACGCTTTGTGGTTAGTTACTTAGTGGCTTAAAACTCTGAAACACAGAATTGACATTTAGCGCCACATTGACCCACATCTGACGCAATACTGCGACATTAGCGACAGGAGGTCTCTCTTGCTGCGGCCTGGGAATCCTTGGAAGCCAGCCGCTGCCATCCCGTGGTTGGTGTGCGGAAAGCGGGGGCTATGTTCCGCAAAACGTGCGGTAAGGAGCCTTGCCGGGAGGAGGCGGGTTGAGAAACGGCGTCTTGGCCGGATTGTCTTCGTAGGGCGTTTGCAAGGCGGCGAGCAACCGCCGCAGCGGGGAAAGGTCGCTAAATTTGACTGCGGCATCCAGAGCCTCCTCGACGAGGTGGTTGCGTGGAATGACGGCTGGATTATTTTGATGCATGAGGGCTTGCGCCTCGGCGGGTGATTGCGTTTGATCGCGGAGGCGTTTCCGCCAGCGTGGCAGCCAATCGCCAAGATCCTGAGCATCCGTCTCTACGTCATCAGCCTTTGCACGCAGGCCGCGAAAGGTATTCGTAAAGTCCGCTCCGTGCCGTGTCATGTCCGTCAACAAGCCCTCGACAAGGACATCGTCTCCGGGCTGCTGAGAGAATAGCCCGATTTTTTTCCGAATCCCCTCATGCCAGTATTGCCGGAATGCGGAGGGGAAGGTCCCGAAAAGCTCTTTTGCGAGGTCAACGGCCTGACCGGGATTTGTGTGAAGGAGGGGAAGAAGGCTCTCCGCCAGACGCGCGAGATTCCAGTGGGCGATATCCGGTTGGCTTCCGTAGGCATAGCGGCCGTGAACATCGATCGAGCTGAAGACCGTCGAAGGATCGTAGGTATCGAGAAACGCGCATGGCCCGTAATCGATCGTCTCGCCCGAGAGGGCCATGTTGTCGGTATTCATGACGCCGTGAACAAAGCCGACGAGCAACCATCGGGCCACAAGAGCCGCCTGACGATCAATGGCGGATTCCAGAAGCCTGGAGGCGGAGGCTCCAGCGTGCTCCGGGAAATGGCGCTGAAGCGTGTAGTCGGCCAGCGCGACCAGAAGTGCCCGGTCTTCCAGCGCGGCTGCGTATTCGAAAGTTCCCACACGGATGTGACTGGCCGCAACACGGGTGAGGACAGCACCCGGCAATGGTTCCTCCCGGAAAACCGGCTCACCGGTTGCGACGACGGCGAGGCTTCGCGTGGTCGGAATCCCGAGCGCGTGGATTGCCTCGCTGATTAGAAATTCCCGTAGCATCGGCCCCAGTGCCGCCCGACCATCTCCACGGCGAGAGAACGGGGTCTGACCGGAGCCCTTGAGCTGGATATCCCACCGACCTCCCCCGGGAGCAATGTGCTCTCCCAGCAGGACGGCGCGCCCGTCGCCCAGCATGGTGAAATGCCCGAACTGATGCCCAGCGTAAGCCTGCGCGATCGGTTCGGACCCCTCCGGAATCCGGTTTCCGGATAAGACCGCCGCTCCCCCACCCGATTCCAGGATATCGGGATCGAGCCCCAGATCCTCTGCCAACTTCCGGTTGAAAATCGCCAGCCGGGGAGCGCAGACGGGGACCGGGTGACAGCGCTCATAAAGCGCCGCCGGAAGCCTGAGATAGGAGTTGTCGAACCGCCACCCTGTCGAGGCCATCACGGCTCCCCCAAGGGTGAGATGACCACGGCAAACCGATCCACCTTGTATTGGAGCTTGGCGAGGCGAAGGATGTAATCCAATGCCACCCCTGCGGGGACATTTTCCAGAGTGATGGTTATGGGCGAAGTCAGCGAGGGGTGGGCTTGAGGAATTTGCAAAACCACATTGAATCCCTTTTTCTTCGGATCGAGTGCCAACGCCTTTTGGCGCACCAGCTCGACGGCATCAGGCAACGGGACGGCTTCGAGTTGAATCTTCGGAATGACAATCGTTTCCAATTGGCGGGAAACCGGCCCGCCGGCCGCACCAGCCACCGTCGTCAGCCCAAGCAAAAATATAGCGGACCAGTAACGCATGCAGCAGAGTAGCATCAGCCACCAAAGTTTCAACGCCCGGTCGCAGACGAATCCCTGCAGCCTGAAAGAAAGAGCCTCCATCGGGATCAGCGACATGATCCCAATCACCGCTTGGGGATCGGAAATTCGAGTTTCTTGGTGCGCGACGCCGTCGCGGGGATTCCATGTCAGCCGTGCGCCGGCAGGCGCCGGTATCTCCGGATCTCATATCCGTCGCCGCACTGAACCGGCCCTCCGGAATCAAACTCGCGCTCGAAGGCAGGGAACCACGTGTCGCCTTCAACCGAACGGTCCACATGGGTGAGCAAAATCTCCGAGCAAGCCGGCAGCAGCGCCGCATAGATCTCGGCGCCTCCGATCACATAGACGCCCCGCCCGTCTCGAGGGTCCAAAACTTCCGAGGGATCCCGAAAAACCCGAATCCCCTCAATCACCGCCGTGCGGGAAACCACCCAGTTCTCCCGCCCGGGCAGAGGCCGCCCGAGCGACTCGAACGTCTTGCGCCCCATTATAACAACCTGACCCAGCGTCGTGCGCTTGAAAAACTTCAGGTCATCAGAAATGTGCCAGGGGATTTTTCCTGCGGCTCCGATCACGCGTTCCCGCGACATGGCTGCAATTGCAATCATAACAAATGGGGAAACTGGCAATGGGAGACCGGAGAGAGGCTCGCAAGCGCGAACAGCAAGGACCCTTCCGGTTTCCACTTTCCGCCTTCCACTTTCCGGTTTTCTCTCATACGGAAATCGGGGCTTTGATCGCGGGGTGCGGATCGTATCCTTCCAGAGTGAAATCCTCGTAACGGAAGTCCTCGAGCGCAGAGATGGCCGGATTCAGCGCCATCCGGGGAAGCGGACGGCACTCGCGGGCGAGTTGCTCGCGGGCCTGGTCGAGGTGGTTGGAGTAAAGATGTAGGTCGCCGAACGTGTGGACAAAGTCGCCGGCGCGCAGCCCCGTGACCTGAGCAACCATCAGCGTCAGAAGGGCATAGGAAGCGATATTGAAAGGAACCCCGAGAAAGAGGTCTGCGCTGCGCTGGTAGAGTTGGCAGCTCAACTCGCCCTCCTGCACGTAAAACTGAAAGAGTGCATGACAGGGCGCGAGGGCCATTTGGGGGATCTCGCCGGGATTCCATGCGGAGACGATCAGGCGGCGGCTGTCGGGGTTCGAGCGGATCTGGGCCACCACCTCACGGATCTGGTCGAGCGATGACCCGTCGGGCTTTTTCCAGTCCCGCCACTGCGCTCCATAGACGCGGCCGAGGTTGCCCTCCGCATCCGCCCACTCATCCCAGATCGTCACCCGGTTGTCGCGGAGGTAGCCGACATTTGTATCGCCCTTCAAAAACCAGAGGAGCTCGTGGATGATCGAGCGCAGGTGCAGCTTTTTCGTTGTCAGCAGCGGAAACCCCTCGCGCAGGTCGAAGCGCTCCTGCGCGCCGAACACCGAATACGTTCCGGTGCCGGTGCGGTCGGATTTGAAACGGCCCTTCTCAAGGACCAGACGGAGCAGGCGGTGGTATTGTTCCATACAAATGTTCCATACAAATCCTCACCCGCCGTCAGGAAAGTGCACCCCCCCGGGCTCGAACCGGGAACCAATTGATTAAGAGTCAACTGCTCTACCATTGAGCTAGGGATGCCTTTACCTACGTAAATAGAGCGAAACTATTGCTGCTTTCACACCCATTTTCTAAACTTTTTGAGGAAAGCAAGGAAAAGGAATGAAATCCAAGGCAAGCCGGAGCAAGCCATGGACGAAAACAAACGTTGCGGGTCTTTACATTCACAGAGGGGTAAGCTTTTACTTCAGAACCAAGGTCGGTGGCAAACAAATTTGGAAGCAGTGTCGGCGACGGAGCAAAAGTGGAATTTTTGCCGGAGCAAAAGTGAACAGATTTCAGAGTGTGTAAGAAGCTAACACCGTGGGCCATACGTTTTTTGGAGAGTGCTCACAGACCCAAAAACACCGGTTTGGATGGTGTAT